>CAIWRM010000177.1 GCA_903915075.1 uncultured Microbacteriaceae bacterium
AGATCTTTTCAACGTTGATGGCGGTGATGATGAGCCGGGATTTGTTCATTGCTCAAGTTGAGCAGTGAATTATTCCGATGTCTTGCGACAGGTTATTCCTATGTCCTGCAACCACACACCACCGGGACCGCCAAAAAGTAAGACCCCTCATTCCGAGGGGTCTTACTTTTTGCTTGGGAGTAAAGGTGCTGGGATTTGGGAGGAGGCAGTCCTGTGGACTGCCGACGGCTCCCACCGGGACCGCCAACGCAGAACGCCCCACACAAGGTGGGGCGTTCTGCGTTTCGTTTGTGAACTACGCGCGGCGACGACGCGTTGCGATGAGCGCAACGGCACCGAGAACGCCGAGAACGAGAGCTGTGAGGGCCCCCGTTGTCACGTCAAGACCGGTGTCGGGCAACGCTGACTTCTTCACGGCGATGGCGAGCTTGGCGGAACTGCCGCCGTCCTGTGAAAGCCAGGTCACGGTCATTGTCTTTACGGCAGCTGTGGGATTGACCCATCCAGAGTCACCGTCGTCACTGGCATTGAGGAGGCTTCCCTCAAAGAAGACGCTCGTTGCTGTTGGCTCGGTCACCGTGGGAACTCCGGTGTAAGCGGTGTCGTTACAGTCTCCGGGCATCTCTGCCACGGGTACGTTACAGAAGTTGAACGCGCCACCGTTGAGTTCACTTGAGGTCAAATCCGTGCCTGCCGCGTTGGTCGCTTCAATCGTGAAGCGGTCCGCATCTGCCGCAAGTCCGGTATTTTCCGAGTCGATGTCCATGATCACGAGGCCCAGCTCGTTTGCGGGCACCTCCGCGTCAAAGGTAATCACCAGAGTCGCTTCGGATGTCGCATTGGCATCGTAATCCAAGAGGTTTTCAATGTCGGAGGGACCGTTAGCACCAAAAACTGCGCCCATAGTGGAGCTGGCAGGGACCCACATGTCCTTGTCATTGACCGTGGCGATTTCTACTCCGGTGTCGCCCGAAATCTGCGTGTACACGAAGGACGCGCTCGGCACGGTCGTGCTACCGAAGCCAATGGTGCCGGCGGTAGCGTCGAGAACGTCTTCGGCGGCCCAAATGCCCCACGTGCCGTCGTCTACGGCAGCGAGGGCGGGGGATGAGGTGAGTGCGACGGCGAGTCCGAGGGCAGTTACTGCCGCCCCGATGCCAACGATTTTGCGAGCCATGCTCTGAATCCTTTTCTTGAGAACGTGGAATGAAAGAAAGTTCCAAGCGCAAGGTTAGCAGAAACGGTGCGCCAAGCAAGGCGGCACTGAGACTTCGTGCAAACGGGACCGGTCACCAACGAGCACCGGGTGTCGGCGTCGAGGCTTGTTGCGAGTGGGGCGCGCTAACGAGGTCTGCGTTCGTATGATGAACACATGAGCGTGCGCACCCCCGACCCCAATTCGGGATGGCTGGGCGACGACGAGTTGGCCGCCATCCGCCTTCGGCTGCCCCTGCTCTACGTGGAGGCGGTGCCGGTGCACGTGGATGGCCTGGGTCGCGTCACCGACGTGGGCCTCTTATTGCGGGCCACAAAGAGCGGATCAATCACCCGAACGATTGTGTCGGGACGCGTGATGTACGGCGAGACCGTGCGCGAGGCGCTCTTTCGCCACATCGAAAAAGACCTCGGCCCCATGGCCTTTCCGTTGCTTCCCGCGAGTGCGCATCCGTTCTCGGTGGCCGAGTATTTCCCCGAATCCGGGCGTTCTCCCTTCACGGATGATCGCCAGCACGCAGTGTCTCTCGCCTTCGTTGTACCCGTCACGGGAACGTGTGAACCGCGCCAAGATGCCCTTGAAGTGACGTGGTTAACCCCTGAAGAGGCGCTCGAAGATGCCGTCACCAGCGAAATGGAGGGTGGAAGAGGGGTTTTGCTGCGTGCTGCCCTTGCTTCTGTGGGCCGCCTCAACTAGCCAAACCTTCGATTTATCCCTTAGACTCTTTCTCGGAGACCTATGTCTTCATATTTGTTGTTCTCGTGATTTTGCGGGGCATCAGCTTGCTGATTCTCCGCTCTAACCGCAAGGAAAGATTCCCGTGGCAGACTCCCCCTCGTTCCGCACGTCCCGGTCGGGCTATGAGCCCGAAGACGTCGATCGCGCCTTCACGGAACTCACGAGCCGCATTTCGCGTGCCGAGCGTGAGCGTGAAGAATCCGATCAGGCCATTGAGCGCATCACTCGTGAACTCAACGAGGTGCGCAGCGCACTCAAGCGTGCCAACGCCAAGCCGTCGTTCTCCGATCTCGGTGCCGCCTTCGAGCAGACCCTTCGGGTTGCCGAAGAGCAGGCCGGAAAACTCATTTCGGATGCCACTGCTGAGGCCAACATCGCACGCGATGCCGCCAAGGCAGAAGCCGACGAAGTAACCTCTGCAGCTCAGCGTCACGCCGAGAAGCTTAATTCCGAAGCCGAGGCCCGCATTTCGGCCATTCGCTCCGAAAGCGAGCGCAAGTCGGCCATGGCCATCGCCGAGGCCGAGCGCAAGCTTGAAGAGGCGAAGGTTGCTTTGGAAGAGTCGCGCGTTCAGGGCGAGCGCATTCTCGAGCAGGCCGACGAGCAGGCTGTGGCCATTGCCGCGCAGGTTCAGAAAGAGACCGAAGATGCTCGCTCGGAGATGGCCACACTGCGCCAGCTCAATGAGCGCGAGCAGCAGCGCATCCAGCGAGAGATTGAAGCGTCGCAGGAGAAGGCCGAGCGCGACACGCGTCGAATGAGCGAGCAGTCCGCTACGTACATCGCCGACATCTCTAAGGAAGCCAACAAGCAGGTGATCGAGGCAGACGAGCAGGGTGCCGATGTGGTGCGCGAGGCGGAGTTGTTCCTCGCCAAGGCCCGCCAGGACGGCGACTTGCTTGTGTCGCACGCTCAGGAGACCGCCGACGGACTCGTTGCTCGTGCTGACGCACGTGGCGAGGGTCTCACCCACCGCATGTACGAGCACGCCCAGGGCCTCCTCGACGGAGCCGTGTCGCGACTCGAAGAACTCGAAGAGCAGCGCACCAGCGTCAACGCGTTCGCGCACGACGTTCGCGCCATGCTCGTTGCCGATGCTGCCGTTGCCAACGAGTCGTCCGCTACTGCGCTCGACGATGAGGAGAACTAATCATGGTTGACATTCGCTCCTTCCGCACCGCGCGCCGTGGTTACGACCGCGACGAGGTGTTGACCGCCATCTCCGATGCCACCGCCAAGGTAGAGCAGCTCGAGGGCGATCGTTCGACCGCCGAGAGGTCGGTTGAGCGCCTCACCCGCGAACTCACCGATCTGCGTGGCGTTCTCAAGCGCGCCAACTCCAAGCCCACCTTTGCCGACCTCGGTTCGGCCTTCGAGCACACGCTGCGTGTTGCCGAAGAGCAGGCCGACAAAATGGTCAAGGACGCCACGGCAGAGGCTCGCGTTCTTCGCGAGAGCGCTCGTGCCGAGGCCGAGCAGGTCACACGCAGTGCCCGACTCAAGGCCGAGAAGGGTGTGGCCGAGGCCGATGCCCGCTCCGAAGAGCTTCGCGTTGACGCCGAGCGTCGCGTTACCGAGCTGACCATCCAGGCAGATGCCCGCAACGCCGAGGCCCGCACCTCGATTGAGATTGCCCAGCGCAAGTCGGCAGCTATCATTGCCGAGGCCGAGCGCGAGGCATCAGAGATTCGCTCGCGCGTTCACCAGGAGACCGAAGACGTTAAGACCGAGCTCTCCACGCTTCGCCAGATGGCCGAGCGCGAGCAGCTTCGTATTGAGCGCGAGATCAAGGTGGCGCAGATTGATGCCGAGCGCGAGCGTCTGGCTCTGCACGAAGAGGCCATCGCGCACGTTCAGCGCATCACCGAAGAAGCAAGCGAGCGTCTTGCTGTGTCGACCAACCAGGCCGGCGAGCTCAGCGCTCAGGCCGAGGAGTACCTCAGCCAGTCGCGTTCGCGCGCCGAGGAGATTCTGCAGGCAGCTCGTAACGCCGCGGCCAACACCATCACGCGTGCCCGTGCTCGTGCCGAGCAGCTCACTGTTCGCTTTGCCGAGCACAACGGTGAGCTCCTGGGAGACACCGAGTCGCGCCTCACGCTGCTCGAAGAACAGCGTCGCATTGTCGACGAGTTCGCCCTCGAGCTTCGCGCCCTGTCGTCGTCCGACGCCATGGTGTCGCTCGACGAGACCGACGCTCAGGCCTAGTACCCGCTTTCGTCAAAAGCCACGCAGCTTCGGCTACGTGGCGTTTGCCTTGTCCTGGTGCGTTGTCCTCGAGCTGCGCGCCGTAAGCAACCCGCTAGTCGGTGTGCGGCACCTGACTCGTGTGCGGCGTGGGCCAGGTGGGCGCGAGCTTCTTGAGGCGGGCTCCGCGTACCTGCCAAAACGCCCACATCGAGATCCACACGAACGGAGTAAGCAGACCGGCGCGTACCGCGAGTCGATCGCGAAACAGGGTGCGGCCATCATCCGTGGCCGACACGGCCATGCGGTGATCCCACTTGGGCATGACGCGGAGGAATCCTGTGAGGCCTGCCCCCTTGTCCACAATCATGCGCACGCCGCCGGGTCGCTCGCCGAGAGAAACCAGGATGCGCTGGTGACCGATGGGAAAGATACCGAGCAGGCTGAGGCGCACGTCGTGGGGCGTGCCCTCACTCCACCGCTCGGGGAATCCGCCCTTTTCGAGCGAGCGCACGCGAATGAGCGGCGCCGACGCCTTGCGAAAGACGGCGGGGGACTGCAGCGCGTCCCACGCGGCATCGGAGGTGGTGTCTAGCGTGAAGCGGAGGAAAACGAACACTTAACTCACGACCTAACCTTTGTCTCTTCTCTAGAGTACGTCCCGTTTGGTCCACTCGATGAGGTTGGCGCGCGAGAAGCCCCGCCCACAGGCCCCGCAGGCGAGCGGACGCGTGGGTGCGCGAAAGCGAAAGTGCTCGTGTCCGGCCGGACACACGCCCAGCCAGGGGGCCAACTCTTTCGCCACGCTGCCGTCGTGCGTGCGCTTGCCGTCGTAGCCCAGATCCTTTGCGATCGAGCGCCACTTGGCACCGTGACCGGCACCCATGCCGGCGAGTGCGTGCGCCACCTCGTGCAACAGCACCTGGTGAATCTCGTCGTCCTCGTAACGCGCGGCCAGGTGCCGGGAGACGCTGATGGTGTGACGGCGAAAGTCGCACAGCCCGGCTCGCGTGCGCGCGTGGTCGAAGCGAAAACTCCAGACGTTCGCATCAAGGTGCAACCGGATCAGGGCATCCGCCCATTTCTCCACTCGAGCCAGATCTGCCATCAGCTCTTCTTTGCCATCTGAAAGATGGTTTTCTGCGGGGTGGGGGAGGGCACGGCCGTGGCGTCGGTGGTGAGCAGCGCGCCGCCGATGAAGCGCGTGAGCTCCGCGCCCGACATTGAACTCGCGGGATGCGGTCCGCGCGCCATGAGGCGGGGCAGTTCGTTGAGCACGTCCGGCAGATTCGATGCGACGAGAACAAGGTTGCCGAACCGGCGCCCCTTGAGCACCTGTGCTTCGGCCATCACGCCCACGTGCGCAAACACGTGCGACACCGTGGCGACCTGAGCGCGCGCGTAGGCGAGCCCGGGCCCATCCGCAATGTTGATGATCACCACGCCGGTGGGTGCCAGCAGCGCGGCCACCTCGGTGAAGAACTCCACGGTGGTCACGTGGGCGGGGGTGCGGGCCCCGGCAAAAATGTCGACGGTGATCACGTCGGCACTGGCCCGAAGACCGGCGGGAAGCTTGTTGATCACCTCGCGGGCATCGCCGTAGCGCAGGCGAATCGAGGCGCGTGCGGGCAGCGGAAACACCTCGCGAACAAAGTCCACGAGGTCGCGGTCGATGTCGATCACCTGCTGGCGTGACCCTGGCCGCGTGGCCTCGATGTAGCGCGGCAGGGTGAGTGCGCCGGCCCCGAGATGAATGGCCGTGATGGCCTCGCCCGCGGGCGCGGCCACATCGATCACGTGTCCCATGCGGCGGATGTACTCAAAGAAGAGCTCATCGGGACGCTCGGGAAAAATGTGCGACTGGGGGGTGCCGTCCACATCGAGAATGTAGGCGCCGGTCTGAAACGGATCCGGCTCAATCGTGGCAATCACGCCAGAGCTGCCGAGTCGGCGAGTCAGCGGGCCAGTCACCCGTTCAGACTACCCGCGCGTGCCTATTCACGACCGGCCCCAGAGCCCCGGCCCATGTACAACCCCCGCTATCCCGCGACGCGGTGACAGCATCCGGCCGACTTCGTACCACGAAGTCGCGACCTGCGAAAGGTTTTTCAGATTAAGGACTGGACACAATTGCATAACGGTTCTATGCTTATACTTTGCGCTTGAAGTTTTGACGTGCCCTCATATGTCGGTCGGTACGGTGGCTCTCAACCAGGACTGGTAACGACACCACCCATGGTTGATTTTGTCGTGTCTTCTTTGCGCTCTATCCCTCACTACCGACACTTGATGGCTCTCACGGGCCCACGGAGGAAAAATCTTGGCTGCTGCGCGCAACGGTTCCAAGTCCAACAAGAGCGGTCGCGATTCTTCGCGACTTTCGTTCGCCAAAATCACCGACACCCTCAAGGTGCCCGATCTGCTTGATCTGCAGACCGAGTCCTTTGCGTGGCTCGTCGGCAACGAGGAGTGGCAGCAGCGTGTTGCCCAGGCCGAGAAGGAAGGTCGCCAAGACCTCCCCTCCCGCACCGGCCTCGAGGAGATTTTCGAAGAGATCTCGCCCATCGAGAACCTCGATGAGACGATGCAGCTCTCGTTCACGAACCCTTACCTCGAAGAAGAGAAGTACACGCTCGACCAGTGCAAGGAGCGCGGCAAGACCTACGCCGCCCCGCTGTACGTCGAAGCGGAGTTCATGAACCACAACACGGGTGAGATCAAGACCCAGACCGTCTTCATGGGCGACTTCCCCCTGATGACCGAAAAGGGCACCTTCGTGATCAACGGCACCGAGCGTGTCGTGGTGTCGCAGCTCGTGCGTAGCCCCGGCGTTTACTTTGAGCGCGTGAGCGACAAGACGTCTGACAAAGACATCTTCTCGGCCCGCATGATCCCCAGCCGTGGCGCATGGCTTGAGTTCGAGATTGACAAGCGCGACCAGGTGGGCGTGCGCATCGACCGCAAGCGCAAGCAGTCGGTCACCGTCTTCCTCAAGGCGCTCGGCCTCACGGCCGAAGACATCCGCAAGGAGTTTGCCGGCTTTGAGTCGATCGAGCTCACGCTGGAAAAGGACAACATTCTCACCAAGGAAGAAGCCCTCAAGGACATTTACCGCAAGCTGCGTCCGGGAGAGCAGGTGGCCGCCGAGGCCGCGCGTGTGCTTCTCGAGAACTACTACTTCAACTCCAAGCGCTACGACCTCGCCAAGGTGGGCCGTTACAAGCTCAACCAGAAGCTGGGTCTCGACCTGCCGCTGAGCGAGTCGGTGCTCAACGTGGCCGACATCGTTGCCACGATCAAGTACCTCGTGACGATGCACGCTGCCGACCAGGAGCTGCTGACCCGTGGTGAGGTCAAGATTCCCGGACTGCGCGACGGCAAGAAGGCCGAAATCCCGCTGACCGTCGACGACATCGACCACTTCGGTAACCGTCGTATTCGCGCCGTGGGTGAGCTCATCCAGAACCAGGTGCGTACCGGCCTCAGCCGTATGGAGCGCGTGGTGCGCGAGCGCATGACCACGCAGGACATTGAGGCCATCACGCCGCAGACGCTCATCAACGTGCGTCCCGTTGTGGCAGCCATCAAGGAATTCTTTGGCACCAGCCAGCTCTCGCAGTTCATGGACCAGAACAACCCGCTCGCCGGACTCACGCACAAGCGTCGTCTCTCGGCGCTCGGCCCCGGTGGTCTGTCGCGTGAGCGTGCCGGTGTTGACGTGCGTGACGTTCACTCGTCGCACTACGGCCGCATGTGCCCCATCGAAACTCCGGAAGGCCCCAACATTGGTCTGATCGGATCGCTCGCTTCGTTCGCCCGCATCAACGCGTTCGGCTTCATTGAGACGCCGTACCGTCGCGTGGTCAACGGAAAGATCACCGACAAGATCGACTACCTCACCGCGTCGCAGGAAGACGAGCACGTGGTGGCCCAGGCCAACGCGGCCGTGACCGCCGACCGTCAGCACTTTGCCGAGGACCGCGTTCTCGTGCGTAAGAAGGGTGGCGAGGTCGACCTCGTTCTCGCCGCAGACGTGGACTACATGGATGTCTCGCCGCGCCAGATGGTGTCGGTTGCTACATCGCTCATCCCGTTCCTCGAGCACGACGATGCCAACCGCGCCCTCATGGGTGCCAACATGCAGCGTCAGGCCGTTCCGCTCATCAAGTCGGAGGCGCCTCTCGTGGGTACCGGCATGGAGAGCTACGCGGCGTTCGATGCCGGCGACGTAATCTTTGCCGACAAGGCCGGTGTGGTCACCGAGGTGTCCGCCAGCCACGTCATCGTGATGCAAGACGAGGGCGGTTCTCGCGAGTACCCGCTGCGCAAGTTTGAGCGCAGCAACCAGGGCACGAGCTACAACCACCGCGTCATTGTGAGCGAGGGCGACAAGGTTGCCGTCAACCAGGTTCTGGCCGACGGCCCCGCCACCGAAGACGGTGAGCTCGCTCTGGGTAAGAACCTGCTCGTGGCATTCATGCCGTGGGAGGGTCACAACTTCGAGGACGCCATCATTCTCAGCCAGCGTCTCGTGCAAGACGACGTGCTCACCTCGATTCACATCGAGGAGTACGAGGTCGATGCGCGCGACACCAAGCTCGGTAAAGAAGAGATCACGCGCGACCTGCCCAACGTGTCGCCCGAGCTGATTGCCAACCTCGACGAGCGCGGCATCATTCGTATCGGTGCCGAGGTTCGCCCCGGCGACATCCTCGTCGGCAAGGTCACGCCCAAGGGTGAGACCGAGCTGTCGGCCGAGGAGCGCCTGCTGCGCGCCATCTTCAACGAGAAGAGCCGCGAGGTGCGCGACACGTCGCTCAAGGTTCCTCACGGTGAGGCCGGAACCATCATCGACGTCAAGGTGTTCGACGCCGAGAAGGAAGAAGACGAACTCGGCTCTGGTGTCAACCAGCGCGTGACCGTGTACATCGCCCAGAAGCGCAAGATCACCGAAGGTGACAAGCTCGCGGGTCGTCACGGAAACAAGGG
>CAIWRM010000178.1 GCA_903915075.1 uncultured Microbacteriaceae bacterium
TCAAGTGCTTCATGGGTCTCACCGCCGACGACGGTTCTCAGGACGGACCTCCCGGACCCCCGCAGTAGGCTGGGAGACGGCGAACGGGATCTATTCGCCTACCGGGCCTACCCTGTAACGAGCTGCCTGACATTTTCCCTGTCCATGTCAGGCGCCCCATAATTGACCCATGACTGAGAAAGTTACCGGCCCCGCCTCCTACTTCCCGCCAATCGAGAAGAAGTATGGGAAGCCCATCGACTACTGGATGACCCAGCTAGACGCCGTCCGGGACGAGACCCACATGACGCAGGTCGCCTACCTCAAAGACACGCACGAGATGGGTCACGGGCACGCCAACGCCATCGTGCACGTCTACCGGCAAAACAACGGGCTCTAGTCGCAGCCGACGCGGGTCGAGTAAAGCAGTCTTCTCAGGGCTTCACGCCGAGGGGCCTAACTAAGTAAAGTTGTGGCATGACGACACAACGACTCCGACGTGTTTCTGCGACAGCCGCTCTCGCCCTCGTGTTGGGCGTGGCGCTATCCGCGTGCGGCGCAACGGGAAGTGCCTCCGATGACCGCAATGCCGCCAATCTCGACACCTTCATGTGCATCAGCAACTACTCCGGCCAAAAAGTTGTGGTCTCCAAGAAAGCTCGGGTCGACAGCACCTCCGTCACGATGAAATCAGGTGACGTGCTCTGTCAAGACTCCCCGGGCGGAATCATCATGAGTGACGAATCGGTCTACATCACCTTCGTCGACCGCAACCCCGTGCCCCAGGAATCAATTACGTGGGGAAATCCCTGGATCGGCCAGCCGTACATTGGCATCAACGGTCAGGAATACGGACTTCGAGAGGACCAGAGCGGCAACGTGACGGTGAGTGACCTCAACTACACAATCAAGCGTTCTCTGGACACCGACTTCAAGGTGCTCACCCTGTCGCTACTCCCCTAACGTCCGCTACCGCAGGAGAAAGCATCGATCATCGGGCTGGCTACCAGAGCATCGGGCTTTCCATGTCGCGCTTCGCGTCGTTTGGAAACTCGGGGAGTTCGGTACTTCCCGCGCGCATACAGATCCAGCGCAACTGCTCAGGGCTGTCCGGCTTTGCGCGCCACGTGCGCATCACGTTCTGACCAACGCGCACAACGGAACCCGCCTCAACCTCAACGAGATCATCGCCGAGTCCCATCTGACCGCGTCCCGAAATGAAGAAGTAAATCTCCTCAATGTCCGAATGGTCGTGCCAGTAGCCCGCTTCCTCACCAGGCTCGAGGGCGTTGACGGTGATGCCGATGAACTGGTTCTTCATCTCGTGGTCGACGACCCGCCGGCCATCGCGTGACGAGTCCGGGCGAAATCCGCCAAAGTAGTCGCGCCACTGATCGGGCGCACCGACATTTATAACTTCGTAATTAGCCATAGCCCTCATCATGAGTGAGGTCGCCCGCTGAAGCAATACCCGTTTTGGATGCTGGACCGTGGTTTGTGAGGTCATTTGCGTCACTTAAACTGAAGACAGCTCCTTAGTCAGACTCACGGCCCTCCGTGTGCACCCACAGAATCGGAATCCGCCCGTGCTCAACGTCAAAGACCTTGAGTTGCGCGTGGGCGCGCGAGTGCTCATGTCTGACGTGTCGTTTCGCGTGTCGAGCGGCGACAAGATCGGGCTCGTCGGTCGCAACGGCGCGGGAAAGACCACGCTCACCAAGACTCTTGCGGGCGACCTGCAGCCCGCGGGCGGCTCGATTGAGGTAGGCGGCGAGATCGGTTACCTGCCCCAGGATCCACGATCTGGAGACCCCGAAGAACTGGCGCGAACGCGAATTCTGAACGCGCGCGGCCTCGGTGCCCTGGTGCAGGGCATGGCCGAAAACAGCCTGCTGATGGGCGACCCGGATCAAGCCGTGGCCGCCGAAGCAATGCGCACGTACGGCAGCCTCTCGGATCGTTTCGATGCGCTTGGCGGATATGCGGCCGAGGCGGAAGCTGCGGCCATTGCGTCTAACCTCAAGTTGCCCGACCGCATTCTCGACCAGCCGCTCAAGACCCTCTCGGGTGGTCAGCGCCGACGTATCGAATTGGCGCGCATTTTGTTTTCGGGCGCCGACACCATGCTGCTCGACGAACCCACCAACCACCTCGACGCCGACTCAGTCACCTGGCTGCGCGACTTTCTCAAGGGTTATCAGGGCGGCCTGATCGTGATCAGCCACGACGTCGAGATTGTGGGCGAGACCGTAAACCGCGTGTTCTATCTGGATGCCAACCGCCAGGTGATCGATATCTACAACATGAACTGGAAGAACTACCAAAAGCAGCGCGAACAAGACGAGCAGCGGCGCAAGCGCGAGCGCGCCAACGCCGAGCAGAAGGCCACGACGCTGCAAACGCAGGCGGCCAAGATGGGCGCGCGCGCGTCGGGTGCCGTGGCGGCCAAGCAGATGGCGCGGCGGGCCGAAACCCTGCTGGCCGGACTCGACGAGGTTCGCCAAAGCGACAAGGTGGCAAAACTTCGGTTCCCCGATCCGGCGCCCTGCGGCAAGACGCCGCTCATGGCCACCGACCTGTCGCGGTCATACGGCTCGCTCGAGATTTTCACGGCCGTCGACCTCGCCATCGACCGCGGTTCGCGCGTGGTGATACTCGGCTTCAACGGCGCTGGCAAGACCACCCTGCTGCGCATCTTGGCGGGCGTCGACCAGCCCGACACCGGCGAGGTTATTGAGGGACACGGCCTCAAGGTGGGCTACTACGCGCAGGAACACGAGACGCTGCGCGTGCAGGATTCGGTGCTGCAGAACATGGTGTCGGCCGCGGCACACATGACCGAGACCGAGTGCCGCAAGGTGCTGGGGTCGTTCCTGTTCAGCGGTGACGACGTGCTCAAGCCCGCGGGAGTGCTCTCGGGCGGCGAAAAAACGCGCCTGGCCCTGGCCATGCTCGTGGTGTCGAGCGCCAACGTTCTGCTGCTCGATGAGCCCACGAACAACCTCGACCCCATTTCGCGCGAAGAGATTCTCGGCGCACTCGCCAGCTACAAGGGCTCGGTGGTCCTTGTCTCCCACGACACCGGCGCCGTCGAGGCTCTCAACCCCGAGCGGGTGCTCATCCTGCCCGACGGCGTTGAGGACCACTGGAACAAGGAGTACGCCGAACTCGTGGAGTTGGCTTAGCCCCGCACGCTCACTCAAGCCGGCTTGTGGCTAACTCCCGAGTCGTTGCGACGCGGTCTTTCTTCCCCCCGTTGCTGGCTCGAGATTACCCACCTTGCCAAATCCAAACGCCGGCATGTTGGCGTAGATGTTTTCGGTCTTTCCTGAATCAATCACGTACGTTTCGTGCCAGATGCCGACAGCGCGCGACTTCCTGGCTGCTTTGTTGAAGGCACGCCATGCGGGAAGGTGGTCTTCGTTCGATGCCTTGGCGTAGGCAATCAATTTTTCGGAACTCTCCCAATACTGAACGAGTATCACCGTCCGCGAGAGCCACATCTGATACGAACGAAAACCCAAGTCGCGGTTGATGTGTAGCTCTTTAAGCATGCGGGGCATGGCAGCAAAAACGGGCAGCCAGCGGTGAAGAGCAAAGACGTTGTTGACGCGCATTCCAATGAGAAAGAGAACAAAAGGCTCTTGCGTCGTGGCAGTCATTCGACCGGGGATTACTCGTGGCACGTGGGGCCTCCTGTGTCCATGTTGTTGTGTGTACATGCTGACATATTTTGGTTAACTAGTAAACTAACATCATGGCCGAGCAGCGCATCAGCTTCATGCTGAATTTCCTCGTGAGAGAGATGAACGGCCAAGCCGATGCCTTATTGCGGGGCGAATACTCGATTACCTACAGCCAGTTCGTATTCCTCCAAGTGCTCAGCGAAAGTGGTCAGCTCGACATCACGCGCTTGGCGCAAGCGTTGGGTGTCTCCAAAGCGGCCGTGAGCAAGCGCATTGAATGGTTTGCCGAGCGTGCGCTGGTTCACGTGGATCAGGACCCCACAAACGCCAAGCGGGTTCTCGTCTCACTAACCGCTCAGGGCGCGGACCTGTCAAAGAAATCAGGCGACTATTTGGAGCGCCGATTTCTCAACGCCGTGGCTGCCGCGCCGGGGGTCGACTTTGCGGCTCTCGGGGACACGCTTGCCACGCTCACGGCCCATATGGAAAGCAACAAAAGGGGGTAGCTCGCGAGCGCGCAAGATCTCGGTCTACGGTCCCGGGCGGAGCGCCCTGGGCGGAGCGCACCGGGTCAGTTCGGCTGCACCCGCTCGAGGATAAAGTCGACGCGCTCGGCGGGCCCGAGAACCGGAACGTCACAGACGTCGAAGCCGAGTTCGAGGTAGGTGTCGCGAATGGCGTTATGCAGATTGGTTTGCGTCTCGCTGTCCTCGATGCGCCCGTGATCGGCGGTAAAGGCCAGCGGTTCGAGCACGAACACGCGCCGGTACCGGCTTTTGCGCGCCGCGTCCGCGAGCGCCGCATTCGGTTGC
The DNA here is from genome assembly GCA_903915075.1 of uncultured Microbacteriaceae bacterium. GTDB lineage: Bacteria > Actinomycetota > Actinomycetes > Actinomycetales > Microbacteriaceae > UBA963. Next base: position 4,478 of record CAIWRM010000178.1, read on the forward strand.
AGGGCGAGAAAGCGCTCGTAGGCAAGGCCGTCGGGAACGCCCCGGTCGAGAAAGACGGTCTTGTCAACCGGGAGTTGGGCTTCGAGAGCCAACTGTCGCTCGAGAATCACTTCCTGAAACCATTCGCCGGCGCCGCGCACCTCCTCGAGGGTGCGCCCCTTGGCCATCTCCTCGGTGATGATGGCGCGAGCCTGCTCCTCCGTGGTGCGATATCCGCGGGCGGCAAGCAGGCGCACCGTCGTGGTTTTTCCCGAACTGGGCGCACCACTCACCGCGTACCACGGGGGAGGCAACGGGGCCATGACAGTCACTTTCGCAGCAGAAGGGTCGCCTCAAATCTAGTTGAGGGGCTTCGCGGGCATCGCCTCATCGAGTGTCGGCGTAGTGTTGACGAACACGCGTCGAAACGCTGAACAGAGGGGTCCTCCGTGCCGGGAGTCATCGATTTTGTCACCGTATCGACTGCGGGGCTCGAGGCGTCCCCGGTGGTTGACGCCCTTGCCGGTTTACGCGCTAATGAAGCACGCTACTTCTCAAACAAGTACGACCACGCGTTCACAACGCGTGCCGCCAGCGAAGCACCCGAAATTGTCGAGCGCATCGCGCGCGTGCTGACGGAGCGAGACATTGTCATCTCATCTGCTCCGCTCGAAGTTGCCGATTTTGTCGTTTCCGGCATTCGCATGTCATACGTGTTTTACACAAGCGGGCTGGCGATCAACCTGATGTACACCACCGAAGACGCCTCGAAGCGTGCGGTCGGCTTCAGACTCTCACAAGGAATGGACGTGCCCGCCGAGCTCGCCGACAAGTTTAAGTTTGCCCGGCAGAAGTCAAAGCTTGCCGGCGAGATTCGCGGCTCGTACTTCGTGGTGAAGGGCGAGTACTCGTGACCTCTCCGCGCCGGCTGCGGTATGACCCGGTGTGCTAATTTAAGCGCGTAAAGTCACGGGGAATCGAGAGGGAGCACTCGTGGAGCTAAAGAGACTATTCACGCGCAACGCAATCGCCCTTGTTGTCATGGCGCTGGTCGTGGCGCCACTCACAGCGTGCTCTGCGCCCTCAGTTGGTTCGCTCGACCAGGTTGGTCAGTTGAGAAAAATTGACGGTGGCGTCGCCTTGACGATTCCTGCCCTCTGGGCGGGCAAGACCGCCGAAGGAGAAGACGTTGGCGGCGTGGAGCCGGCCGAGGTTCTCGTGCTGGAACACCGCGACGGCGTGGATCCCGTTGACCTCACTCGCATCAACTCGTCGGGCGCGGGGCCGCAGTGGCTGGCCGCCACGTCGCAAGCGGCGGCCGTAGCAACGCTCATGAGCGCGCGTGATCCCGATGAAATCGACCTCGGATTTAGTGTGACGGGCCCCATTGACGGTCCCTCGGCCGGCGGAATCCTGACCGTGGGCCTCTTGGCCAACCTCACGAACACGCCTCTCATTCCGACCGTGGCCATGACCGGAACCATCTCGCCCGACGGCACGATTGGCGAAGTGGGTGGCGTCTCAACGAAGGTGAGGTCGGCTGCTGCCGTTGGCTTTAAGACCATCATCGTTCCCGATAATTCTTTCGGGGTGATGGATGAAGCCACGGGTGAACAGGTCGACATTGTCGATTACGGCAAAAGCGTTGGGGTGACCGTCGTCAAGGTGCGCACCGTCGGTGAGGCCTACAAGATCTTTACCGGCAAGGAATACACACCGACCCTGCGCCTGTCGGATGCACCCTCGCCGGCAACCGAGGCAGCGATTCGACGCACCGTCGAAGACATGGAGGCACGCCTCAGCGCCGCCATCGCCGCTGCACCCGCCGGAACGGATCCCGTGACGGTGGAGTTGGCGCAGGCGGGGCTCGGCACGATGGGTGAAGCTCGTACGGCAAAGGATTGGCCGCGCGCCTATGGCATCGGCGCCTTCGCCTACCTGAGGCTAATGCGGGCATCCGGAGCCGCCTCCGCGCAATCGCGCGTCGACGCCCAGGGCTTTGACGCCGCACGCACGCAGATCACGGCCGAGATAAACGCTGCGCTCGACGAAGCCATCGCCGCGAGAGACGCCGCCTTGGCCGCTCCCGGTGATCGTCTGGAACAGGTGGTTTATTTGCCCGAAGCCCTCGGGTGGGCCACCTACGCCATCGCGTCTTTCAACGGTGTGTTGGACGAGCTTGAACTGGCCACCGACGCCGAGGCTCTCGTTTCAGCGGGCCGCGTTCTCGCCGAAGAGCGCGCCGGTGTGACCACCATGCTGCCCGACGCGCTCGCCGTGGTCGCTGCCATGCCCACCCAGAACTCGTATAACGAGAACGAGGTGCAGGGTTTCTTGAACGGATACACAGAGCTGCTGGCTCGGGCCGGCCAAGCGAATGTGGACTACTACACAACGCTCTCAGGAAGTGAGCTCCGTGCCGATGGTCGGTTTACCGATGACGCCGTGAAGGCTACCGTCGCTCACCTCGCGACAGACGTTGCCAAGTTACCCGAACCAAAAACTCTGTCAGAGAGCCTCGGCAACGCGGCGACCGCCATGACGTGCTTCGTGTTGTCCAACGGAATGCTCTCCAGCGGGCAATCCTTTGGTTTGAGCATCGCCGAGGATGACCTGCGCACCAGCGCCTACGAGGAGATCTTGAACGCCTCCGTTGATGCGAGTTCTTCGGCAGTGGAATCCTTCGCCGCCATTCTGGAAGCCGACGGGTTCGCGGTCGGTTATCCCCTGTGGTCAACGAGGTGGGCGACGGCTGCAGCCACGAACTACCGCGGAACACCACAGTCGGCAAACGCGGCCTGGGTTGCTCTGAATGAGGCGTGGTACGACGCCATTGGCCTCTTTATGATGACCGCAATCACGTCGGAGGAGTGACCTTCTAGGTGGCGCGTAGCACCAGCATGAACTGACCACCGCCGGGTTGAGCCTCGGTCGTGAAAGACGTCTCCGGCGCGTATCGCGACAGGCGATCGAGGAGCCACTCGGATGCCGCCCGGGCGTCGTTCTCATCGGGGCAACGTGCCACCACTTCGCGGCCGCCCTTGCGCGATAGCCGTTCGACAGTGGCCACAATCGGGGCTGGATCAATCACAAAAAGCTCTGGCGACCACGGCACGACCGGGGCAATCTTGCCTCTCTGTGTGTTGCAGGCGCGATGCGCCAGCCGCTCCACGTTCGTCGAACCCTTCTTCAGCTTTGCCGCCGCAAACGAATCGATACTGGGGCCGAGGTCGGAATTCACCGAACCGTCGGGGTCAACCGCCGCATCACAGAGCCAGCAGCGCCAGCCGTCTTTCTCGCCCACCTCGTTGAGATCACTCATGCCTTCAGGCTACGCGACGAAAGGAGCTCAGGGGCGCGCGTCAATCTCGGCGATGAGCGCTTCAATCTTGGCGCGAATCTCATCGCGGATGGGACGCACGGCATCCGGACCTTGCCCCGCTGGATCATCCAGCGGCCAGTCTCGGTAGATGCGTCCGGGAAAGAACGGGCACTCGTCGCCGCAACCCATGGTGATCACATAGTCCGCCTGCTGCACAGCAGCGTCGGTGAGCACCTTGGGCGCATTGTTGGCAATATCGATGCCCTCCTCGGCCATCACCGTGATGGCAGAAGGGTTGATCTGGTCTTTGGGCTCGGTGCCCGCTGAGAGCACCTGCACGCGGTCTCCGGCCAAATGCTGAAGGTAACCGGCGGCCATCTGTGAGCGGCCCGCGTTGTGCACGCACACAAAAAGAACGGTTGCGGCGAACTCTGGCTCATTACTCATGACACAAGTCTTGCAGACACACTAGACGCCGCCACCGCCGCCACCGCCACCGCCGCCACCCGATGAGCCGCCACCCGATGAGCCACCGTCTGACGAACTGCCGCTGGAGCTCGCCCACGACGTGGAAACCGACGAAGAGAAGTCGGTAAGGAATGCAGAAAACAAGAGCAGCTGACCGGGACTGTCCCCCACATACCAGGTGGGCTCTCGTGAGCTCTCCTCGTAGAGGTGGCTGAGGACTTCCGACCACTCCTTTGCCAGTCCAAAGATGATCGCGTACGGCAAAACGTGCTCGGTGAGTGAAAGCATGGTTTTCGCGTTGCCGACCGCGACCGGCTTGCGCAGTGCCCCCTCAGGGCTCTGCAATACGCGAAGGCGGTCTGCTTCGGCCAGGCGAATGTAGTCGCGCAGACCGAGCAGTTTGTCGCGCTCCAGCGCACCCTGCTCCGTGAGGGGAGTGACCTTGCGCAGGATGAAAATGCCGGGCACGAGACACACCCAGAACACCCCGATTGACAGCCCGGGAATGGCGCCGCCAAGACCGAGTCCTATCAACTGAAGGCTCGACCACCCCATGATCACGGCTCCCACACTGGTTGCGGCGATGAGCACTCCACGAAGTGCGGCACCCTTCTGTACACGCAGACCCGTTGCTAAAACCTGACGCTTAAGCGCGCGCTGGAGTTTCGACAGGCGTCGATATCGGGCCGTGTCCGGCGTGAGCGTGCTCACCTGTGTTCCGGCCGCAACGCCCTCGCCGAGAAACGCAGCGAGGAGCTCGCTATCGGCATCGCTCGCGGCCTTCGCGGTGCGTTCGATAAGGAACCCGCGTTTGTTCCGCCCCGACGCATCCGCTGGGCTAATGATGACCAAGCCGCGCACCGCAGCATCGATAAGTGCCGCGGGAAACGCGCGACGCTTGTTGCCCATGATGTTGGCTGCCAGAAGGGGAGTCATCTGGGGATCGGCCGCGTACTCGGGAATGATGATGCCGCGGCCGCGATGGTTGCGCCA
>CAIWRM010000179.1 GCA_903915075.1 uncultured Microbacteriaceae bacterium
AGGCTGCTGTGGCAGCGTTGGCACCCGACCTCACGTCGATCGCGCCCATCCGCGACCTCGCTCTCACGCGCGACAAGGCCATTGAGTATGCCGATAAGCACAACCTACCCATCGCGCAGAGCAAGAAAAGTCCATACTCAGTAGACCAAAACGTGTGGGGTCGCGCTGTCGAGACCGGATTCCTCGAGGATCCGTGGAATGCGCCCATCGAAGACATCTACACCTACACGCAGGATCCGGCCACGCCGCGCGAGGCCAGCGAAGTCGTGATCACGTTCACCGAGGGTGTGCCCACGGCCATCGACGGCAAAAAGGTCACGCCGCTTCAGGCCGTGATGCTGCTCAACGACCTCGCCGGCGCTCAGGGTGTTGGACGCATCGACATTGTCGAGGATCGCCTGGTGGGCATCAAGAGCCGTGAGGTTTATGAGGCTCCGGCCGGCATCACGCTGATCAACGCACACGAAGAACTGGAGAACCTCACCATCGAGCGCGACCTCGCGCGCTACAAGCGCCGCGTTGAGGCCGAGTGGGCCGAGCTCGTCTATGACGGCCTGTGGTTCTCCGGGCTCAAACGCTCGCTCGACGTGTTCATCAACGACACGCAGCGCTATGTGTCGGGCGACGTGCGCGTCAAGCTGCACGCCGGTCAGGCCGTGGTCACGGGCCGACGATCCGATCAGAGCCTCTACGACTTCAACCTCGCCACCTACGACACGGGCGACACATTCGACCAGTCGCAGGCCAAGGGCTTCATCGAGATCTGGTCTCTGCCCAGCAAGATCTCGGCCCGTCGCGACCTCGCCTAGTTCGACTCTCACCGCCTCGTGGGTTGAGTAGCCGACATTGAGCTCGCTGGTTGAGTAGGTCGCAACGCGACCGTATCGAAACCCGGCGTATCGAAACCATCGACGGCATCCAAAGTGAAAGAATACGAACATGGCAACAAAAAAGGCAGGCGGTAAAGCCACCAACAACGCCGGTGACGCCGGCGCGCTCTGGGGTGGCCGCTTTGCCGAGGGCCCCTCGCCCGAACTCACGCGGCTGAGCAAGTCGACGCACTTCGACTGGGTGCTCGCCGAGTACGACATCGCCGGCTCGAAGGCACACGCCGAGGCCCTGGCTGCGGCCGGTTACCTCACCAAGCCCGAGCTCGCCAACATGCTCGAAGCGCTCGAGTCGCTGCGGGCCGATGTGGCCATGGGCACCTTCGTCGCCCTCGACACCGACGAGGATGTTCACTCCGCACTCGAACGCGGACTCATGCAAATCGCTGGCCCGGAGCTCGGCGGCAAACTCCGTGCCGGCCGCAGTCGCAACGACCAGATCGCCACGCTCATTCGCCTCTACCTGCTCGATCACGCGCGGGTAATTGCGCACGAGGTCATTCAGCTCATCGATGCTCTGGCCAGCCAGGCCTCGGCACACCCCGGCGCCATCATGCCCGGGCGCACCCACCTGCAGCACGCCCAGCCGGTTCTGCTCGCACACCACCTTTTGGCCCACGCCTGGCCGCTGGTGCGCGACCTCGAGCGGCTGGCCGACTGGGCCGAGCGCGCCAAGGTTTCGCCCTACGGTTCGGGCGCACTGGCCGGGAGCTCGCTCGGGCTTGACCCGGCACTCGTGGCCGCCAAGCTGGGCCTCGACAGCCCGGCACCTAACTCCAGCGTCGCCACCGCCTCGCGCGATGTCGGTGCCGAGTTCGCTTTCGTCACCACGCTCATCGGCATCAACCTGTCGCGCCTGGCCGAAGAGATCATCCTGTGGTCCACCGCCGAGTTTGGTTTTGTTCAGCTGAGCGACGCGTACTCAACGGGCTCGTCGATCATGC
>CAIWRM010000180.1 GCA_903915075.1 uncultured Microbacteriaceae bacterium
CTGATCTATTTCAACAAGGTGAGCGAAGACAACCTCGAGGTGCTCGACGGCCAGCAGCGCATCACCAGCTTTGGCCGTTTTCTCACCGGCAAGTTCGCCATCAAAGATGAGCGCGGCATGGAACAGTACTTCTCCGGTCTGGCCAAAGACAAGCAGGAGAAGATTCTGCAGTCGACGATTTTGGTTTACGAGTGCGAGGGCACCGAGAGCGAGATCAAGGAGTGGTTCAAGACCATCAACACAGTGGGTGTACCACTCAACAATCAGGAACTGCTCAACGCCGTGTATTCGGGGCCGTTCGTGACGGCCGGCAAGGCCGAGTTCAGCAACAGTCAGAACGCCAACATCATGAAGTGGGGCGCCTACGTTTCGGGCTCGGCCAACCGCCAAGACTTTTGGGAGCGCGCCCTCGAGTGGGTGAGCAAAGGCACCGACAACATCGGCGGATACATGAGCCAGCACCGCAATGACACGAACATCGCCGAGGTGTCGGCGTACTTCACATCGGTGATTGACTGGGTGTCGTCGGTCTTTATCGACGTGGAGAAAGAGATGTGCGGGCTCGAGTGGGGGCGCCTCTACGAGGCACACCACGGCACGGCCTACGACCCCAAGAAAGTCTCAGCCCAAGTGCAGGCCCTCTATGGCGACCCTTACGTGAAGAGCCGCAAGGGCATCTGGGAGTTTGTGCTGGGTGGCTCTGTCGACACGCGCCTGATTGAGGTGCGCGTCTTCGACGATGCCACAAAGAAGTCCACCTACGCGCGGCAAACCGCTGCCGCCGAGGCCGCGGGCGAATCAAACTGCCCGCTGTGTGCCCTCGGTCATGACGCCAGCAAATCTAAAGTGTGGAAACTCGACGACATGGACGCCGATCACGTGGCGGCCTGGAGCAAAGGCGGCGCCACTTCGCCCGAGAACTGCCAGATGCTGTGCAAGTCGCACAACCGCGCGAAGGGCAACAAGTAGGTTTTTGTGCAGGCCACAGCCTTGATGCTCTCCTCGGCCTGTGAATAGTTCGGTCGTCGGTTGCCTCGTCTTCTCTAAGTTTTGTTGACAACTATTCACAATCAGGAACAGGGCGGTTGACGTATGGTATATTTGTCTCACTACTCCCCGGCGTCCAGGCTTGCCTGCACTGCCGGGGATTATTTTTGAAGCTTCACGCCGTGCAACGTGTCGTGGTCTTCATCGACTACCAAAACGCATTTCGTGGTGCGCGCGGACTGTTCTTCGAGGGCGAACCACAAAACGTTTCGGCCGGGCAGTTTGACCCTCTCGGACTGGGGCTTTTGCTTGTCAAACGAGGCCTACCGGGGCGTGAGCTGCGTGAAGTGCGCGTCTATCGCGGTTTGCCCAACCCCACGAAAGACCCCACCGGTCATTCCGCCGCGCGATCTCAAATACGACACTGGCAGAAGGACTCGCGCGTAGTAGTGGTAACTCGGCCGTTGCGCTATCCGAAAGCCAATGAAAAGGCAACGGCGCCAAGCGAAAAAGGTATTGATGTTCAACTGGCGGTTGACTTTGCCACCATGGCGGTGCGGCAGCGATACGACATCGGCGTCCTATTTAGCAGAGACACCGACTTGCTCCCGCCGCTTGAGTTTGTCTTCTCCGTCGACGTCACCGCACGATGTGAAGTCGCTTCTTGGCGAAGTGGCGAGAATCACCTCGGCCGTCTTACCATCGGGAATCAGTTGCCTTATTGTCATTGGCTGTCGGCAGAAGATTTTGCCCTAATCGCCGACCCAACGGATTACCGGAAGCGGTCGTAGCCCGCTCCTAGTTGCGTGAAATAGCCAGGATGCGCAGGATCTGCAGGTAGAGCCACACCACCGTGAGCATGATGCTGAACACGCCGGTCCATTCGTACTTGGCAGGCGCCTTATTGGCGATGCCCGTCTTGATCATGGTGAAATCCATCACCAGCGAGTAAGCGGCCATGAGCACCATCAGCAGGCCAAAGATCACGCCGAGCGGGATGCCGAAGACCTTGATGCCCTCGAGACCCCACGGGTCGTTGTTCACTCCCGTGACCATGAGCAGGATGTTCACGATGGAGAACGCCAGGTAGCTGAGCACCACGACGAAGAAAATCTGCGTGGCTCGCTTGCTGACGCGCACCTTGCCGCTGGCAAAGAGGGCCAGCGTCACGGCAAAAACGACCGCAGTGGCGATGACAGCTTGGACCACGATGCCGTCCCACAGCGCGTTGTACATCATCGACAGACCGCCGAGTAGCACGCCTTCGACCAGCGCGTAAAGAAGAATGAGAGCCGGAACGGGTTCGCGCTTGAAGATGTTCACC
>CAIWRM010000181.1 GCA_903915075.1 uncultured Microbacteriaceae bacterium
CACGGCTGGATGCCCGAAAACGAAGAAATGAATGACGAAGAGCAAATGATCGCCGCCATGCGCGAAAGTCTTGCCATCGCCCAACGGGCAACCCAGCAAGCGGAAGAGTACGGCCAATATGAAGGCAACGATCAAGAAGTAGATGAAATTGTTGCCAATGCGGCCATGGGTAGGAATGCCGTTCTTGCTCGCGCCCTTGCTAACGAAATGCGCACACCAGTCCGGATCCGTGTAGTCGAGCGTAACGTCGTAGTATTCGACGTGATGGGTGAGGACGAAACGCCCATCACTATGCGCGCAAGTTGGCACGCCGAGGGTGGCCAAATCATGCTCGGTCGACCCGAGCGCGTTCGCGCTCAGGTTGTCTATCTTCCCGTAGAGGGTGAAGGTGGGCAGGCTTACGTCGGAGATATGTCCTCAGAGTACAAAGAATCTGAAGTCAAGGCACCGACCCCTCTTGACGCTATCCCGCAGGAGCGCATTACTGGCGATGTATTGCGCGGTCGAGGACCTCGCCGAGGAAATCTTGAGCGTCTGCTCCGCTACTGGCGTCCCATCATGCGCAAGCCCGGCGGCTTCCGCCGATGCCGCGTCATTTTGGCAGACCATCCAGAGTTGTACCCACTGGAAAATCTCTGTGCGTGGCTCCACCACGAGACTACGGGTCTTTGGCCAAACGAAGGTTGCCACCACCCCGGAATGAAGAACTGTCGCCGCAAGTTGCGTGGGGTTGTTCGGGGTTCACTTTGGTCTGACGCTGAATTCAACGATCGACTTGAAGCGCTGAAGCCAAAGGCTGGCAAGAAGAAGGGCATGCCCGATCCGTTTGAGGACGACGAAGAAGATGTTGTCACGGATGAGGACATTGCTTACGCCAATAAGGTTCTAAACGAATTCATCGAGCAGGAAAAAGAGTTCATGGAATACCTCAGCGATGAAAAGAACTGGGGTCACTACGGCGATGACGATGAGGAAAATGAAGTTGAGCATGAATGGGTTATGCCTGACAACACACCTGAAGGTGTAGTCGGCAAGAAGCCCGGTGGCTGTGGCTGCGGCTGCAGCGGTGCTGGCGGTAAAGGCTCATGCATGGACATGCCCAAATCGGTTGAAGATAGCCTTGAGGCTTTGAAGGAGAAGGTTGGGCGTAGCCTCAACTCGCGAAACGCTCAAAAAATTTCGCAAGCGATCGATCTCCTTACCGAAGTAATTGGTGATTCTCGGCCAGTTGCAATCCAGCAGAAAGACGGAACGCTCAATATTGCCGCAGACGTCGAAGACCTGTTCCAATTGCGCGAGTTCATCGATCCGGTTCTGGATTATTACGACCTCGATGCAGACATTGATGAGTCTGGAATCCACGTTAAGGGCCTCACTCCGTCGATCGCAGATGATGCACTCGGAGCAGTAAAGTCCCTACTCGGAAACTTCGAATAAGAACCGGATCCAAATTCATGACCGAGAATCAAAGGTTTTGGGGTTTCTCTAAAGCCACGCTCAAGGCAATGCTGTCTTCCGAGTTGAAAGACGGAGATGCGCAAGCAGACCTTGAGTCAATAAAAAGCAGGAAACTTAAAGCGCGATTGATTCGCACAACTGATGCGACCGGGCAGGTTGTTGATTTTAAGAATTCTGTTGTCGGTCCGGTAGTTGATTCTTCCTACGTCGCTCCATCGGCTGACGAGTTACTAAACCGCACAAGAACTGTTACCGGGAAAGCCCTTGTTGGTTACGAGGGAGACGCAGAAGACGGTGATGATGACGGCAAAATTCAAGACAGTACGCCGTGGGAGCGCCCTGCCCCAGCGCGCAATGCGCCTGACCGCCAGAAAAAGCCTAAGCGTGGAAAGCGACAGGAGCGGGTCAGCAAGCCTAAACGGCGACGGCTAATCGATACACTTCGGAGCATTGGGAAGCGGCGTGAAGGGGAATCAGCCCAAGATAGGGCGACGCGCGTACCTGTCAATGCCATTGAAGGGGGTCGGGGACCTGAAGAATTTCCAGAAGAAGACGGACAAAATCCGGATGAGGTTATGGCCGAGTTCGAGCAGATGTTTAACGACATGTGGGGGGAGGAAAACGAAGAATCGCCCGATGACGTCCTCAGAGAAATAGAGGAAATGTTCGACGATGTAGATCAGCAAATGCGTGAAGAGCGCGCGCAGGCGGATCGAGATTCGGAAGAAAGGGCGATTGAA
>CAIWRM010000182.1 GCA_903915075.1 uncultured Microbacteriaceae bacterium
CGCTCGGGCTTGGCAAGAATCCACGGAGCACGCGTCATCGATTCAACGCCACCGGCGATGACAACATCAGCCTCGCCGGCCTTAATCATGCTTGCGGCGAGATGGATGGCAGAGAGGCCGGACGCACAAAGTCGATTGACCGTGATACCGGGCACTGAGTCGGGGAGGCCCGCCAGTAGAACAGCCATGCGCGCGACATTGCGATTATCTTCGCCCGCTTGGTTCGCATCGCCAAAGATGACGTCGTCGATCATTGTCGGGTCTACGCCACTGCGGGCGACGAGCTCGGCGATGGCGATGGCAGCGAGGTCATCGGGGCGAACGCTCGACAACGATCCGCCGTATCGGCCGATTGGTGTGCGCACACCGTCGACCACGAATGCTTCTGTCATGGTGTCAACTCCCCTTAGCGGAGGTCATAGAGTCGTTTGAGCTTGCCCTCGGAACGGGGCAACTCCCCCGGATCAACGAGGGCAACCTCAACACTCGTGCCGATTCTCTCTTTGATGCGCCGAACGAGCAGCTTCGCGCCCGAATCACCGGCTTCGGTGGGAACGTCGGCACGTCGCTCGATCTTGACCGTGAGTGACTCCATACGGCCGGCCTGACGCAACTCGAGAACAAAGTGGGGTGACAACTCGTCGATGCCCAGAACAATCTCTTCAATCTGCGTGGGGAAGAGGTTCACTCCACGCAGGATGATCATGTCGTCGTTGCGGCCCACAATTTTGGCGATTCGCCTCATGGTGGGTCGAGCGGTACCGGGAAGCAAGCGTGTGAGGTCGCGCGTTCGGTACCGGATGACGGGGAACGCCTCCTTGGTCAGCGACGTAAAGACCAGTTCACCCTCAGTGCCGTCGGGCAGAACCTCGCCCGTCTCCGAGTCAATGATCTCTGGGTAGAAATGGTCCTCCCAGATATGCGGGCCGTCTTTGGTCTCAACGCACTCGTTGCCAACACCAGGTCCCATCACCTCGCTGAGTCCGTAGATGTCTACGGCGTCAATCGCCAAGCGCTCCTCGAGTTCGCGACGCATCTCCTCTGTCCACGGCTCAGCGCCAAGCACCGCCACACGCAGGCTCGACGAACGAGGATCCATGCCTGCCTCTTCCATGGCGTCGGCAATTGTGAGCAGGTAGCTAGGCGTGCAGAGGATGGCCTCAGGCGTGAAGTCTTGGATGAGTTGAACCTGGCGTGCCGTTTGCCCGCCTGAAACGGGGATGACGGTCGCGCCAAGCTTCTCAATGCCTGCGTGGGCTCCTAAGCCGCCGGTGAAAAGCCCATAGCCGTAGGCGTTGTGAACCCGCATACCGGGACGAATTCCCGCGGCACGAAGGCTCCGTGCAACCACCGTGGCCCACACGTCGAGGTCGTTCTGCGTGTAGCCCACTACCGTGGGCTTGCCCGTCGTACCAGAGGACGCGTGGATGCGGGAGACGCGCTCAGTGGGCACAGCGAACATGCCGAACGGGTAGTTCTGGCGAAGATCTTCTTTGGTCGTGAACGGCAATCGTTGCAGGTCATCGAGCGAACGGATGTCGTCGGGACCTACTCCCGCCGCGTCGAATTTGATCCGATAGGCCTGAACATTGTCATAGGCATGCCGCACACTCCACTGCAGACGACCTAACTGGAGTTCCGCGAGTTCTCGTGCGGAAAGCCTCTCACCCTCGTCAAAAAAGAGGGCCGCGTCAGGGTGTTTGCTGTGGACTTTCGTCATCGAAACCCGTAACCTTACTTGTGAGTAGGATAAAGTACTAAGAGGTAAGCATACATTTACCTACC
>CAIWRM010000183.1 GCA_903915075.1 uncultured Microbacteriaceae bacterium
CACATTGATGAGCACGTCAACGGGCAGTGAATCCTCCACCGTGAGTTTGGCCACGTGCTCGCCCTGAGGCAGAGCAAACGCGAGGTGCACGTCCACCACGCCACCGCGGTCGGCGGTCACGGTCTCGCAGTAGTCGTCGATGGTTATGGTGACCGCGGCATTGGCCACGGGAACACTCACAAAGGAACGCCACCCGCGTACCGACTCGAAGCGGCGGGCGAACTTGCGCGCCCGTCGGCTGCCCGGCTTAAGAACGGGCGCCAGAACCACGCGGCACAAAACGCGGATCTCGGTTGCCGTGCCGTAACCGCGATACGGCACGATGGTGGGCAGCAGTCCGCGGCGTCTGGCGAAGCGTGCTCGAAGCTGGTGCATGCGGTCTTCAAAACGTGCCAGCGGGTGAATCTTGGGCAGTTGCTGCGTTGCGTGCCTCACCCGATTCGAAGATGCCATGGTGTCAGTTTCCCACGTTTGTCCAGGCCACACGTTTCATGCGGTCTGACCGGTCATTTCTCGCCGAGCTCCCTGCGGGAGAGCCGTTTCTTGGCGAAGTGCGTGGCCAGGATGAAAATCACCACACCCCCGATGAACACCCAGCCGGCACCCTTGAAGGTGGTGGCAAAGATCTCGAACTGCTCGGCGAGCAAGAAACCTATGGTGACGTAAAGGAAAGTCCACACGAAGCAGGCGAGTGCCGTCCATCGAATAAAAACCCAGTACCGCATGGCGCTCATGCCGCAGACGAGCGGAACGACCGAGTGAAGCACCGGCAGGAACCGACTCACAAAAACGGCAACCACACCACGCTTGGCAAGGTAGGCCTCAGCCACCAACCAGGTGTCGCCAATGAAACGTTTTCCGAGCCGGCTGTCGCGAATGCGACGGCCGAGGGTGCGACCCAAAAAGAAACCGAACGATTCCCCCGCAAGAGAACCCACCAGAACCGCCCCGGCGAGCCAGAAGTACTCGCTGAGGTTCGTGACGCCGGTGGCCGCGATGAACACAATGGTGTCTCCCGGAACGACGAGGCCCACCAAAAATGAGGTTTCACAGAACATGCCGAGCGCGGCAATGAGTGCTCGCAGGCTCGGATCAACCGATGAGACCGTGGTGATAAACCAGTCGATGACCTCATTCATGTGTCCCACCTTCTTCCACGATCGTGCCTCGACTCCAGTAAAGCTTTTGCCACGAATCACGTCGAGCCTCGTTGGCTAGAAGTGAAGGGCCGTTGAGCCATCGAGCGACGCCACGAATGCCGTGGAGCGCATTGAGTGCCCACAGCTCGGCTCCCGCGAGGTCGGCAGGTGTCACGGCTTCCTCGCGGACCTCACCGCCCATCTCGTTTGCCATCGTCAGCACCTCGCGCACCGTCACACTGTCGATGCGTGCCACGCTTTCCGGGGCGACATGCAGCACTTCGCCACGCCACCAGACAAAACACGTTGTGGCGCCATCGGCCACGAATCCCGCTGAGTCCAACACGACGGCCTCGTCGGCACCCGCCTCCTGAGCCTGTTCGCGAAGCTGGGCGAGTGCGGGAATATCGGGGCCCTTGATGCGGGGCTCTGTCCGCGGGTCATGGGGTGACGTCCACAGGGTGATGGCGCTACCCAGCGCGGGAGCGGGACGAATCCATAGTTCGAGTTCTCCGCGTTCGGTGAGATCCAACCGGGGAAACCAGAGCCCGGATGCCGGCAGAGCGGCAAAGGAGGCATCGACAAACGCTGTCGGCGCGTTCACCATGCCCTGGGTGTCGGCATCGCGCAGAAAACGCGCCCGGTGAAGCTCGGGGGCAACCACGGCACCATCGTGAATCAAGAACGAGTCGGCCACAAAGAGAGCGAGCTTGGGGCCTTCCGCCGGGCGCAGTTGCGTCCCATTCCAGCGGTACCTGCCCTCGGTAAGTGTCACGGCTCTAGGCTAATACGGTGACACAGCCGGCCGTTCGCACGCACGTGCCGGGATGGTGCGATCCCGAACGGGTGTTTCTCGCACACGCTCGCCACCGCGCAGGGGAGCCCCGCGATGGCTGGCCCGACCTCGTGTGGCTCGATGCCGGCCCCGATGCCAGTGCGGGATTCAGTTACGTGGGTCTCGACGTGGAGCCACCGCTGACCACGTGGCACGCCGTTCGCGCCGCAATTCAGACCTCGGCGCCACGGGCCGGAACCCACCATGCGTCCGCTCTCGGTCGCTTTGCGCTCGGCTGGGTGGGCTGGCGTGCCTACGATTCCGAGGCCTGTTTTGCCCGCGTGAACACGGTGATCGAATTCGACCACGCGCGCCACGAGGTCACCGTCCTGACGTGCCTAGGAGAGGATGCCACAAGAAGAGCCCGTGCACTCATTGCTGAGGCGAGTCACAGTGACCAGAGCATCAGTGACCCGAGCGTGGGTGAACTTCAGAGCCCGGTGCGCGACAACATGGCCGAGCGGGCACGTGGCGGATCGTGGCGCCAGACCGACGACGAGTACCTGGCCAACATCGAGGCATGTCGCTCAGAGATTGCCGCGGGGAACGCCTACCAGCTGTGCCTCACGAACACTTACCGGGTTGACGCGCCGTTCGACCCCCAGAGTGCGCTCGCCGTCTATCGCCATCTGCGCCGCGAGAACCCGAGCCACCACGGAGCGTTTATCTCGCTGAACAACACGGCACTGCTCAGTTCATCACCCGAGGTCTTTCTCTCGGTTTCCCCCTCGGGCCGCGTCGTGACCAAGCCCATCAAGGGCACTCGACCCCGTGGGGCAACGGAGCAAGCCGATAGGGCGCTCCGTGATGAGCTCGCCAACAACCCCAAGGAACGCGCCGAAAACGTGATGATTGTTGACCTGATGCGCAACGACCTGAGTCGGGTCGCCGTGGAGGGCAGCGTGGCGGTTGACACCCTGCTGGCCGTTGAGTCATACGCCAACGTGCATCAGCTGGTGAGCACGGTCAGCGCGCAGCTTCGCTCGGAGTGCACGGCCGAGGATGCCATCGACGCGTGCTTCCCCGCCGGCTCCATGACGGGTGCTCCCAAAATCAGTGCGATGCACATTCTTGCCAAGCTGGAGGGCGGCCCGCGAGGCATCTACTCGGGTGCCTACGGTTTCCTCGGCGAGGACGGCTCAGCTGAACTGGCCATGGTGATTCGTTCCCTCATCATCGACCACACCGGAGCACGCCTTGGATCCGGGGGAGGCATCACCATTGATTCAGACCCCGATGAAGAACTCGCCGAGATGCACCTCAAGGCCGAGCCACTGCTGCGTGCGCTGGGTCAGGCCGATACGCCGGTAATCTAGAGCGCGATGAGTACCGAACAGGCAGCGACTCCCGAGAACGCCGGGTCAGACCCCCGCGACGCCGAAACCTTCGATTTTCGGTCAATTCAAGAAAAGTGGCTTCCCGTCTGGGATGAGCGCGAACCGTTCCGTGCCGATAGCCCCGCTGATGACCGGCCGCGCAAGTACGTTCTCGACATGTTCCCCTACCCCTCGGGTGACCTGCACATGGGGCACGCGGAAGCGTATGCGCTCGGCGACGTGATTGCCCGCTACTGGCGTCACCGCGGCTACAACGTGCTTCACCCCATCGGGTGGGACTCATTCGGTCTTCCGGCCGAGAACGCCGCCATCAAGCGCAACCTGAATCCCGTCACGTGGACCTACGACAACATCGATCAGCAGCGCACGTCGATGCGCCGGTATGCCGCATCCTTCGACTGGTCGCGCGTGATACACACCTCGGATCCCGAGTACTAC
>CAIWRM010000184.1 GCA_903915075.1 uncultured Microbacteriaceae bacterium
AGCGACAGAACGGAGAACTGCGAGAGTGTGTCAGTCACGCTCTAATCCTAAGTTGGCCCCGTGAGCGTTGGCGATTCGAGCCAAGGCCGCCGAGAGCGTGGGGTCGTCTCCGCGGGCAAGAGCGCCGTACTCGACTTCGGTGCCCTCGGCCTTCGTGCGCGCACTGATCCAGACGCGGCGTCGCGGAATGAAGAGCGACGTGAGGAGCCCGGCCACCGCAGCCAAGGCGAAGACCAGCACCCAGCCCTGCGCGGGATCGCGATGAACATCGAGTGACGCAAATCGCCTAACGGTTTCGAGTGACACGCTGCCCAGGCCGTTGGGGAGGTCCGCCGTCTCACCAGGGCGCAGTTCGAGCGACGGCACGTCGGTCGTCGTTCCCGTCAACTTGGTGAGTTCCGAAGTGTCGAGCGCGTACACCGATCGCGGAATGCCGTCATTGAGCCCCAGATCACCCACGTAGACATTGATCGTCAACAGGGGATCAATGAGGTCGGGGTAGACAGAGAAGCTCGCCCCCGCATGTCCCTCGTTCACCGTGGGATAGAAGAACCCGATGAGTCCCACCTCCTGGCTCAACCCATCGGGAAGCTTGACGACGCCCACCGACGTGAAGTTGGTGTCCTGCGGCAAAAAGGGAACCGCCTCCTGATAAACAACGTTGCCGTCCGGGTCGCGAACGGTTACCTCGGGTGCATACCCGTTGCCCAACAGGTAAACATCGGACCCGCCAATGTTCAAGGGTTCGTTGACCTTGATGACGCTCGCCACGGGTTCTTTGCCGCGCTCTTCAATGGTGACGTCTGCCGTGTAGTCGATGGGCTGACCAACCGCGTTCACATTCCGCTCCTCGTAACGGGTGGAGAACTTGTCGAGCCTGAGGGAGAACGGAGAGAGGGTGGAGTCGGAGAAGAACCGACCCGGGCTAAAGGAGTCGTAAGCAATGAGGCTGTTCGTAAAGGCCTGTCCCTCAACAATCACCCGCTGGCCGGCGTAGCCAAAACCACCGCCGAGTCCCACGGCAATGAGAACGCCAACGAGTGCGACGTGAAAGACGAGGTTTCCCGTCTCGCGCGAGTAGCCGCGTTCGGCAGAAACCGTGAGCCGAGTCCCCGAGTCGTAGCGCTGGATGCGATAGCGGTCGCGGCGGAGCACACGTTCGGCCGCCTCGATGGCCTCCCCCACGGCGATCCCGGGCATGCGCGCCGTGAGGTGTGCGGGTAAGCGATTGAGATTTTGGGGAGTCGCCGGCGGAACGCCGCGTAACGCATCCCAGTGGTGTTTCGCGCGCGGGATCACACAGCCAACGAGCGAGATGAACAGCAGCAGGTAGATGGCCGAAAACCACACTGAGGTATAGACGTCAAAAAGTTGGAAGCCATCGAGCCACGGGGCGACGTCGGGGTTATTCACAAAATACTGCGTGACACCGTTGGGGTCGGAACTGCGTTGAGGAAAAATCGAACCAGGAATCGCGGCGATGGCCAGCAAGAGAAGCAGGATGAGCGCGGTGCGCATGCTCGTGATCTGGCGCCACGCCCAGCGCAGCCAGCCGACGACACCAAGCCGAATACCCCGGGCGTCTTCGCCGGGGGTGGCCTGAGCGGAATCAATGTGGTCAGAGGGCCGTAACATACTCGCCAATCATGGCCTGGGTATTCACGATGATCAGGTTCCACAGACCCGTCACCATCAGCACACCAATCAGGATAAGCAGAACGCCTCCGGTGATGTTGATCGCGCGAATGTGTCGACGCAGAAAAGCGAGTGATGACGACGCCCACTGGAATCCGGCGGCCAAGAGCACGAAGGGCAGCCCGAGACCGATGCAGTAGGCAACGCCCAGAAGGGCTCCTCGCGCAGGTGTCGCCGCATCGAGACTGAGCGAAAAAATGGCCGCGAGAGTGGGGCCGATGCAGGGCGTCCAGCCGAGGCCGAAGACGACGCCGAGAACCGGAGCGCCGGCCAACCCCACGCGCGGGGCGAGGTTGATCTTTGCCGTGCGCTGAAAGAGACGGAAGAACCCCACGAAAACGAGCCCAAGCACGATGATGAGCGCGCCCATAATGCGCGTCACCAGATCAATCCACGGCTTAAGGGCAAATCCCGCCGCCCCAAAGGCAATGCCGAACGCCACGAAAACGATGCTGAAACCGAACACAAAGAGCGCGGCTCCCAGAACGGACCGGGCCACTCGACGGCGACCGTCGGCTTGGCCGCCCACGATTCCGAGGTACCCCGGCACGAGCGGGAGAACGCAGGGTGACGCAAACGACACGAGTCCGGCCAGCAGGGAGAGAGGAACGGCCAGCCAGAGGCTGCCGCCGAAAACTATTTCGCCAACGTTCATGGGGTGGTCTCTGCCACAACCGAGTCGATCAGCGCTTCGAGAATGGACGGTTCGGCAATCGCACCCAGCACGCGCGCGGCCACCCTGCCCTGCGCATCCAGAATCAAAGTTGTGGGAACGGCGTTGGGCGGAACGTCACTGGCGAAGGCCAACTGAATGGAGCCCAATTGATCGGTCACGGTGGGGTAGGTGATTCCGAAGGTTGTGTTGAAAGACATCGCAGTAGCAGCCTGATCGCGAACGTTCACGCCAACAAAAGTGACAGGCCTGCCCGCCGTCGTTTCGGCCTCGTAGACAGCCTGAAGGTCGGGGGCTTCTGCCCGGCACGGAGCGCAACCCGCGTACCAGAAATTGACCACCACAACGCTGCCCAGGAGGTCCGCCGAAGAGAGCGGCTGGTCGTCGATGGTTGTGCCCGAAAAGACAATCCCGGCGCCCCGGTTCTGCGGAGGAATCTCGGTAACCGAGCCGTCACCCGCAATGTAGTTCTTGCCACTTCCCGCGCGATACTGATCGGCCAGAGGATTGCTCGAACAGGCGGCGAGTGATGCGCTGGCGACCACAATTGTCACCATTGCGACGGCACGCCTCAAGCGGGTGCGC
>CAIWRM010000185.1 GCA_903915075.1 uncultured Microbacteriaceae bacterium
CAGGTAGTTCTGCGGAGCCGCCACGGCACCTGTCCTTTCGTTGGGCGCGACAGGGGAAGTCACGCTCGACCCTGGCCACAAACCCTCAATCTCAACCTGAGGTTAAGAATCGAGGCTGCTCGTAGCCGGCGGGAAGGTAGTGGAGGGTCTGGGGGAAATGCAAGGCGGATAACAAATGCAGCTCATTTCGTGAGGAATTCTGCCGCAGGATCACCTTCAAGGTGAGAGTTCCAGGCAGAAGCTGAGCGACGCTGAGTTGCCGTTTTGGGCCGCGGTGGGTCCATCCAGATGGAGGGCCCCAGTCCCCTAACCCGAGGGGGCGTATGGCCAGCGTCTTAAGCACAACTCTGCCAAAGAAGCCGACCGTTGTTCCAGCAGTGCCGGGGTCCAGTCAGAAAACTCTTCCGCGAATCTTCTCGTCATGCCATACCCGGACTTATTGAGGTAGTGATCTCGCTTGTCCGCATAGCTTGAATTCCCTAAACCAGAATTCATTGAACCGGTGAGTAGAACAAGATTCGCAAGACGATGCTTCATCTGAAATTGCTGGGCTTCAGTGAAGGCCGACCATCCCTCACGGGCTGTTTGCGGAAGTACGTGCTCGAGTTGCGCATCAGGACCGGGAATATCTGCTCCAAACTCTGCATTGAGCTCCAACAACAAGTACCTAGTTATCTTGAGCCCGAAGAGGGGACGATTCCTCAGTTGATCCGCGAACTCCTCGTTATTCGGCCACTTGTAGGCGTGATGCGACTCAAGCACGGCTTGTACCGTTTCCGCGTTCACACCCCCAATAACCGAGGCGTCATTCCAGAGGTCCTTAAAGATGAGATGCATGCCACTCGAAAGGTGACCACAAACCAAACGTCTCACCAAGAATGACTCAAGAACTGCCGCAGCTCCGATACCGTCCGCGATAGCAATCTGGTCCGTTCTGAGCTCATGGGACAGGCGCATAAGGAAGGGCAGAGCCGCTCCGGGTGCATCCATGCTGTGGAATCTCACAAGTGCCTTGGCTGCCGATTTGGTGAGGCCATCTGGCACCGCACCAATCGCGAACATCAAGTAGTCAGGCTGAAATCGCCTCAAGCGGTCAATGACTTCGATGGCGGAGAGATCCTCCCTGGCCCATCCCTGCCTCAGCGCTTGATAAATGTCTGACTTCTTCTCGTCAGGGTGAGCAATCAGACCAAATGGGAAAAAGTAGTTATCGAACAATCCATCATCGGGATTCCCAAAAGCACTTACGAAAGGGCGCCAATTCTGCTCTTCAACGAGCTCCACTGGGCTGTTGCCAGCGCGAGCAAATACGTCATTCCGCACCAAATCACCAACGGTCATTTTCTGCTGCCCAGCGTTGAGGCTGTCGAAAATCTTTGGTCCGCTGAGTTTGTCCTTCACATTGATGAGAACAACGGATAGCTGAAACTGGAGGGCGCGGCGAAGATTCGCAAGCTGTTCATCGCCGCCCTGGTCAAATTCCTCAATGAAAAACTTACGTGCCAATTTGAAATTAGCTTCAATTTTGCCACTCGGCTTTTGCCCTGAATCGGACGGATATTCAACAGCAAATCCACCCTGCGTTCGAATGTCGGTGAACGCCGGCTTATCAAGCAAATCCCTAATTATTCGATTCATCGGCTCTCGGTCCGCACGCGAAGGCTGCAGTTTGAGAATCATCGGCTTCCCGACTCCCGTTGAGCGCAGAATCATTCTCGTAATCAGCTCCCATGCTTCCGATGGGTCTTTTTGTTTTTCTACCAACACACTCGC
>CAIWRM010000186.1 GCA_903915075.1 uncultured Microbacteriaceae bacterium
GACGGGTATGGCGCGGGAGCTCCGTGCTACCTGGTCTTTGTTCCCCGAGGAGAGCTCGACCTTGACGGCAACCCCGCTGCCGACTCTGAAGGAAAAATCAACGGGTCGCCGTTGTCGCTCTCTGCCTGGCGCAATCGAATAGTCGTGCCACTGAATTTCGCCCCGGTGTCGGTGTCGTGTCCGCTCGGCCAGCAAGAAGTTCGCGTGGTCGGCAACGATCTCATTGCCAAGGCTTTTTCTTCATGGCAACCCGCACTGTGTCAAACCGGATCCACCTATGGCTTCTCGCGCATCGGCGACGACGAGGCACGCCACCAGATCACTAGCACCGGGCTTGGTGCGTCGCACATTGGCCTGGTCTCGGGCGCCATGGAAGAGTCAGACCCCGAGGCTGCGGGAATCGATTACGCTCCCGTTGCTCAGTCGGCACTCGTCGTGGCGTTCAATATTGATTATTCTTTTGCTTCCGATAGTCCGCTGTATGCCCTGAAGAACGGCACGAAGGTTCGCGACCTCCGGCTAAATCAACGTCTCATCGCCAAACTGCTCACGCAGTCGTATCGAGAGGACAATCCCGGCGCAGGTTTTGGCAACGAGGTGGTTCAAGCCAATCCGCGAGCGCTCACGGTCGATCCGGAGTTTGTGGCCTTGAACCCGGACTTTGCT
The DNA here is from genome assembly GCA_903915075.1 of uncultured Microbacteriaceae bacterium. Lineage (GTDB taxonomy): Bacteria > Actinomycetota > Actinomycetes > Actinomycetales > Microbacteriaceae > UBA963. Next base: position 667 of record CAIWRM010000186.1, read on the forward strand.
ACGTTCAACCGTGTTTACCCTCAGGGCCTTTTTGTCCCCTTTGGAAATTCTGACGTCTATCAACACGTGTGGCAGTGGGTCATTGCCAATCCCGAAGCCAAAGCGTTCATCGACGGCACCCCCGATCCGTGGGGAATGTCCGTCAACCCCACGTACCAGGCTCTCGGGCTCACGACGGGCGAGGCTCCGCCGAATTTTCCCAAGACAGAATTGCGCACCTACTCGGTGGATCCGGCGAACATTCCCGCCTACGGCAGTCTTGATTTGCGACCCTACTTTAACTCCTTGGATGAAACGGCAACCCGCATTTTGCGGGCCGATGGAAACGTCAAATCTTCGTTTGACACGCTCAAGCCTCCGGCCCCGGGACAGTACGTGGTGTCTCCCCCGCAGCCGATTGGGCAACGGTTTTCAATTGGCATTACCGACATGGCTTCCGCTTCTCGCTTTGGCCTCGACATTGCCTCTTTGCAGGGTTCGGTCGCGGACAACTTTGTTTATCCCACGGAAAGCACGGTAGCAAAGGCCATTGACTCGTGGACGCCCGCGGCAAGCAATGGCGTTGCCACGCCCACCTGGTCGGTTCCGGTGGAAGATGCGTATCCACTGTCGGAGATGGCTTATGCGGCCGTCAGTATCTGTTACGCCACAGACGAAGAGCGAACGGTGTATCAAGATCTCATCCGGTGGATAACCTCCACCGATGGCGGTCAGGCCCAAGGAGATGCCCCCGGGCAGATGCCTCGCGGCTACTTTCCCATCAGCGACGGGCAACAGGCCCTGGTGAACAGTGCCCTGGCTGACCTGAGCAACCCGCAAAACAAGGTGGCGCGCTGCTCACCGCAGCCCACGAAATCGCTTGTCACCTCAGGGTCGCAATCGTCGAGTGGCCTCACTCGGTCGTCGGATCCGACCGAGGAAGAGGCCGACGCGGGGGCGAAGCTCTTCATTCGATCCCCGTTCTACGGCACATCTGCCGACAGTGACGGACAACCCGTGATGACCCGACTTCTCACCGCGGGTGGTTACATTGCCGGTATTCCGCTTGCCATAGCGGGCCTCATTATGCAGAGAAATAACCGCACTCTGCCCTCGGGGCGACGGCGCGAGTTCTAAGGGTTACCTGCGGTTCAGCAACAGTTAACTTGACGCCACCTTTTTGGAAACTTCGCGTCGATAGCGTTCAGTTTATGGTCCTCCGGACTCTCCGGTCGACACGTGTGAAAGGAACAAAATGAAAGCTCGGTCTTTCGCGAAAGCGGTCGCTATCAGCGCCGCTAGCGCGGTAATTATCACCGGTCTGTCTGCGGCTCCCGCCATGGCAGATCCGGCTGCTACCCCGCCGGTAACGGCGACGTCACTTGCCGGCTTCGGTTCGGACACCACCCAAGACCTGATGAACGGCATTGCCAAGGACGTTAACGCCAAGGCGGGCCGAACCGCTTCGGCGTGGATTGCGAACTACGACACCAACGGAGCGACAACTGTTGTTGCCAAGCCCGGTGGAGTAGCCATCCCCCGCGCAAACGGCTCCGGAGAGGGCTTTAAGCTCCTCCAGGTAGCCA
>CAIWRM010000187.1 GCA_903915075.1 uncultured Microbacteriaceae bacterium
GGGAACGTTCCTCATGTTGCTGGTTGTCGAGATGGTGCTGCGCTACGGTTTTGGCTACTACGCCGAGCTGGGTGGCCCTTACGGCTTTGTCTGGCTCGTTCCCTACGACGAGGTCGTGGCCGTCAACCTTTCGCTCGTGGTGGTGACCGTGCACGGCTGGCTCTACGTGGTTTATCTCATTGCGTGTTACCTACTGTGGACATACATGCGTTGGACGTTCGGGCGACTCTTCGTGTTGGCGCTTGGTGGAATCATTCCCCTGCTGTCGTTCTTTCTCGAGGCAATCAATACGCGCCGCGTGGCGGCATTCTTGGCTGAAACCCCTGCCGCTCAGGTGACGCCCGCGAAGGTCTCTGCGTGACCAAACCAGGCGTGACCAAACCAGGCGTTTCCGATCCGAGCCCCGTTCTCGTTGTCGACTTCGGCGCGCAGTACGCCCAGTTGATCGCGCGTCGCGTGCGCGAGGCCGGTGTGTACTCCGAGATTGTGCCGCACGCCATTTCGGCCGCAGAGGTTTCCGCCAAGAACCCGGCAGCCATTGTGCTCAGTGGTGGTCCCTCGAGCGTTTACGAACCCGGTGCTCCCTCGCTCGACGCGGGCATTCTTGACTTGGGCATTCCCGTCTTTGGCATTTGCTACGGATTTCAGTCGATGGCGGCTGCTCTGGGCGGCACGGTTGCCCAAACGGGTGGCCGCGAATACGGCGCAACGCCCATGCACCTCACGCAGGGCGAGCACCCGCTGGTGGCCGGTCAGCCCGCCGATCAAACCGTATGGATGAGTCACGGCGACCAGGTGGCCACGGCACCCGCCGGATTTGATGTGGTCGCGTCGACGGAGGCCACCCCCGTGGCCGCCTTCGCCAACGACGAGCGTCGCCTCTATGGCGTGCAGTGGCACCCCGAGGTGAAGCACTCTGAGTTTGGGCAGCGCGTTCTCGAGAACTTCTTGCACGACCTGGCCGGACTGCCGGGTGACTGGAACCCCGGCAACATCATCGACCAGCAGGTCGCCAACATTCGTGCGCAGGTGGGCGATGCCCGCGTGATTTGCGGCCTCTCGGGTGGCGTCGACTCCGCCGTTGCCGCAGCCCTCGTGCACAAGGCCGTGGGCGATCAGCTCGTGTGCGTGTTTGTGGATCACGGCCTGCTGCGCCAAGACGAGCGCCGCCAGGTCGAAGAGGACTATGTGGCCGCCACGGGAATCCGTCTGGTCACGGTTGATGTTCGCGAGCAGTTCCTCACTGCGCTCGCCGGAGTGACCGACCCCGAAGACAAGCGCAAGATCATTGGCCGCGAGTTCATTCGCACGTTCGAGCAGGCCGAGCGCGACCTCGTCGCCGAAGCCGCGGCCGACGGCGAGCCCATCCGTTTTCTCGTGCAGGGCACCCTCTACCCGGACGTGGTGGAGTCCGGCGGCGGTTCCGGCACGGCCAATATCAAGAGCCACCACAACGTGGGCGGCCTGCCCGACGACCTGCAGTTCGAGCTCGTGGAGCCGCTGCGCGCGCTATTCAAAGACGAGGTGCGTGCCATTGGTCGCCAGCTCGGACTACCGCACGAGATTGTCGGCCGTCAGCCGTTCCCTGGCCCCGGACTGGGCATCCGCATCGTGGGCGAGGTCACGCAGGAGCGTCTCGACCTGCTGCGCGAGGCCGACGCCATTGTGCGCGCTGAGCTCACCGCGGCCGGACTCGACGACCAGATTTGGCAGTGCCCGGTGGTCCTGCTCGCCGATGTCCGCTCGGTGGGCGTCATGGGCGATGGCCGCACCTACGGTCACCCCGTTGTGCTGCGCCCCGTCTCGAGCGAAGACGCCATGACCGCTGACTGGACGCGCCTGCCCTACGACCTGCTGGCCAAGATCTCTAACCGCATCACCAACGAGGTGGCCGGGGTCAACCGCGTGGTGCTCGACGTAACGAGCAAGCCGCCGGGCACTATCGAGTGGGAATAGCCACGGCTATCTCTGTTTAGCCTCAATAGAGGTCTTCGAGCTCGACCCGAATTGGCGTGGAGCCGTCGTTCCGTCGCTCGAGGGCAATCCGCTCCATCTCGATGTCATCGAGTGACAGTTCAATTTCTGCCTCATGTTGACTGACGAATGTCCCGAATTTGGGGCACTGAGATTTATGCATGACCGACGCGAAGTCGGTCACCGTTAGCGCGGGGCGAGCGTAATTGGAAATTACTTGGCTCACGACCCGAACGAAATGTGACTCGTTAAGGTCGGCGAGGTCCAACAAGAAGTCATCTGGATTCAGGAGTTCAATTCCATAGGTCTCGAGCATTTCAGGCGGGAAATGCTTGACGTTGAATGTCACGAGGGCACGGCTTTGCGCACGGATTGCCGCCGCCAACACGTGTCGATCTTTCGGGTCGGTGCCCACTAAACCATCGACCAAATGTAAGTGGTCGTCAATCATCGCACTGGGTACGGCCCGATTCAGAAGGGTCACTTTGTGTGACTGCTGAGCCTCAGTGCCAGGGAATTTCTTCACTAAGGCGCGCTGGACTTCCTTCAGAATTTCCTTGCTCCA
>CAIWRM010000188.1 GCA_903915075.1 uncultured Microbacteriaceae bacterium
CGGCAATGCCGAGGCGAAGCCGTATGCATTCGAGAACGGCGTGCGTGCGGTGCAGGAACATGCGGATCGTATCGGGCTCAATGCCGATGTGACGCGAGCAGAAGACCCCGGTGTCTACCGCATCACACGTCGTTTTGACACAGAGCCGAAGGTTTCGATCGTTATTCCAAGTGCCGCGCCGATTGGAACGGTCTTCGGCGAAGAACGAGACTTCCTCGCCAGTACCGTGCGCGACCTCGTTGAGTCGACCACCTACAAGAACATCGAGGTGGTCATCGTGCCCGACCCGGAAGTTCCAAGTGATCGACTTGCTGAAATCGTTGCGATCGATCCGCAGCGTGTCACGTGCACGCCCGCGGTCCCGCGCCCCTTTAATTTCTCGCGCAAGGTGAATTGGGGTGCGGCATGGTCAGACGGCGACTACATCTTGCTGCTGAACGACGACATCGCCGTTCGCCACCCGGAGTGGCTTCGCAACATGGTCGGGATATGTCGGCAGGGTGACGTCGGAGCAGTGGGGGCGAAGCTGTCGTTCGAGGATGGTCGAGTGCAGCACGCCGGTGTGTTCATCTGGGGGTGGCCCGGCCATGTCGGCTTTGGACTCGCGCAGGAGGACTCGGGTTACCTCTCGATGCTCGCGGTCGATCGTGAGTGCGTCGCCGTGACAGGCGCTTGTCTCCTCACCCCACGCGCAGTCTTTGAGGAGGTCGGCGGCTTCTACCTCGGTTTGCCGAGTAACTGGAACGACGTCGATTACTGCCTCAAGGTACGGGCCACTGGTAAGCGGATCGTCTGGACACCGCAGGCGTCGCTCTACCACTTCGAATCGATTACGCGCGATCCACGGATTCAGGACATGGAGCGCGACCGATTCAACGTGCGATGGGCCCACGAGCAGTGGCGCGATCCCTATCTCTCGCCCGACAAGCCGCCCGCCGGGATAGAGTGGCCCCTCGGGACATCGCGCTGACGGTACAGGTGAGAGCCCTCAGTGCCAGGGCGGACGACTGCGAACGACACCAAAGAGACGCTGCGTATCGCGGAGACCATCGATGTCGATCTCTGAGCCGAGGGCGAAGATGCGTTGCTCGGTGAGGTCGTAGACGTCACGAAGGACGCGGCGGCTCTCATCGTCATCGAGCGCACTGATCGCTTTCTGAACACCCTTGCGCCGCACAAAGTCGAATTGGTGGTCGAGGAACATGGGAATCGCATCAATCGCTACCACCGGGGATGATTGCCGCGTCGGTGGGAGCGCTGCCTCGAACGTCCTAGAAAACACATCAGGCTCACAGGTGTCAAAGAAGCGGTCAAAGGCCCACTCGAGTTCGAGTTGGAGACGCGAACCAGCCCGCTCCGCAGAAAGAGACCCAGCTTTGCGCGAGCGACGGTACTCCGTGGTCCGCTCAGTCGACCCGCCGAGTCGCAGAGCGCCGGCTAGGCGCACCCACAGCATGAAGTCATGCAAATGAATCAAGCCGTGCGGTGAACCGCCAAAACGCCAGTAGGCCTCCCGGCGCATAGACACGGCGGGATTGCAGATGTAGTTACCGTCGCGCCAGAGCAGCCGTAGAACATCGATCGGGTGGCGAGGGTCCTCGGGGGGAAAGAGAAAACCAGCTGCAGCATCGCCTCGTTGTGCGCCCGTCTCGTCGATGATGGTAGGAAGCGATGTAATCGCGTCGATCTCCAAGTTCTGGAGCATCCAGAGATCGTGCTCGGCGCGGTGGGAAAGCGCGAGGTCGTCGCTACCGAGAAAGGCGATGACATCGGACTCCATCGTTCGAATGCCGGCGTTGAGAGCGGCGCCCGGCCCAACACGCTCCGTGAACAGGTATCGCACGCGCGGATCGCCGTGAGAGTGGACGATCTCAGCGGTCTCGTCAGTGGAGCCGTCATCGACGACGACGATCTCGCTGACCGGATGTTCCTGCTCGAGAAAGCTTTCGATGGCGGAGCCGACGAAGCTCGCGTGGTTGAACGAGGGGATGACAGCGCCGATTGAGAGCGGCTGAGTCTTGTCTTGGCGGCGCACGACATGCGGTCTGAACTCGGCCTCCGGCTCTTGACGGTGCCGAG
>CAIWRM010000189.1 GCA_903915075.1 uncultured Microbacteriaceae bacterium
CTTCCAGTGAGAAACGGCACGGTCGGTGTTGAGCAGATCCACGCGCCCAATAGCTTCGTCGAGGCTGCGGAGTCCGAGCGACGCCAGAAGCTCGCGAACCTGCTCGGCAATGAACTCAAAGAAGTTGACCACGAACTCTGGAGTTCCCGTGAACCGCTCACGGAGCTCGGGGTTCTGTGTAGCCACCCCAACCGGGCAGGTGTCGAGGTGACACACGCGCATCATGATGCAGCCGCTGACCACGAGCGGAGCGGTCGCAAAACCAAACTCCTCGGCGCCCAAGAGAGCGGCAACCACAACGTCGCGTCCGGTCTTGAGCTGACCGTCTACCTGCACCACAACGCGGTCGCGCATATCGTTGGCAATCAGGGTCTGCTGTGCTTCGGCCAGGCCCAGTTCCCACGGCGTGCCCGCGTGCTTGAGCGAGTTGAGCGGGCTGGCACCCGTTCCCCCGTCGTGACCGCTGATGAGAATGACATCTGCCAACGCCTTGGAGACACCAGCTGCCACGGCACCAATGCCCGACTGGCTCACGAGCTTGACGTGCACTCGAGCAGAAGGATTTGCTCGTTTCAGGTCGAAGATCAACTGCTTGAGGTCTTCAATCGAATAGATGTCGTGGTGCGGGGGCGGAGAAATAAGGCCCACTCCGGCCGTGGCGTGCCGCGTGCGTGCGATCCACGGGTACACCTTGTTGGGCGGCAACTGGCCACCCTCACCCGGCTTCGCCCCCTGTGCCATCTTGATTTGGATGTCATCGGCATGCGTCAGATACATGCTGGTCACGCCGAATCGACCGGAGGCAACCTGCTTGATGGCACTTCGACGCTCCGGATCGACGAGACGCTCGACGTCTTCTCCACCCTCGCCCGTGTTGGACTTGCCTCCGAGGCGGTTCATGGCAATCGCAAGTGTTTCGTGGGCTTCGGGCGAAATCGAACCGTAACTCATTGCTCCCGTGGAGAACCGCTTGACGATTGACGCCACCGACTCCACGTCGTCGAGCGCTATGGGCTTTACATCGTGGTCACCGAGTGAAAAGAGCCCGCGCAGCGTCATCAGCTGTTCAGCCTGCGAATCGACGAGGTCGGTGTACTCGCGGAAGACGTCGTAGCGACGCGTGCGTGTGGCGTGCTGGAGCTTGAATACTGTCTCCGGGTTGAAGAGGTGAGGAGCACCGTCACGACGCCACTGGTATTCGCCGCCGGTGGTGAGACGCTCGTGCACCAGGCTGGTGCCCGCCTTTGTGGGATAGGCGCTTGCGTGCCGAGCAGCGTTCTCGTGTTCGATGGTGTCGAGCCCGATGCCACCCAGGCGACTCAGAGTTCCCGTGAAGTACTCGTCGACAAACTCCTGGCTAAGCCCTACCGCCTCGAACGTCTGCGCGCCCGAGTACGAGCTGACCGTGGAGATGCCCATCTTGGACATGATCTTGAGAACACCCTTGCCCAGTGCCTTGATGAGATTCTTGGTGGCCTTCTTGGGCGTGATGTCGGTGATGTACCCCTCACGAATCATGCTTTCAACTGATTCCATGGCGAGGTAGGGATTGAGCGCACCGGCACCGTATCCGATGAGCAGTGCCGCGTGGTGGACTTCGCGGACATCTCCCGTCTCAACGACAAGAGAAACCTGCATGCGCGATTCCTGACGAATCAGGTGGTGATGAATTGCCGACACCAACAGCAGCGACGGGATCGGGGCCTGTTCGTGGTTGCTATCGCGGTCGCTCAGGATAAGGAAAGCGACGTTGTCTGCAACGGCGGCGTCCGCCTCGGCGCACAGGGTAGCGATTCTATCCGCCAGCGCTTGCGCTCCCCCGCTGACCGGGTAGAGGCCGCTGAGGCGGCGAGTTGTCGGCGCGCCGGCTGAATTGGTGAGGTGGAGGATCTGGCTGAGCTGTTCGTTGTCGATAATCGGGAATGGCACGACGACCTGTTGAGCATGTTCTGGGGTGGCATCGAGCAGGTTGCGCTCCGGTCCGAGTCCGCGACGCATGCTCGTGACAATCTCTTCACGAATCGAGTCGAGCGGTGGATTGGTGACCTGAGCGAACTGCTGTTGGAAGTAGTCGAACAGGGTGCGTGGCTTCTCAGACAGCACGGCTATCGGGGTGTCCGAGCCCATTGCACCGAGTGGTTCCTGACCCGTCCGCGCCATGGGCGCCAGCATGATTCTCAGGTCTTCCTCGGTGTAACCAAAGGTGCGCTGACGACGAGCCACGGAAGCTGCCGAGTGCAGAACGTGCTCACGAGGAGGGAGGTCGGCAAAACTAATGCGCTCCGACGCAATCCACTCGGCCCACGGACCCGAGTGGGCCAGTTCCGCCTTGACCTCTTCGTCATCGATAATGCGACCTGCATCTGTATCGACGAGAAACATCTTGCCGGGCTGGAGGCGGCCCTTGCGCACGACCTTGGCGGGGTCGATCTGATAGACGCCGATCTCACTGGCGACCACAATGAGGCCGTCATCGGTGACGAGATAACGTCCGGGTCGCAGGCCGTTGCGGTCGAGTGTTGCACCCACGAGAGTGCCGTCGGTGAAGGCCATGGCGGCCGGGCCGTCCCAGGCTTCCATCATGGTTGAGTGATACTCGTAGAACGCTCGGCGATCGGGGTCCATGTTGGGCTGGTTCTCCCAGGCCTCAGGAATCATCATCATGATTGCGTGGGGCAGACTGCGACCGGCAAGGTTGAGTAGTTCCACGACCTCGTCGAAGGACGCCGAGTCGCTGCCTCCGTCGGTGCACACGGGCAGCAGGTCCTTCATGGCGCCGAGCTTGTCGGAGGCCAACTGAGACTGACGCGCGCGCATCCAGTTTCTGTTTCCCTGCACCGTGTTGATTTCGCCATTGTGTGCAACGAAACGGAACGGGTGTGCCAGTGGCCACGACGGGAAGGTGTTCGTGGAATAGCGCGAGTGAACGAGTGCTAGGCGTGACGAAAAACGCTCGTCAGAGAGGTCGGGGTAGAAGGGTTCGAGCTGAAGAGTCGTGACCATGCCCTTGTAGACGAGCGTGCGACTTGAGAGAGAGGGGAAGTACACCTCGTGGTCGCGTTCGGCGCGCTTTCGCAAGCGGTACACACGTCGATCGAGATCGATTCCGGTCAGTTTTCGTGCGGAATCAGTCACATAGAGCTGGGAGATGTGAGGCATCGCCTCCTTTGCCAACGGGCCCAGGCTGGACGGGTCAACCGGGACATCACGCCAGCCGAGGACATCGAGACCTTCTTCGTCCGCGAGTGACTCGATCGCAGCGAGAACCTCTGCGCGCTTCGCAGCGTCGACTGGGAGAAAAGCATTACCCACGGCGTAGGCGCCCGATTCCGGCAACGCAAGACCAGACACGGCGGCAAGAAACTCGTGGGGAATCTGCGTCATGATTCCAGCGCCATCACCGGTTCCGGCGTCGGAACCCACGGCACCTCGGTGTTCAAGGTTGCGAAGTGCGTCGAGCGCGACATCAATGATATCGTGTCCGGCGTGCCCGCGGGTCGTTGCCACAAGCGCAAAACCGCAGGAATCCTTGTCTAGAGCGGGATCAAAGAGCCCGGAGGCCTCGGGCACAGCGGAGAAGCGATGGTGGGGACGAAGAGTACTCATGACACCTCTCCTCAGAGATAGCACGGAGATGTCGCCAGCTGAGCGGGCAACACACGGACAAGAACGTGGCAGGACTCTTTACCGAGCGGTGCGACTTTTGGCCGACGCGGCTCGAGGAGAATCCTTTACCGGTGCGGCGTCAGTGCCACTAGATTTTCGGGGCTTTTCCGATTCCTTAGATTCTACATCAGGCTTTCGCGGACCGCGTCCCGGAAGATAGACCGATTCCTCGCGGCCTGGGTGACGCCGCGATTGAACAATGTAGAGGATGATGCCGAGAATGATGGCTGCGAAAGACGCCCAAATATTGCTCCGAATACCCAGGAACGTTTCGCTGGGGTCGAGTCGGATGGCCTCCAGCCATGCTCGTCCCAAGCCGTACCACACGAGATAGAAAGCGAGCGCCTTACCCCAACGCATCTCGCGTCGCCGTTCGATGAGCAAAAGAATCACGACACCCGCGATGTTCCAGATGATTTCGTAAAGAAATGTCGGATGAAAGACCGTGTCAAATGGAAGACCCGATGGGACAGCCGCATTTGGCATGTCGATGACAAGTCCCCACGGCAGTGTCGTGGGTAAACCAAACAGCTCTTGGTTGAAGTAGTTTCCGATGCGACCCGTGGCTTGAGCAACGAGGAGTCCCGGAACTAGCGCATCAGCGAAACTCAGGAAACGAACGCCGGTCTGGCGCGAACCGAGCCATACTCCCAGAGCCCCTCCGATGAGAGCGCCAAAGATGGCATTTCCGCCCTCCCAAATGTACAAGACCGAAAGAGGATTGATGTCGGGTCCGAAGTAATCGCCGGGGTGTGTGAGAACGTGATAGATACGAGCAAAGACGATTCCCAGAGGCACCGTCCAGAGCAGGAAGTCAAGAACGACACCCTTTTCAGCCCCGCGCGCGGTGAGGCGTCGACCGGTTATCCAGACGGCCAGAATGATGCCGAGAAGAATTGCCAGCGCGTACACGTGCACCTTCAGCGGCCCGAGATCGAAAGACTGCCAGGAAGCCGGAGGACTGGGCAAACTAGCGAGAATTGTGGCTGTGTTCACGTGTGGGGGTGTCCTTTGATGGGTGGCGGAGAAGCAGGTCAAGTTTAGGCGGGACTAGTGCTTGCCCGCTGACAGTTGTTTCGCCAGCGCTCCGGCGGCCTGTGCCCCACCCTCAGCAAGTGCGGACACCAGCGCGGAACCCACGATGGCAGCGTCAGCGTACTCGAGAACCTCGGTTACCTGTTCCGGAGTTGAGATTCCCAAGCCCACACCAATGTTCGTCGCGCCGGACTCTCTCAGCCGTGCCACAACTCCCCGGGCAGCAGTGTCAACGTCATTGCGTGCGCCCGTGATTCCCATGGTTGAGACGGCGTAGACGAATCCTCGACTGTTCGACGTGGCGGACGAGAGGCGGTCTGCGGACGAGGAAGGTGCAGCGAGGAACACGTGGTCGAGGTCATGGTCGTCAGCTGCCCCCAGCCACTCTTTCGCCTCGTCGGGAATGAGGTCGGGAGTAATCAGCCCCGCTCCCCCGGCCGCGGCCAAGTCGCGTGCAAATGCGTCGACCCCGTACTGCAGAATCGGATTGAAGTAGGTCATCACCAGCACCGGAGCATCCACGCGCTCCCGAATAGCTGCCACCGCTTCGAAGGTTTGCGACAGGCGGAAGCCCGCTTCGAGGGCGGTGTTGGTGGCCCGCTGAATCACCAGTCCATCCATCACAGGATCGCTGTAGGGCAGGCCCATCTCCAGAATGTCCACGCCGTTCTCGACAAGCGCCACTGCTGCTTCTACGGAAGCGTCAACCGTGGGAAAACCTAACGGGAGATATCCAATGAGAAGACCGTGCTCTCGGCGATCGTTGAATACGGCGTTGACCTGCGAGCTCACGAGGTACCGTCCAGGATTCCGAAGTACTCACCGGCGGTCTGCATGTCTTTGTCGCCCCGACCGCTGAGATTAATGAGCAGCGTGGCGTTGGGTCCACGCTCGCGGCCTACTTCGAGCGCACCGGCGAGTCCGTGCGCTGTCTCGATTGCGGGAATGATTCCCTCGGTCTGGCTCAGGAGTCGAAGTGCCGACATGGCATCGGCGTCGGTGATGGGTCGGTAGCTTGCTCGGCCCAGATCTTTGAGCCAGGAGTGCTCGGGGCCCACACCGGGATAGTCGAGTCCGGCCGAGATGGAATGAGACTCCATCGTTTGGCCGTCGGCATCCTGCAGCATGTAGCTGCGCGCTCCGTGGAGAACCCCAGGGCGACCACGCGTGAGCGTTGCCGCGTGCTCCAACGTATCGATGCCCCGACCCGCGGCCTCACAGCCGATAAGGTCAACGTCAGCGTCGTCCAAAAAGGCGTGGAAAATGCCAATGGCATTGGAGCCGCCACCCACACAGGCGATCACGGCATCCGGAAGTCCTCCGGTGAGCGCGAGGACCTGTTCCCGAGCCTCTTCGCCAATGATTTTGTGAAAATCGCGAACCATTTGCGGGAACGGGTGCGGACCAGCAACGGTTCCCAGTAGGTAGTGCGTGTTGTCGACGTTGGCTACCCAATCGCGAAGGGCCTCATTGATGGCGTCCTTGAGGGTACGTGAGCCCGTGGTCACCGGAACAACCGTTGCCCCGAGAAGTCTCATGCGTGCAACGTTGAGCGCCTGACGCTGAGTGTCGACTTCGCCCATGTAGACGATGCACTCCATGCCAAAGAGCGCTGCCGCCGTTGCCGTAGCTACCCCGTGTTGGCCGGCACCGGTTTCTGCGATGAGGCGCGTCTTGCCGATGCGTCGGGCCAACAGTGCTTGACCCAGCACGTTGTTGATCTTGTGGCTTCCCGTGTGGTTGAGGTCCTCGCGTTTGAGAATGATGCGCGCTCCCCCGGCGTGCTGGGCAAACCTGGGGACCTCGGTGATGATGGACGGCCGGCCGGTGTAAGTGGCATGCAGGTGGGCGAGCTCTTCACCGAAGGTCGGGTCAAGCTTGGAGAGTTCGTAGGCCTCGGCAAGTTCGTCGAGGGCGGCAATCAGAGATTCGGGTACGTAGCGACCACCGAAGTCGCCAAAGTAGGGGCCCTGCTGTGCACGGAGTTTTGTCATGATGCGAGGAATCCTGCCATGGTTACGAGGGGGTCTGCGGTAACGAGCGCTTCGCCAACAAGAACCACGTCTGCTCCCGCGGCGCGATAGTGCGCCACATCTGCCGCCGTGCGAACTGCCGACTCGGCAACGCTGATTGTTGAACCGGGAATCTGGTCGGCGAGACGTCCGAACAGGTCTCGATCAAGTTCGAACGTGTCGAGGTCTCGAGCGTTGACGCCGATGAGCGCAGCTCCAATGTCAACAGCACGAGCCACCTCGTTCGCTGAGTGCGTCTCGACGAGAGCTGTCATTCCCAGCGAAAGGATCAACTCATGGAGCCGTTCGAGTTCGCCCTGTTGCAGCGCAGCAACAATCAGGAGAACGATGTCGGCCCGGTGCGCGCGCGCCTCATAAACCTGATACTCGGTCGCAATGAAATCTTTTCGAAGCACGGGAATATCGACGACACTGCGCACGGCATCCAAGTCGTCGAGCGATCCCTTGAAACGACGCTCCTCGGTCAGCACAGATATTGCTGACGCGCCTCCGGCGGCATAGCTCAGAGCGAGAGCGGCGGGATCAGAAATCTCTGCCATTTCGCCACGGGACGGGCTTGCCCGCTTAACTTCAGCGATGATTTTTACGTGGTCGGCCGGTGCAAGTGCAGCAAGTGCATCAAGCGCTGGCGGGGCACTGTGAGCGCGCTCCATCACCGCCGCGAGGGACAGAACCTTCTCACGGTCGCGGGCATCCTCCACCGATCCGGCGGTGAGTTCACTGAGCAGCAAGTTAGGAGTGCGCCTTAGGAACGTACTTGGGCCCGTGCACGCCGTAGCCGGCCTTCGACAGAATCAAGCCCACAATCGGACCGATGATCAATAGAGCGACGCTCGCGTAGACGCCAACGGGCATCTCGAGAACAAAAAATACCGTTCCCGCAGCGAAAGCCACGAGCATCGTGATGACGGTTGTCCACGCAGCGGGCGAGTGACCCTCACCCGGGTCATTGGGGTTGGCGCACATAGTTACTCCATCAGGTTGTCGGGGAAACGCTTCTAGTTTAGTGGCCCGGCGTTCGTGTCGGGTCGCCCCCACCTGAGAAGTTGTCCCACGTCTCGTGCGGATCGTTCTCCACCCCGCCGCCGCGCGTGCCTTGTCGAGCGGACGACGACTCGGGACGCTCATAACGACGGCTGTTGTTGCTCCAGGTGCGGCCAGAAACAATCACAGCCACTCCGACGCATGCCGCACCGACGAGCATTACCAGGGCAATGAATGCCCACGGCGTGAGGGCAAGCGTGTCAATGAGATCGCGCTGCCGGATGGTGTCGGAAACGCCCGTCACCGTCGAAATGGATACTCTCGCGGCAGCAATGGGATCACTGATGACGACTAGGGACACAATCAGGCCACCCAACGCGGCACAAATGGCGATGGCGGCGCTCACAATTCGCACGACAAGCCGGGAAACGAGCGACACAATCAGCGCCGCAGCGAAGGCCAGACTCAAGCCCACAAATGAGGGCGCCAACGTGCCGCCCGTTACGACGAGTTCGCGGGCGCTTGACTCGGCAGACGACAAGCCCAGGATGACCCAGGGTTGCGCCCCGGCGATGAGAAGAACCGCGCTGCTGATGACGGTCGCAACGACAACCGCGCTTCGAGTAATGCGCATCAGAGGCCCACGGTCGAACTCGTCACTTGACGGACGTTTGCTCGACGAGAGCGTTCGCTATCGCGACTGCCCGAAGGGGTGCGGCAGCCTTGTTGACGCTCTCTTGAAACTCGGATTCGGGGTCGCTATCCGCGACGAAACCTCCACCTGCCTGCACGAACGCGCGATTGCCAACGATGGTGGCGGTGCGAATGGCAATTGCCAGGTCGGCGTTACCGGCAAAGTCAAAGTAACCAACAACGCCACCATAAACGCCGCGCCCGGCGGGCTCGAGCTCGTCGATGATTTCTAAAGCCCGAGGCTTGGGTGCACCCGAGAGGGTTCCCGCGGGGAATGTCGCTCGGAACACGTCGACGGCATCTAATCCGGCCCGCAGATTGCCCTCGACGGAGGACACAATGTGCATGATGTGGCTAAACCTCTCCACGCGCATGAACTCGGTGACCTCAACACTTCCGGCATCGCACACACGCAGGAGATCGTTGCGCGCCAAATCAACGAGCATGAGGTGCTCGGCGCGCTCCTTCTCGTCGGCAAGCAACTCTGTTTCCAACGCGAGGTCGACCTCGGGTGTAGCGCCCCGCGGGCGCGAACCGGCAATGGGATGGGTAAAGACCCGACTGTCGTTCACTTTGACGAGCGCCTCCGGCGAAGACCCGACGACAGCGTAGGGTGAGCCATCAGCCGCTTCTAGGCTCAGAAGGTACATGTAGGGGCTCGGGTTGAGCGACCGAAGTACGCGGTAGACATCGAGCGGCGTTGCTCGACACTCGAGTTCGAACCGTTGCGAAATCACGACCTGGAAGATGTCACCGGCAACGATGAAATCCTTTGATGTCAACACTGACGCGAGATAGTCGTCACGCGTTGTTCGATGCTCGGGCTTCGCGGTGATCGAGAGGTCAATTAGCTGAACGGTCGTTGAGTGTGGCGCGCGAAGGCGCTCCTCAAGTTGGTCGATTCGGGCGAGGGCTTCATCAAAATCGGGAGTTGAATCAAGCGCGAGAACGTTCGTGACCAGCGTGAGTGTGCCCGTGCGGTGATCAATGACGATGAGGTCGCGGACAAAACTCAGCGCCTGGCCGGGTACGGGAATCTCTGCGGGAGGAATGTGAGGAAGGCGCTCAAGTTGACGCACGGCATCCCAGCCAATGAAACCCACGAGCCCGCCGGTGAGTGGAGCAATGTGCGTGTTGTGTGAGCCGGCCCAACGTTGGGTGAGCGCTGATACCGCGTCGAGTCCCTGCTGTGGCACCGGGCCACCAAATGCCACCTCGGCATCGAGTGAGTAGTTGATCCAGTGTGACGTGCCCTCAATGTCGGTGAGAGTGCCGAAGCTCTCCACACCCAAGAATGAGAAGCGCGACCAAATACCGCCCTGCTCAGCTGACTCCAGCAGGAATGAGCCCGGGCGAGAGTCGGTGAGACGACGATAAAGAGAAACCGGGGAATCTCCGTCGGCAAAAACCTCGCGACTGACCGTAACGACACGCTGCCCACTGCTGACGAGAGCATCGAATTCTTCACGCGACGTTTGACTCATGGTGTGACTATTCTCACACGGTCGTCGAAGCACTGTCGTCGGGCCTCATGTCGGTCACCGCATCAAGCGCCAGCGCGTCAAAGCAGGACACTGTGCCCGTGTGGCACGCAGGGCCAACCTGGTGCACGGTGAGCAGGAGTGAGTCGCCATCGCAGTCGAGTTCTACGCGGCGCACAAACTGAGCGTGCCCACTGGTATCGCCCTTTCGCCAGAGTTCGCCGCGCGAGCGTGAGTAGTAGACAGCACGACCCGTCGTGAGCGTGGCCTCGAGGGCAACTCGATTCATGTACGCGAGCATCAACACCCGACCGGTCTGGTCGTCCTGAGCGACGACCGGAATCAGTCCCTGCTCGTTGAATACCACTCCCTCGGGAATTGTCATGCTGCCCGCACCTCGTAACCGTGATTCTCTAAATCGTGCTTAACGTCTGAGATAGATACGTCGCCTGAGTGGAAAATGGATGCGGCCAGAACGGCATCCGCTCCCGCAGCAACGGCTGGAGCAAAATCCTCGGCGCGGCCGGCTCCGCCCGAGGCGATGATGGGCACGTGTGAGTTCACCGTGATCAACGAAATGAGTTCGAGGTCGAAGCCCATCTTCGTGCCGTCAGCGTCGATGGAGTTAACGAGCAACTCGCCAACCCCGCGCTCCTGCGCCTCGCGGGTCCAATCAACGGCGTCGATGTCGGTTTCCGTGCGCCCACCGTGCGTGGTCACGATAAAACCACTGACGGCATTCTCCGAGCGCTTGATATCGAGACTCAATACCAGCACCTGTGCGCCAAACCGTGAAGAGATATCGTCGAGAAGGTCGGGCCGCGCGAGGGCTGCACTGTTCACGCTGACCTTGTCGGCTCCGCTGGCGAGAAGACGTGCCACATCGTCGGCACTGCGCACTCCCCCGCCGACGGTCAGCGGAATGAAGACCTCGTCGGCTGCGCGCGCCACAACGTCGTACATCGTCTCCCGCCCATCCACGGTTGCTGACACATCGAGAAAAGTCACCTCGTCGGCGCCCTGAGCGTAGTAGCTCCGCGCAAGCTCTACAGGATCTCCCGCATCGCGCAGATCGCGAAAATTCACGCCCTTCACCACGCGCCCTGCGGACACGTCCAGGCACGGGATGATGCGCACCGACAGCGACACGCTAAAGCCTGGCCGCGTGTATGGCGCTCACCAAAATGGCGCGCGCTCCGAGTTCGTAGAGCGAGTCCATCACGTGATTCTGATCGTCCCGCGGAACCATGACACGCACGGCTACCCACTCGGGATCCCGCAGCGGCGACACCGTCGGCGATTCGATGCCCGGTGCGAGGGCACACGCGCGCTCGAGTAGTGAAACTGGGCAGTCGTAGTCCATGAGCACGTAGGCGCGCGCCACCAAGACACCCTCGAGTCGCTTCACGAGTGTTGTGACCGCCGCGTCGGAGCTTCCCCCTGAGATCAGGACACCTGAGCTCTCAAGAATGACCGGTCCGAAGATTTCGAGCCCTGCTTTGCGAAGAGTCGTGCCCGTGGAGACGACGTCTGCCACGGCGTCAGCTACACCGAGGCGAACGGCGGACTCGACTGCCCCGTCGAGAGGTACGAGAGTTGCCGTGACACCGGCAGCATCCAGGAACGCGCCCACAAGACCGGGATAACTGGTTGCGACACGACGCCCGGCAAGCTCAGAAACGTTCGTGATTGTGCCTACCGGAGCCGCGAATCGAAACGTTGACTGACCAAAGTCCAAATCGGCAATTTCGCGCGCGCTCGACCCAGAATCGAGCAAGAGGTCGCGACCGGTAATGCCCACGTCCAAGGCTCCCGAGCCCACGTAGGTGGCGATGTCACGAGGACGAAGATAGAAAAACTCAACGTCGTTGCGCGCATCTTCCACGTGCAGCTCGCGAGTATCACGACGTGTCGCGTAACCCGCCTCACGCAGCATCTCTATGGCGACGTCGGCGAGTGAGCCCTTGTTGGGGACTGCAATTCTCAGCATGGGTATCCTTGCCCGGGTGATAAAGCTCGTTAGAGGTGTGAGTAGACGTTCTCGAGGGTGAGACCCTTGCGCAGCATGAGCACCTGCACGTGATACAGAAGTTGGGAAATCTCTTCGGCGGTGCGGTCGTTATCTTCGTACTCGGCCGCCATCCAGACCTCGGCAGATTCCTCAACGATTTTCTTACCGATGGCGTGCACTCCGTCGTCATACTCGGCGACCGTGCGCGAACCTTCGGGGCGCGTCGCTATGCGCTCGGATAGTTCGTTGAAAAGACCTTCAAACGTTTTCACATATCAAGATTAGCGCGCATGGTGGTGCTCACTCGCGGCGTGACGCAGCGCGTCAATGGCAACACCGGGATCTGCATGACCGAATACGCTCGATCCGGCAACGAAAGTGTCAGCACCGGCAGCAGCAGCCTGAACGATTGTCTGCTCCGTGACTCCCCCGTCTACCTGCAACCACACGTCACAGCCCTTGGCCGAGATGGCCTGAGTGAGTTGAGCAAGCTTGGGCAACACAGACGGGATAAATGCCTGGCCACCGAAACCGGGTTCGACCGTCATGACGAGAATTTGATCAAACTCGTCCACAATCTCAAGAAGCGCGTCCACCGGCGTATCGGGCTTGACGGCAACGCCGGCACGAGATCCGCGATCTCGTAGCGCGCGCGCCACTGCTACTGCGTCTTGGGCCGCCTCGAGGTGAAAAGTCACCGAGAACACACCTAGTTCGGCGTACCCGGGAGCCCAGCGATCCGGATCCGCAATCATGAGGTGAACATCCAGCGGGACGGGAGATGTGTCGTTAATTCGCTGGACCATCTGCGGACCAAAGGTGAGATTGGGCACGAAGTGGTTGTCCATCACATCGACATGAGCGTAGTCCGCGTTGCCAATGAGTGCGAGGTCACGCTGCATATTGACGAAGTCAGCAGACAGGATGCTCGGATTAATGCGGACGCCCATGGTGACGAGCCTACTTTGCGGACCGCTCAAAGATGCTGATGAACATGGCGTCGGTGTCGTTGATGTGGGGCCAGAGTTGCACGAAGGGAGCATCATCGGAGACAGTAACTCCACCGTGTGTGACGTCGCGGATGATGGGGGCCACTGCCACCGGCGCAAAGTCACTCCTCCCAGTCATCACCCGGGACAACACCTCGGTCGTCTCGCTCAGGGACGGCGTACACGTGACGTAGGCGAGCAATCCTCCGGGAGCCACAACATGACACGCGGCTTCGAGCAACTGCTGTTGCAGCACCACGAGGTCGGCAACGTCTGCCGGAGAGCGTCGCCAGCGTGCCTCGGGGCGTCGTCGCAGCGCGCCGAGCCCGGAACACGGGGCATCGACCAAAACCCGATCGAAACGCTCCACTGAGGCGACATACGAGCGACCATCATTCACGGTGACGTGCGCGTCGGGGAAAGGCGCAAGTGCTTGGCGCACCAGTTTGGCTCGATGCTCACTGACTTCGTTAGCCACGAGGTGCGCGCCCGATCTTTCTGCCAGTGCCGCCAGCAGCGCCGCTTTGCCTCCGGGGCCGGCACACAGGTCGAGCCAGTTCTCCTCCGGCGCGGCCTCCCGCGCACCCCAGAGCGCCAACGCCGCGAGCTGAGAACCCACATCTTGCACGCGAATCTGCCCGCCTGATTGCGTGACGATCGCGCCGGGATCTCCACGCAGGAGGTTGAACGAGAACGGTGTGCGTTCGTCGACCTCGAGTGCGTCATCTAAGGACGCGCTCGCTGCGGCGTGCCGGGCATCAGCATCTCGTGCAATCCGCAGGTCGACCAGTGACACGGTGGCTGCGTCGTTGTTCGCGCGCAGCAGTGCTTCAATCTCGCCGGCGTAACCCCGCTCTGCCAAGGCACGGGAGAGATCATCAACAATCCACGACGGATGCGAGAACTGCACGGCCAAGCGCTCGGTAGCGGAGAGTGAGTCGGGAGCAACCCTCTCAATCCACTCATCGGAATCACGTTCCGTGATGCGCCGCATCACGGCGTTGACGAATCCCGCCGACTTGGCCATCTGGACGCTCCGTGCCAGATTGACTGATTCGCTCACCACGGCGTGGGCGGGCGTGTGCAGGTGAATCCACTGATGAGATCCCAGGCGCAGAACGTCCAGAACGGCAGAATCAATCTGATCGAGGTCTCGTTGAGCGGCAGACTCAATCACGGCGTCGTAGAGTCCTTGCATGCGTAACGTGCCGTAGACGAGCTCGGTGACAAAACCCGCGTCTGACCGAGACAACCCGGCTTCCCGGAGCGCCACCGGTGTGACGAGATTCGCATACGCGTCGTTCTCGTGGACGTCACGTAGAACGCGCCACGCCACTCCTCGTGCGTTCACTCAGACACCACAACGACGCGAGAATCCTGGATTCCCCGGAGCCACTCTGATGCCGTCATCTCGCGCTTGCCCGCCGGTACAACGCGGACGAGTGTGAGGGCCCCCGACGACAGACCCAACAGAACGTTTCCCTCGTGGTCGGTAATCACGCCGGCCTCACAATCCGCGACAGTCGAGCGCTCCGCGGCCGAAATCTTGACGCGTCCCACCGACGTTTCGATCCACGCACCCGGTTCGGGGGTGACCGCACGGAAAACGTTAAACACTGCCGATGCATCCGACGTGACGTTGAGTCGACCATCCTGATTTGTCAGTTTGGGCGCGAACGTTGGCGTGCCGGACTGCACAACAGCATGGAGCGTTCCTGCTTCGATGCCGTCCAGCACGCGCACAACCTGCTTGGCGCCGACATCTGCAAGGTTCATCAAGACATCCCCGCTGGTTGCCTCCGGCACGACGCTGTGATTCTGCAGGTCAAAGATTGGCCCTGCATCCATGCGCTCGACCAGTTGAAAAACAGAGGTAGCAATTTCTGTCTCGCCCGCCAAGAGGGCTCGCTGCACCGGTGCTGCGCCGCGGAAGCGTGGCAGGTCGCTGAAGTGCAGGTTGATCCACCCTCGCGTGGGAACCGCCAGCATTTGTGCGTCGAGGAGTGCGCCGTAGGCCACAATGACGCCGATGTCCGCCGACCAGCCCGAAATCTCGTTGACTGTGTCGTCGTCCGGGCGATTCGAGGTGACAACCGGGATGCCGCGTTCATCAGCCCACGCGCCAACAGGCGACCGGGTCAACGTTCGCGCTCTGCCCACGGGTGCATCGTGGCGGGTGAGAATTCCCACAACGTCGTGGGGCGAGGAATCGAGCGCGCGAAGAGTTGGCAGTGCCACCTCTGGCGTTCCCGCAAAAATCACGCGCATCGCGACACTCCGTTCCCGTTAGCCAACATGCCCGCCGTCGTAGGCGTCGTCGAGGCGCACCCTGAGAGAGGGCGTCGATCCGGGACGCTTGCGAGCCGCCGCGGCAGCTACAACACTGGCACGAAGACTGTGCGTCACGTCACTGCCACGCGCGTACGAGAACAATACGGTCGCCCTGACCTGACCTTCGCCATCTGGCATGGGTCCCAGGATGGAGTACACGCCATCCGTGGGGAGGGCGTCGAGAGCACGTGCGACGACCTGTGCGTGTCCCGTCACGTGCGCCATTCGGGAAGAAGGCGGCAGGTGAAGTTGTGAACGTTGCTCCACTTCGGTTCCCATGTAATCGGACCATGACCGCGACCCAAGAACCGCACCGAGCCGAACTCCGGCGCCCTGAACGAAAACGCGCCCCGAGGGACCACAGCAGGCTATGGCGTGCGCCCAGAGGCGCAGGGCGTTTTCCACAACACGCATCTTGTCACTGTAGAGCTGTCGGTCGGCGTCCACGATGATGACCGTCGAATATCCACCGGGACAAAAGGGCTCGGCGCCGGGTGTCGCCACAACAATCTGCGGAGTCTGCTCGATTCCTGTCACGATTCGCTCGCCGTCGCTGACCACAATCGGCACATTCGGAAAACTTTTGCCGATCATGTCAGCCGTCCACGTACTCCCCGGAGCGACGTCGGTGATCTCGTGCGATCCGCACGATGAGCACGTGATGTCCGTGGCCAGGCGGCCACACCACCGACAGTCGGGAACGGCCCCTCGCGACGACCGACGCAATGGTCCGCCACACGCGGTGCACGCTGACCGTTCGCGACAGCTTGCGCAGACGCTCAGTTGCGAGAATCCGGGTCGCGGCACCTGAATGAGCACAGGAGCTTGTGTCACGGCCTTCGCGGCCCACTGCCACGCCACGGCCGGAATCGAACCTGACCGCCCCGGAGACTCGTCGTCAAGTGGAATCACCTTCGGACCGGGTCGCTCAGAGAGGTCGACGTGAGAAAGCCAGTCGATGTTAGTGAGCCGTGTGACGTGGGCTGAGGGACTGAGAGATAGGAAGGCCAGCATTCCGCCCTCCTGCTGGTGCCTCAGCAACCCGATGTCACGAGGATGGGCATACGGTGCCATGGGTTCGTCGAGCACAGGATCTGCGTCGTCCCATATGACGAAAGCACCGAGACGGGCCACGGGAGCGTAGGCGGCACTGCGGCTCCCCACAACAATCACCGCGTCGCCGCGGACGCATCTGAGGTAGTTGATCCAGCGCACCGCCGGCTCGACCTCGGCATCCAATCGACAGACGAGGTCGCCCAAGCCATCGGCCTCGAGGTCGGCAACCACGCGAGCGACATCGCGGAAGTCCGGAACAATCAGGATTGCGGAGGTCTCGGAAGCAACGGCATTCCTCGATATTTGGGCCATCAGGACCGACCAGGCGGTGGTCGGCTGCGAGCCGGCATTCATTGCCTGCGCCATTGGAACGGTCACTGCAAGACGCGCGTCCGCCTCGGCTTGTTGGGCCACACCTGAGATTTTTCGAGCAGCCACCGGCTCTGGGTTCACGATCGGTTGAGCCGCAAACGCCTTCTCGGCCCGCACGTATCGGCGCGGAAGTGCCAGACGCAGCACGTCGGCTGCAGTGCCCACCTGCCTGTCTGCCACAGCTCGCGCTAGGTCGAACAACCTCCGGGGCAGAATGGGGATTGCGCTCACCACGTCACTGACATCAGAGAGTCGTCCCGCGTAGTCCGAGCCTGTCGCAATCTCGACAACGTAAGCGAGCCTCTGGCGCCCACTTGTGCGCAACGGTACGCGCACGAGACTTCCCTCAGACACGGACTCTGCCAGCTGGGGCGGAATGCGGTAGTCGAGGAGCCGATCCAGCTGGGGCAGCGGAGAATCGAGCAAGACCCGCGCCACAGACAACACGGGGACGTTAGTCACAGACCGACTGCAGACCGCAGATCGTCAACGCGGTCGAGGCTTTCCCAGGTAAAGCCCGCGCCCTCACGTCCAAAGTGACCGTAGGCCGCCGTTTCCGCGTAGCGCGGCTTGAGAAGATCGAGATCGCGGATCAACGCCGCGGGGCGGAAATCGAACACCTCTCGGATTGCCGATTCAATTTTCTCAGGCGCAACATGGTGCGTTTCGAACGTCTCGACATAAACACCCACTGGCTGCGCGACACCGATGGCGTAGGCGATTTGGAGCTCGATTCGATCGGCAAGTCCAGCGGCCACGGCGTTCTTGGCAGCCCAGCGCATAGCGTATGCCGCGCTGCGGTCAACCTTGGACGGGTCTTTGCCGCTGAAGGCACCACCACCGTGTCTGCTTGACCCTCCGTAGGTGTCGACGATGATCTTTCGCCCGGTCAAACCGGCGTCTGCCCCGGGCCCGCCCTCGACGAACTTGCCCATGTGGTTAATGAAGAGGCGCGGCGCGGAGTGTTCAATGTCGATGGTGCCCAAGACGGGCTCAATGACATGAGCGGCGATCTCAGCGCGCAGGGTGTCGAGGTCGATGTCGGCAAGGTGCTGTGAACTCACCACAACGGCGTCGATGCTGCGTGGAGTGTTGCCCTCGTAGCCAATGGTCACCTGGGTCTTGCCGTCGGGGCCGAGGTAAGGCAGCTGGCCGGACTTGCGGACCTCGGCCAAACGCTCAGCAAGGCGATGCGCCAGCCAAATGGGAAGGGGCATGAAATTCTGCGTTTCGTTCGAGGCGTAGCCGAACATGATTCCCTGATCTCCAGCGCCTTGATCCGACGCGTTAAACACACCCTCGGCGATGTCCGGAGATTGTGCCCCAAGTGAAACGGAGACACCGCAGTTGGCTCCGTCAAAACCAAACTGGTGGTTGCCGTAGCCGATCCGGGTCAGGGTTTGTCGCACGAGTGCCGGAATCTCAACGTACGCCTCGGTGGTTACTTCGCCCACCACGTGCACCAGGCCACGCGTCACAACGGTTTCGACGGCTACTCGCGAGGCCGGATCGACAGTGAGAAGGGCGTCGAGGATGGTGTCGGAAATCTGGTCACACACTTTGTCGGGATGACCCTCGGTTACCGACTCAGAAGAAAATAGACGAATGGACATAACGACTCCCGTTTGTGGCTATTTGCTTCGCAGTTGAGTAACTACATCAAGAATACTTTGCGCGACTGACAGCTTTTCTCCACTGCTGCGGCCCAGCTCTCGCCCGTCGCCCGAGACGATAATCACATCGTTGTCTACCGACCCAATGCCGCGCCCTGGGCCCACGCGGTTAGCAACAATCGCCGCCGCGCCCTTCGACGATGCTTTCTGGCGCGCGAGTGCCAGGAGTTCGGTGTCATCCTCGGCCGTCTCCGCAGCGAACCCGATGACGAGACAGCGCGGGTGACGGGACGCCTCGGCGAGAATGTCGGGGTTCGCCACCAGTTCAATACTTGGATTCTGACCGAGAGTTGTCTTCTTGAGCTTTCTTTCGGAAACGACCGCAGCTCGATAGTCGGCGACAGCCGCCGCCATGATGAGCACGTCGGTCTGGTCGAGCTGACCCAGGACGGCACTGTGCATTTCTGCTGCCGTGCCGGCAAAAGTAACCGGCATACCCGAAGGTGGCTCGATATCCATATAGCCGGAGACAAAGTGAACGGACGCGCCACGCACACGAGCCGCCTCGGCAAGGGCAACAGCCTGTCTTCCCGACGACGTATTGCCAATGAACCTTACCGGGTCGAGCTGCTCACGTGTTCCACCGCCGGTGATGAGGACGCGAACCCCATCGAGATCACGCTCGCTTCGGCCAACCGCTGCGTAGGTTGCCGAAACGATGCTGTGCACCTCGGCCATGCGACCGACTCCCACATCGCTACCGGTGAGTGCCCCACTTGCCGGATCGACGACCACGACTCCCCGTTGGCGAAGCACGGCGACATTGTGAACGGTGGCCGCGTTCTGCCACATCTCGGTGTGCATTGCCGGCGCCACGATGAGGGGGCCCCGGCGTGCCAGAACAGTGTTTCCCAAAAGATCCGGTGCGAGTCCCGCAACAATGCTGGCAAGCGTGTGGGCGGTAGCCGGAGCTATCACAACGGCATCCGCGTTCTGCCCGAGCGATACATGACGCACGTGTGACACGTCGTCGTAGAGGGCGTCGTAGACCGGATTGTGACTGATGGCTTCGAGAGTTGACTTGCCGACGAACTCATAGGCCGCAGACGTGGCCACCACCTGAACGTCGTGCCCGTCGAGAACGAACGCACGGATGGCGCCAACGGCCTTGTACGCCGCGATACCACCACTAACGCCTACGACGAGGCGCAGACGCGAGGCCTCCGGCACGAGCTACTCCGCAGGAACGGTGAGAGTGAGCTTGTTCTCGTTGATTTCGCGCAACGCGACGGTGAGAGGTTTGTCATCAATGTTGGAGTCGACCAGCGGACCAACATTGTCGAACAGGCTTCCGTCGTGAAGGTCGGAGTAGTAGTCGTTAATCTGACGCGCGCGCTTAGCGGCGAAGATCACGAGAGCGTACTTTGAGTCGACCTTGGCAAGCAGGTCGTCGATGGGCGGATTGATGATGCCCTGAAGTTTGGTGGCCATGAATTACTCCTGACTGATTCCCATCAATTCTAGGACGAAATGAACAGCGTCGCTGACGTCATCGTTGACAACACAGACATCGAAGCGGTTGGCCAGAGAAAGTTCGTGTTCAGCGGTCGTCAATCGTCGCTTCTGCTGGTGCTCATCTTCGGTGCCGCGCCCGGCGAGTCGGTCGACGAGGGCGTCCCACGATGGTGGCAATAGAAAGACCAGGCGGATCTCGGGCATTGCCTCTTTGACGCTCATTGCCCCCTGAACATCAATCTCCAGGAGCACGGGTTTGCCGGCGTCGATAGCGTCTTCAACCGGTTGTCGCGGGGTGCCGTATCGATGTTCGCCGTGGACCTGAGCCCATTCGAGCAATTCGGAGTGTGACACCATGCGGTCGAACTCAGCCTCAGAGACGAAGAAATAGTGCTCCCCGTCTATCTCTCCGGGGCGAGGCGGACGCGTCGTTGCCGAGATGGAGACGAACGTGTCGGGTCGGTGCACGCGGACTCCACTGGCAACAGTTCCCTTTCCCACGCCCGATGGCCCAGCGAGCACAATCGGGATGAGTGCTCGTGGTGGATCAGTGTGCCCGGCGCGCTGAGCGAGAAAACCGACGAGCTCTTTGCGCTGCCGACGCCCTAAGAAACCGAGTCGCTTTCGGTCCGAAATCGCCAAGACCTCGAGCGTGCGAGCTACCTTTCCCGCCCCCAGACCGCGCAGGCACGAAAGAAACTCGGGAACGCGAAGTCCGGCCTCAAACGATGACGGATCGGCACTGGCCACCGCCACGACGTCGATCGGACTCCGTCTGCCGTCGCGCAGCGATGCCTTTACCTGCGCGCGACCTCGGCGGGCACGCAAGGCGGCCGCTGTTCCAGCGGCACTGTCAACGGTTGGTGGATTAGACAAAGGCGTCCGCGACCTCGTTTGCCTCCCGACGCACGGCGTCTGCAACGCCGTCGCGACCGGACTCGAGAATACTGCGGGACTGAGCAACAATCAGCGTCGATGATGCCTTGCCAAATCGTGATCGCGCATCTCGAACCGACGCACCCTGCGCGCCGAAACCGGGAGCCAAAATGGGCATGCCCTGAAGGTCGGCGTCGCTCAGGCCATACGCGCCGATGTCGGTGCTTGCACCAATCACGACGCCGATGCTCGACACGGCATCCGGCGAAGTGTCTGCCCGTGCAAGTTCACGCACCGACCTGACGACGTGGGCAGATACGGACTCGGCCGAATCGGTGAGCCGCGCGGACTGAATGGTGACTGCTTCGGGATTCGATGTCACGCCCAGCACGAAGAGGCCCCGCTCATTCGCCTCGGCTATGTCGACCATACCCTCGAGTGAGGCTACGCCCAGGTACGGCGCGACCGTGAGTGCGTCACTCGCGAGGCTAGATTCGGGTGAAAGCCAGGCACTCGCGTAGCCGTCCATTGTGCTGCCAA
This sequence comes from uncultured Microbacteriaceae bacterium, assembly GCA_903915075.1. Lineage (GTDB taxonomy): Bacteria > Actinomycetota > Actinomycetes > Actinomycetales > Microbacteriaceae > UBA963. The sequence goes on from CAIWRM010000189.1 coordinate 21,196, forward strand.
TGTCGCCGCGCTTGGCATCGGCAATCACAAGAACCTCAGCGTCGCGGGCTCGAGCTAACAGGGTTTCGAGAGCCGCAAACCCTGAAGAGCCAAAGCGCTCAAAGAAGGAGACCTGTGGCTTGATGATGCCCGCTACTCCAACACAGGCGTCGAGAACGCGAAGACTGAACTCGCGCGCACCCACCGCTGAGTGCTCGAGTTCCCAGATGTCGAGCAGGTAGTCGTGTGGATCAATGCCCACGCAGAGGTGGCCGTAACGTTGCCAGCTATCGCTCAGCCGGTCACCAAACGAGGTCATGCGCTCGCTCCTCGCTGCTCGTCGCGACGACGCTGATACTCCTGAAGGCTCGTTACCGTCATGCCCTCACGAGACACGTCGATCGATGCCACGGCTGCACTCACCTGCGCCATGCTGGTGAAGAGTGGTTTGTCGGCCAGCACCGCTGCGGTCCGAATCTCGTACCCGTCGGCCATGGCGCTCCGACCGCTCGGCGTATTGATCACCAGGTCAACCTCGTTACGTGCGATGAGTTCAACGATGGTGTCTTCCCCCGAGCGCTCGTTAAACTTTGCCACAACGCGAACCGGGATACCGTTGCGCGCCAACATCTCGGCCGTGCCCGATGTGGCCACGATGTCGAAGCCCAGTTGCGTGAGCCGGAGAACAGGGAGAACGATGGCACGCTTGTCTCGGTCGGCAACCGATACGAAGGCTGTTCCCGACGTCGGGAGTCGACCGAATGCCGCCTCCTGACTCTTGGCGAAGGCACGTGGGAAATCGCGATCGATGCCCATCACTTCGCCGGTCGATTTCATCTCCGGTCCCAGGATCGCGTCGACAATCTGTCCGCTCGGGGTGCGGAATCGCTTGAAGGGGAGAACGGCTTCCTTGACCGAGATGGGCGAATCCGTGGGCACGCGCGAGCCGTCGCTCTCCGGCAGCAGCCCCTCAGCAATCAACTCGGCCACCGTGGTGCCCATCATGATGCGGCTTGCGGCCTTGGCCAGCGGAATTCCCAGCGCTTTAGAGACGAATGGAACGGTCCTGCTGGCGCGCGGGTTTGCTTCGAGCACGTAGAGATTGCCTGCGCCGATCGCGAACTGAACATTGAGCAGCCCTCGAACGCCGACCCCCTGTGCAATTGCCAGTGTGGCGTCGCGAACCCGATCGACGTCAGCGCTGCTCAGCGTGACGGGCGGAAGCGTGCACGCTGAGTCACCCGAGTGCACACCGGCCTGTTCGATGTGTTCCATCACTCCCCCGATGTAGAGAGTTTCGCCGTCAAACAGCGCATCAACGTCGATCTCGATGGCGTCGTCGAGAAAGCGGTCAACCAACAGAGGTTGTTCGGGGCCTACGATTGCCTGTCCGTCTATGCGCACGAAATAGTCCCGAATTCCGGGCGAATCAAAGACGATCTCCATGCCTCGGCCGCCGAGAACGTAGGAGGGCCGAACAAGAACCGGGTATCCGATTTCCTCGGCGATGCCCACGGCGCTGTCAACATCGGTTGCCGTTCCGTTCTTGGGAGCCAGGAGTCCGGCCTCGTCGAGGATGCGCGAGAACGCTCCTCTCTCCTCAGCCAGGTCGATGGCCTCTGGTGTGGTGCCCAGGATGGGAATACCCTCGGCCTTGAGGCCCTTGGCCAAGCCCAGTGCGGTCTGTCCACCGAGCTGAACAACCACACCCACGACGGTGCCGGAAGCCTGCTCAGCGTGAATCACCTCCAGCACATCCTCAAGCGTGAGTGGCTCGAAGTACAGTCGGTCGCTTGTGTCGTAATCGGTCGAGACCGTTTCGGGATTGCAGTTCACCATGATGGTTTCGTAGCCGGCATCGTGCAGCGCGAAAGAGGCGTGCACACAGGAGTAGTCGAACTCCACGCCCTGACCAATGCGGTTGGGGCCCGAACCAATAATGACGACCTTCTGCTTGTCGCTCGGCGCGACCTCGGTCTCTTGGTCGTAACTCGAATAGTGGTAGGGCGTCAGTGCGGGGAACTCGCCCGCGCAGGTGTCCACCGTCTTGAACACGGGGCGCAGCCCCAGCTCGTGCCGCAGGCTGCGGACCTCCGGTTCCGTGATGCCGCGCAACTGGGCAATCTGAGCGTCACTAAAGCCGTGCATTTTGGCAATGCGCAGCGTGTGTGCGTTGAGGTCTTCTGCCGCGGCCACGACGTCGGCAACCTCATTTATCAGAACAATCTGGTCAATAAACCAGGGATCAATCTTGGTGGCGTCGAAAACCTGCGCTGCAGTTGCGCCCTTGCGGAGCGCCTGTTGCACCGTCACAATCCGACCATCGGTGGGGGTGCGAGAGAGCTCGAGCAGTTCGGCCGCAGAGCGATCCTCGTCGCCCCAGTGGAACGAGCTGCCCCGCTTCTCGAGCGAGCGGAGTGCCTTCTGCAGCGCCGTGGCGTAGTTGCGACCGATGGCCATGGCTTCGCCCACGGACTTCATCGTGGTGGTCAGGCTCGAATCGGCCGAGGGAAACTTCTCGAAGGCGAAGCGAGGTACCTTGATGACCACGTAGTCGAGCGTTGGCTCGAAGCTCGCCGGTGTCACCTTGGTGATGTCATTGGGAATCTCGTCGAGGCGGTATCCGATGGCGAGTTTGGCCGCAATCTTGGCAATGGGGAATCCGGTCGCCTTTGACGCGAGGGCCGAAGACCGTGACACGCGCGGGTTCATCTCAATCACGATGACGCGCCCGGTTTCGGGGTCAACGGCAAACTGAATGTTGCACCCGCCGGTGTCGACGCCCACAAGCCGGATTATCTCGATTCCGATGTTGCGCAGGTTCTGATACTCCGGATCGGTGAGAGTAAGCGCGGGAGCAACGGTTATTGAGTCTCCGGTGTGCACTCCCACGGGGTCAACGTTCTCAATGGAACACACGACCACGGTGTTGTCGGCCGTGTCGCGCATGAGCTCAAGTTCATATTCCTTCCAACCGAGAATGCTCTCTTCGAGAAGCACCTCTGTGGTGGGCGACTCTTGCAAACCCTGAGACACAATTCGCGCCAGGTCATCTTCGTTGTAGGCGAAGCCCGATCCGAGTCCACCCATGGTGAACGATGGACGCACAACGACGGGATACCCGAGCTCGAGCGCAAAACCCCGCGCCTCCTCCAGGCTGTGCGCAACGAAACTACGCGCCACATCAGCGCCAGCGTCCAAGACCAAGTCCTTGAACAGCTGACGGTCCTCGCCCTTGCGAATGGCTTCGACCTTCGCACCGATGAGTTCGACGTTGTACTTCTCGAGTATCCCCGCTTCATGAAGAGCAATGGCCGCATTGAGGGCGGTCTGTCCGCCAAGCGTGGGGAGAACCGCGTCGGGGCGTTCTTTGGCGATGATGGCCTCAATCGCCTCGGGAGTGATGGGTTCAATGTAGGTGGCGTCGGCAAAATCCGGATCCGTCATAATCGTGGCCGGGTTGGAGTTCACGAGAATCACGCGAATACCCTCGGCACGCAAGACGCGGCACGCCTGAGTACCGGAGTAGTCAAACTCACACGCCTGGCCGATGACGATGGGTCCGGACCCAATAACGAGAACCGATGAGATGTCACTGCGACGCGGCATTACTTGCTCACTCCCCCACGCGACGCGAGAACCATGTCACGGAATTGATCGAAAAGGTACATGGAATCGTGCGGGCCGGCGGCCGCCTCGGGGTGATACTGAACCGAGAATGCGGGTATGTCGAGACAGCGCAGTCCCTCCACAACCTGATCGTTGAGGCTGTAATGACTAACTTCGACCCGACCGAAACCTTCGGGCGACTCCACCACCTCGTCGAGGGGAGCGTCCACCGCAAACCCGTGATTCTGACTCGTAATCTCAACGCGTCCCGAACGCTTATCAAGCACCGGCTGATTGATGCCGCGGTGACCGAAGGGCAGCTTGTAGGTCCCGAATCCCAGCGCGCGCCCGAGCAACTGGTTGCCAAAGCAAATTCCGAAAAAGGGCATCCCGGAACGCAACACGTTGCGCAGGAGTTCAACATGCGCGCCGCTGGCTGCCGGATCACCGGGACCGTTCGAGAAGAACAGTGCGTCAACGCCCAGGGCCAGAACCTCATCGGAGGTCACGGATTGCGGCAACACATGAGCATCGAAGCCCCGCTCGGCGATATACGCGACCGTGGACTTCTTCACACCGAGATCGAGAATGGCGACCGATCCCACACGTTCAACGCTGGCTGGCACGACATATGCTTCCTCGGTCGAAACACGGTCGGAAAGGTTCTGACCGGCCATATCTGGCGCGCTCCTGACCCGCTCCAGCTGCTTTTTGTCGTCGAGGTCGAAATCAACGCCAGAGAAAATCCCGGATCGCATTGCCCCTTTGTCTCGAATGTGACGCGTCACCGCCCGGGTGTCGAGCGACGAAATTCCCACGATGTTGTCGGCAACCAGGTCGTCTGTGAGTGAACGCTCCGAGCGGAAGTTGGAGACGATACGGGACGGATCGCGCACGATGAATCCGGAAACCCAGATTCTCCGGGATTCCATGTCGGCGTCGTTCATGCCCGTATTGCCAATGTGTGGCGCGGTCATCATGACGATTTGGCCCGCGTACGAGGGGTCGGTCAGCGTCTCCTGATATCCCGTCATTCCCGTGGCAAAGACGAGTTCGCCGAAGACCGTGCCTCGAGCACCGAAGGCAAAGCCGTCAAATCGAGAACCGTCTTCGAGCACGAGTACGGCCGGGTCAAACGCTGGTGTCACAGGATTTCCTTAACTGTTGGTTTTTGGACGTTCGTGAGTGAGGCCAGAAGAGAGTTGCGCTCGTTGGTGGACAGTCGAAAAAAGCTACTGACGTCGCGCACGCTGTCTTCTCCCACCATTCGCCACTCAATAACGGTGAGCCCGCCGCGCTCAACCACCTTGTCGATGGTCAGTTGAGACGTGGTGATGCCGTCAACGTGAGATAACGGAATGACGGTGGGAACTTCGCCGCGAAGGTCAAACACGAGGCCGCGTTCGGCGACCACAATTCGAGCCTGAGCACGAAACGCGAGGCCTGGTGCCGCAATGCGCTCCAGCGGGTTAAGTCGCTCGGCAGTAGAGACATACAGTCCCTTCCAGGTACCGAGAATGTCGCCAAGGTCGACACTGATGTCGTGCGCGGTTGTCGAACTCATGGCGTCGCGTCGCACGCGCCGCTTCCATCCCCACCACATGAGGAAAAACACAATGGCAATCGCGAGCACGGCCACGCCGGCACCCCACAACCTATCCATTCGCGACACCGCCCCTCGCGGCAAACGCGTGAGCGGCAACCGTCTCCGCAGGAACGAGCTTTCCCGCATCGACCGTGAGGTAGCCGTCGAAAGCGGTGAAGAGAACACGACCGGGAAGCTCGCGGCCGAGATAGGGCGAGTTGTGTGAACGGCTCGCCAGGTGGTCAGTTGAGAAAACACGCCGATCTGCAGGATCAACGAGCGTAAGCCGCGCGGGAGCACCCACCGTGAGGCCGCTCCAGTCGAGGCGACCAATCTGGGCGGGACTGCGACTCATCACTCGCTCCACGCCGCTCCAGCTCAGGGCCCCGGTTTCCAGCATGGTGAGGAGGACAATCGAGAGCGCCGATTCGAGACCCACCATGCCGAATGCCGCCACATCCCACTCGCACTCCTTGGCCTCTGTGGGATGCGGTGCGTGGTCAGTCGCCACAATGTCGATGGTGCCGTCGGCAAGTCCCTGGCGAACCGCGAGCACGTCCTCGGCGGAGCGCAGCGGCGGGTTGACCTTGAAGCGCGCGTCATAGGACTCAGCGAGGTCTTCGGTAAGAAGAAGGTGGTGAGGTGTGACCTCCGCCGTGACACGGATACCCCGCGCCTTGGCCCAACGCACCACGTCGACCGACCCGGCCGTGGAGAGGTGACAGACGTGGAGGGCGGCTCCCACGCTTTCGGCGATGAGAACGTCGCGCGCGATGATCGTTTCTTCGGCGATTGCCGGCCAACCGGCCAGGCCCAGGCGAGAGGCCATCTCGCCCTCGTTCATTTGAGCGCCCTCGGTGAGTCGCGGCTCTTGAGCGTGTTGGGCAACCACGCCGTCAAAGGCAGAAACATACTCGAGTGCTCTACGCATGATGAGTGGGTCATGCACACACTTGCCGTCATCGCTAAAGACCCGCACACGAGCTCGCGAGTCTGCCATGCCTTTGAGGTCGGCAAGAGCCGTGCCGGCAAGCCCCGCAGTGACGGCTCCGATCGGCTGTACTTGCACGTAGCCCGCCTCACGGCCGCGCGCCAGCTCCAGTTCGACAACACTGGCGTTATCCGCGACGGGCAGGGTATTGGCCATAGGAAAAACCGTCGTAAACCCGCCTACCGCTGCGGCCTGAGAGCCCGTCAACACGGTTTCACTCTGCTCGAATCCCGGCTCCCGCAGGTGCGTGTGCAGGTCAACGAGGCCGGGAAGCATCTGCAGACCAGCGGCATCAATGATCCGCGCATCCTTGCTGGACACCGACCCCATCTCCACAATGAGTCCGTCGCGCACGAGCACATCCGCCTGCTCGCCGCTGGGCAGAGTGGCCTGTCGAAAGAGCATGGGTTTAGTCACGGGGCACCTCCGAGGTTCCGGTCATGATCGAATAGAGCACGGCCATCCGCACAAACACTCCGTTGGCCACTTGCTGAAGAATGACGGACTGGGACGAATCCGCAGCAGCGGAACAAATCTCGAGCCCGCGGTTCATGGGCCCGGGGTGCATGATGAGCGTGCGTGACGACAGCCGGTCAAAACGCTCCTCCGTGAGACCCCAACCCAAGGCGTACTCGTGAGCGTTGGGAAAGAACGCCTCGCGCATGCGCTCGTTCTGCACGCGCAGCATCATGACGGCATCTACCTCAGAGCTCAGCACCGCGTCGAGGTCGTGCGCGATGGTGACGGGCCAACGCTCTGCCCCGCGAGGAATGAGAGTGACGGGTGCAACCACGGTGACACGAGCGCCCAGGTGATCCAACAACCACACGTTGGACCGTGCCACTCGGGAGTGAAAGATGTCGCCCACAATGACCACGTGGGCACCGTCGAGTCCGCGACCACGCGCATCCGAACCGTTGAGATTCTTGCGGAGGGTGAACGCGTCGAGCAGCGCCTGTGTGGGGTGCTCATGGGTGCCATCACCGGCATTGACCACCGGCACATCGATCCAGTCGCGCTCGGCCAGCAGCTGCGGAGCGCCCGATGAGGGGTGGCGGATGACCACGCCATCAACACCGAGTTCTTGCAGGGTGAGAATGGTGTCCTTGAGACTCTCGCCCTTCGACACCGACGACCCCTTGGCCGAGAAATTGATCACATCGGCCGACAGTCTCTTTTGCGCCACCTCAAAGGAAATACGCGTACGAGTGGAGTCTTCGTAGAACAGATTCACGATGGTCTTGCCACGCAGGGCCGGAAGCTTCTTATTGTCTCGTGCTCCGAGAACTGCCATGTCTTCGGCGGTGTCGAGCAACGCGATAGCCGAGCTGCGAGAAAGATCACGCGTGGACAGGAGGTGTTGCATCATTCGGCGCCACCTCGATCGATATCCACGGCGTCGATGCCGTCTGTCTCGACGAAGCACACATTGATGCGCTCCCCCGGAGACGAGGGCAGATTTTTACCCACATAATCAGCGCGGATGGGTAGTTCCCGGTGTCCACGGTCGATGAGCACAGCAAGGCGCACCACGTCTGGACGTCCAAAGTCGGTGAGGGCATCGAGTGCGGCCCGAACGGTGCGGCCCGAGTACAGAACGTCGTCGACGAGCACAACCGTGGCCTGTTCGATGTCGACAGGAACTGCTGTCGGTGCGGGCTCGCGTAACGGATTGGCGTGCAGGTCGTCGCGATACATGGTGACGTCCAACGAGCCCAGGGGAATCGATGCGCCGTCGATGTCAAAAATGGCCGAGGCAATACGCGCTGCCAGAGTGACGCCCCGCGTGGGAATACCGAGAAGCACGAGGTTGTCGCTGCCACGATTTGATTCGAGAATCTCGTGAGCGATGCGCGTAATGGCGCGTGCCACGTCAGCCGACTGCATGACGGTAATCGCAGTCACCCTGACCTCCTTCCCCGCCTCTCTGGACGGCTTTAAAGGATGTCTAATTACTCCGACTCTATCAGGTCATCGATTCGCGATGGTACTCAACAGGCCGTTGACGAACCCGGATGACTCCTCCGTGCTCAGCTCACCGGCCAGCGTCACTGCCTCAGACGTTGCCACACCAGCGGGAATTTCTGGATTGAAAAGAATCTCCCACGCGGCACATCGGAGAATGGCCCGGTCAACGGCGGGCATGCGCTCTAAGGTCCAACCGCGTGAATTTGAGGCAATTGCTTCGTCAATCTCGCTCAGGTTCTCGACAACGCCGTCCACAATGTCCCGCGCGTAGAGCCACGACGACTCACGATCAGGCTCTGATGCGGCCCGCAGGGCTTCGGCAGCCACAATCTCACTCACGGGCACACCGCGCACGTCTGCAGCGAAGAGCATGTCTACCGCGCGTTTGCGAGCCTTAGTGCGAGCGCTCACGATCTAGTCGTTGACGCGACCGAGGTAGTCACCCGTACGCGTGTCGACCTTAATCTTGGTTCCCGTCTCGAGAAAGAGGGGCACCTGAATCTCATAACCGGTCTCGAGGGTGGCTGGCTTGTTGCCGCCGGTCGAGCGGTCGCCCTGAAGACCGGGCTCGGTATAGGTAATCTCGAGAGTCACGCTCGTAGGAAGTTCAATGTAGAGGGGCGAACCCTCGTTAATGGCCAGCTGAACATCCTGGTTCTCGAGCATGAAGTTTGCCGCATCACCCACCGTGGCGGCCGGGACACTCATCTGCTCGTAGGTGGTCTTGTCCATAAAAATGAACTCGGAACCGTCGTTGTAGAGGTACTGAAAGTCACGACGGTCGACATTGGCGGTCTCAATCTTGGTGCCGGCGTTGTACGTCTTGTCGACGACCTTGCCCGAGACAACGTTCTTCATCTTGGTGCGCACAAACGCGCCGCCCTTGCCCGGCTTGACGTGCTGGAACTCGATAACCGTCCACAGCTGACCGTCAATCTTGATGACGATGCCGTTCTTGATATCAGCGGTACTTGCCATGGGGAATCTTCCTTAGGTCGTGCGAGAGATGACGCGCATCGTGAGACGCACCACAGGCAAGGCTATCGCTAACGACCGTGAGTGACGAACGACGGACAGTCGAAGCGCTATTTGCTGCGAGAGACCAAAAAGCTCAGGGCGAGGCGATACGAATCGAAACCAAAGCCCGCAATAACCCCTGTGGCCACAGGCGAAATCACGGAATCACGACGGAACTCTTCACGCGCGTGTGGATTCGAAATGTGTACCTCGATCACGGGCACGCCCGCACTCGACAGCATGGCAACCGCGTCCCGCAGAGCGTAGCTGTAGTGCGTGAACGCAGCCGGGTTGATAATCACCGGCGTCTTGGTGTCGGTGGCCTCGTGCAACCAGCTCATGAGCTCTGGCTCCGAGTCGGACTGGCGAACATCGATCTGCCAATCCGGAGCGTCTTCGGTGAGCTGCTGGGTGAGGTCCGCCAAAGACGCGGTTCCGTAGATTTCAGGCTCGCGCGTGCCGAGGCGGCCCAGGTTGGGTCCATTGAGCACAAGCACGCGATTCATGCTCACCAGACTACCGGCGACTAACCCGCGATTTCTTGATAGGCGGCAAACAGCAAACTCGTGTCTGGCACTTCGAGCGTCTTGGGGCGACCGAGTGATTCCAGCACCACGAAGCGCAGAAGCGAACCGCGTGCTTTCTTGTCGCGGCGCATGGTGGCCAGGAGTGTTTCCCATCGGCCGGCCGAGTACGTGATGGGAAGACCGAGCAGCTCGAGAACCCTGCGGTGGCGGTCCACCGTGGCGTCGTCGAGGTTGCTGGTGAGACGCGAAAGCTCGGCGGCAAAGACCATGCCGATGCTGATCGCCGCGCCGTGACGCCACTGGTAGCGCTCTGCGTGCTCAATGGCGTGGCCCAGCGTGTGTCCGTAGTTGAGAATCTCCCGCAGAGAGTCCTCGCGAAAATCTTCGGAGACGACACTTGCCTTGATTCCCACGGACTTCTCAACCAAGACTCGGAACACTTCGGATGTGGGGTCGGTGGCGGTGGCAACGTCCACCTCGATGAGGTCAAGTATCTCGGGATCCGCAATGAAGCCGTACTTGACGACCTCGGCCATGCCGGCCAGGAGCTCATTGCGGGGCAACGACTCAACCAGGGCAACGTCACAGATCACGGCGTGCGGAGCGTAAAAGGCGCCAACGAGGTTCTTACCCTCAGCGGTGTTGATGCCCGTCTTTCCGCCCACCGAGGCATCAACCATGCCCAGCACTGTCGTCGGGATACTGATGAAGCGCACGCCACGCAACCACGTTGCCGCAACGAACCCCGCAAGGTCGGTAACGGCTCCACCACCCAGCCCAATAATGGCGTCGGTGCGAGTGAAGTCGGACTGTCCCAAAACCTGCCAGCAAAATGCGGCAACTTCCACGCGCTTGGCGGCCTCGGCGTCGGGGATCTCAGCGAGCAGCACGGTGTAGTCGTCGGCAAGGGCATCGCGCAATTCACCGGCCACAAGCTCCAGCGACGGCTGGTGAACGATCAGCACCTTCTTCACGCCAGCGAGGGCATCGGTCAGCACATCGGTGCCCAAGAGCAGATCACGACCAACGGTCACGTTGTAGTCGCCGCCGGCAGAAACGGGAATGGTTGCCACACTAGACATTCAGGGCCTCCCATTCCCGCGGATAACCCGCGCGAACCCACTGAGCAATGTTCGCGGCCATGTCGTCGAGACGACCCGACGACGTGTCGATCGTTATCGAAGCGAGGCGTTCGTAGATGGGTCGACGTTCGGCAAAGATCTCTTTCCAGCGCTCAAGACCGTTCTCTGCCAAGAGGGGGCGCTTGTCGTTGCTAATGCGCCACGCGACCGCCTCGGGCGTGACCGTGAGGTAGACGACGGGCAGACGCTCAAGATCGTGCTGCGTCTCGGAATCGAGAACCGCTCCCCCACCGAGGCTCACAATGGCCGGGTCACGGAGGGCGCGCACCACGTGTTCGCGTTCAATGGCACGGAAGGCTTTCTCGCCCTGCTCGGCAAAAATGTCCGTAATCGAACCGTGCTCGGCGACGATTGTCTTATCGGTATCAATGTTGTCAACCCCGAGCTCGTTTGCTACGCGCCGCCCAATCTTGGACTTGCCCGAGGCCATGGGGCCGATGAGAACGGCCAGCGCACTCGGCATGCTCACTCAGTGTCGCCCTGCGTGGCAAGCAACTGTGGGATGTTCGCGAGGTACGACTCAAGGTTGCGCTTGGTTTCGCCCACCGAATCGCCACCAAACTTCTCGAGGACGGCATTGGCGATGACGAGCATCACCATGGCCTCGGCCACGACGCCCGCGGCGGGCACGGCGCAGACGTCGGAACGCTGGTGGTGCGCCGGAGCGGCGTCGCCCGTGGTCACGTCGACCGTCTTGAGCGCGTGGGGCACCGTAGCGATGGGCTTCATGCCGGCACGAACCCGCAACACGGTGCCGGTAGACATTCCGCCCTCGATTCCGCCGGCACGATCGGTTTCGCGAGTGATTCCCTCGGCCGAAGCAAAAAGTTCGTCGTGCGCCACAGAACCACGGCGGCGCGTGGTCTCGAATCCGTCGCCCACCTCAACGCCCTTAATGGCCTGGATGCCCATGAGCGCACCGGCGAGCTGAGAATCCAGTCGCTTGTCCCAGTGCGTGAAGGATCCGAGCCCAGGCGGAAGTCCATAACCGTTGATTTCGACGACGCCACCGATGGTGTCGCCCTCTTTGTGGACGGCCTGCACCTCGGCGAGCATGAGCGCTGCCGTTTCGGGGTGAAAACAGCGCATCTCGTCGACGTCAATGGTCGCGACGTCATCCGGGTGTGGCAGCGGGGCCGAGAGTGGCACCGCAACCGGTCCAATGGCCACGGTGTGGCTGACGAATCGGATGCCCAGCTCGGCCAGGAAACTGCGGGCGACGGCTCCCAACGCAACGCGCGTGGCCGTTTCCCGAGCACTGGCACGCTCCAGCACCGGGCGCGACTCATCAAAGTTGAACTTTTGCATGCCCACGAGGTCGGCGTGACCGGGGCGAGGTCTGGTGAGTTTGGCGCCGCGACCGGACTCTGACATTTCAGTCTCGAGCGGGTAGGGGCTCATCACCTCTTCCCACTTGGGCCACTCGGAATTACCGATGCGCAGGGCGACCGGACCACCGAGCGATACTCCGTGGCGAACACCCGTGGAGATGCTGAGATCGTCCTGCTCAAACTTCATGCGGGCTCCGCGACCAAAACCCAGTCGACGCCGAGCCAGGTCGCTCTGGATCGTCTCGCGCAGAACGGGCACACCAGCGGGTAATCCCTCAATGATCCCAATCAACTCAGGACCGTGAGATTCACCTGCCGTCAGCCAACGCAACATGCCTCAATTCTGGCACAGCCACGTAGCGGGGCTTGCCCGCCTCGCGACAGATGCGTCTGCAGTTGAGACAACGAAGAAGTTCCCTCCGAGCCGCTATGGCCCGGAGGGAACTCCTTTACGCCTCAACGGCGTTGTGAATTACTTAGCTGCGTGCCTGGCGGCGACGCGCCATGACCAGTGCCAGTGCACCGGCAATGAGCAAACCAGAGCCAATCGCAATCGACGAGCCGACTACTGCTGTGCTGGCACCTGTGTCGGGAAGAGACAAGGTACACGTGCCCCAGCCCTCAACAACGAGTCCGTCGATGCCGCGGCACAGCGTGTCGTTCAGCGAATCGAAAGCAGCCATTTCTGTGACAGCAGTCGCGAACGCGGTGTCCATCTCTCCGCTGGAGGGACCCGCTGGCTGCCCCGTGGCAATGAAGGTCATGTAGTTAACCGTCTCGCCGGCGGCCAAGGAGTCCTTGGTGAGATATGCATACACTCCACCCCTATCTATGCAGTCCTCGCCCAGCGATGTGAAAGCGGTTCCCCCGTGGGCTTGCCACGCGACTCCGGTAATGATCGTGTCGGCCGAACCGGACAACACCGCCCAGTGGTCCTCAGCTGTCATGCTCAAACAAGATGTCGCGTCTTCCGAAGTGGCAGCCTCAGTCACGTTGTCGGTATAGAAAGTCACGTAGTTCTCTTGTTCAACGGCAGCGAGATCCGTGGCAACAGCCCCCCGGTTCTCCAGGGAGAACACGTGTCGCGTCAAGGGCTCGTCGTTGTAGAACAGGAACGACTGCGAAATCCACACATCGGAGGGTTCGAAGTTTAACGGTGCGCACGTTATGGCAACATCGCCATTGGCTTCAGTAACCTCGGTCGCCGTGGCACCGAGGCAGTAGCCGTAGTCATCATAGGGCGCCAGATCCCCACCATTCCAAAAGGTCTCTTCGTACTGAAGAGTGCTGTTCGCTTGGGTGGGGGTAGTCAAATATTCAACGCCGCCATAGGAATTCACGCTAGGAGAATCCCACTCAAATTGGTAGTTGACACCGCCGACCAGCCACGTGGCTGTCTCGAAGTTAATCGCGGCAAAGGCTGGTGTCGACGTGACACTCAACGCGATAGCGACCACGCCGGAGGCAAGGCCGATGGCAAGTTTCTTGGTCTTCATGTCTTTTCTCCTTAGGGTAAATAACACTAGTAACGAGAGTAGCACCATCCACCTAACTTCCCCGGATGTCCGTTTGCACAACGAAAACTCCGCCAGCATCAAACGTGAGAAGAAAATGAAGATCCCTCCGGGCATCAAGGGCCCAGAGGGATCGACTTACGCCTCAACGGCGTTGTAAATTCGCCTGCTGCGTGCCTGACGGCGACGCACGACGAGCAGCGTGACGATGCCAACGACAAGCAGGGACCTGAACGGAGGTTAGTGACCCGCGTCGAAAAGCTCACCGAGGCCAACGGCAGACGCCATTACCGTGCGGATGTGAGGCTCGTTGTCTAAGACGGTCTCTGCCGCGCCCGTCACAAAAATTCGCACCTGCAGAACGGCCTGGCGCACGAGCATGTGCAGTCCACTAACCACATCACCCCCGGCAGCCTGCCACGTGACAGCACGAGTGGTAGGCCACGGCGCGTAGGCCACGTCAATCAGCGTCCGCCCTGCGAGTCCGGACGCGGGCAGATTCACGTCAACACTGCCGGGAAGAGTGCAGATGGTCACTGTGCTCGAGGAGGTGGCGCCAAAAGACGAGAGATCGTGGACGGTCGCCAGCACTCCCGAAGCCTGAGCCGCCGCAATCGCGTTGGACGCTCGGTTCGTGTCACGAACGAAAATGTCCACACTCTCGATGCCGGCCCTGGCCGCGGCGGCAATGGCAGACACGGCTGTCGCTCCTCCACCGAGGACGGCGATGCTTGCGGGAACAGGGCCCGTGTCAACTCCGTGGGCGGCGATCTCGCGAGACGCGTCGAGAATGACGCTGGCGAGAGCGGCCACATCGGTGTTGTAGCCAAATTTCTGCTTCGTCTCGTGGTCAAAGACGAGCGTGTTGCAAGCGCCCGTGAGTGCCGTGGCTTCATCCACCACATCGGCGATCTCAGCCGCCCGATACTTGAGCGGCATCGTGAGTGACAGACCCACCCATGTGTCGTCCCGCGTTGACACGTAAGCGTCAAGCTGGTCTTCGGTCAGGTCCTGTCGTTCGTAGGCCCAGTCGAGGCCCAAGACGTCATAAGCGGCAGCGTGAAGAACCGGCGACAGGGAGTGGTCGATGGGATGCCCCAGAACCGCCAGATTCCTACTCGTCATACTCCGGATTTTCCCTCAACCACTGCCCCCAGATCTCAACAGCGGCCGCATGTTCGTCTGCGGTCGTGGAAAAGATTGTCTCGCCGGTCTCGTAGTTCACGGCAACGAAATAAAACCACGGCCCCTCAACGGGATTGAGTGCGGCGTTGATGGCCACGTCGCCCGGGTTGGAAATGGGCGCATAGAGCGGGCCGGGGTGCACATAGGTGTTGTAGGGGTTACTTTCGTCAGCACGCTCTGCCACGGTTGTTTCGACGCGCTTCACACCAGCTCCGTAGGCAACAGTGGCATCCGACTCCAGTAAGCCGGACGGCCACAAATTCTCGTCAAGACGGTTCCAGAAAACTCTCGATACCTTGGGGAAATCCTCGGCGATGCCCGCTTCCTTCTGAATGAGCGACGCCATGGTGATGATCATAAATCGGTCCTCCGGAGCCACCCCGGCGTCATCGAGCGCCTGGAAGCAACGATCGACCATGGTCTGCAGAATCTCACGAGCGCTCGTGCCAGGGGTGAACGTATAGGTGGCGGGGAACAAGAATCCCTCGAGCTTCGGCGCCTCTGCGGGAACACCGTACGACGCAACATCAGCCGCTTCCGCTTGGATGTCCGCCAGCGGAATGCCGGTGGCTTCAGCGATGAGCTCGATGATGCGCACCTCAGAGGTTCCCTCGGGAATCGCAACGGTGTCGACCTGAGCGTTTGCCGGGTCGAGCAGGGCTGCTAGCGCGGCGGCAGCCGACATCTTCTCTTTGAGCATGAATACGCCGGGAACGAACGTGGGAGCAGGCTCCGTGGTGAGCAGAAGCTCATAAAACGACTCGAACGACGCGGTGACGCCCTGCTCGTAAAGGTTTAGCGCAATGTCTTCGCCAA
>CAIWRM010000190.1 GCA_903915075.1 uncultured Microbacteriaceae bacterium
GAGGCGGCGGCGCGAACGGTGGACCTCATCGGCGAGGCACTCACCGAATCGCTCAGGTCGGCATCGTAGGTTAGTGGTAGCTCTCGCGCCCCGCGAGATTCCGAGAGGTGAAGAACAGTGATTGAGCCCGATCACTCGGTGTTTATGCCGGAGAATGTGGCAGCTGCCCATTTTGTGGGCGCTGGCGGTTCCGGCATGAACTCTCTTGCTCACATGTTTCTGGACCGGGGAATCGTTGTCACGGGCTCAGACGTTCGCCCGTCGTCGGCTGTGGACTCGCTGCGTTCTCGGGGAGCTCAGGTTCACGTCGGCCACGATGCCGATCACGTGGGCGATGTGGACGTCCTTGTCTATACCGGCGCACTCTGGGCAGACAACCCCGAATACCATGCGGCTCTTGAACGCGGAATTCCCGTGCGGCATCGATCGCGGGCCTTGGAATGGATTGTGCGGGGTCAGCGACTCATCTCCATTGCCGGCGCGCACGGAAAAACAACATCTACGGGAATGGCGGTGACCGCCCTCCTCGAACTCGGCGAGTCACCGACATTCGTCAACGGCGGTGTTATCCAGGCCATGGGGCGCAGTGCCGCTTGGGGAACGGGTGAGCTCGCGGTTATCGAGGCCGATGAGTCGGACGGCACCCTGGTGGACTACGACACGGCCGTCGCGCTGATTACCAACGTCGACCCCGACCATCTCGACCATTACGGGTCCCGCGAGGCCTTTGACCAGATCTTCGTGGACTTTGCCAACGGCGCGTCAGAACGGGCCATCCTGTCTGCCGACGATGCGGGGACGCGTGCCATACGCGGTCGAATAACGTCCCCCGTCACCACATTTGGGGAGGCCGAAGACGCGGATGTGCGCATGACGAATCTCTCGACCGCCGGGGGACTCGCGGCCTGCACGCTGACATGGCGAGGCGCCAGCTACCCGCTCACGCTTGCGCTGCCGGGTGCGCACAACGCGACAAACGCCGCGGGCGTGTTTGCTGCACTGGTTGAGCTCGGGTTTTCTCCCGAACGGGTGATTGCCGGCTTGGAATCGTTTGGCGGAACGGAACGCCGCTTTGAGCTCCACGGTGACGTGGGAGGCGTTCGTGTCTACGACGACTATGCACATCACCACACCGAGGTCGAAGCGGTGCTGACCGCCGCGCGCACTGTGGTGGGGTCTGGGCGCATCATTGCGGTCCACCAGCCCCATCTCTTCAGTCGGACACGCATGTTTGCGGGCGAGTTCGCACAGACTCTCGAGCGCGACGCCGACCTCACCGTGGTGCTCGACGTATACGGCGCACGCGAGGATCCCGAGCCCGGGGTCACGGGCGAGCTGGTGAGCTCGCGATTCACCAATTCCGAGATGGTCGCTTTCGTGCCCGATTGGCAGGAAGCGGCAGATCACATCGCCAGAATTGCTCGGCCGGGAGATTTTGTCATCACGCTGGGCTGCGGGGATGTGTATCGGATTGTCCCCACGATTCTCGGGGCCCTCGAACGCCACGGCACGGCATCGCGGCCGTGAAACGTCCGAGTTCCCGCGCGGATTCGACACGTCCGCTCACGCCGCGTGCGGCTACCCCACGCGCACCTGCCCCAGAGCCGCCCGCCCGGAACTCAGCGAATCTGCGAGAGAGTCGCGTGGACCCTTCGCGCCAGAAGGCACGTCGGGGTCGACCGTCGCGACCCGAGAGCGAGGCCACTCGTGCGCGCCGTGAGATGCGGGCAGCAATTGCCGCAAGAAAAACGGCCGAACGCAACGAGATTCGACGCTTTACCGCACACGTGCGTCGTCGACGTCAGGCAGCACTCGCGATTGTGGCGTCGGCGGTCGGCCTCGCCGTTTTTGTCGCCGTCGGCACTTTTAGTCCCATCTTGGCGTTGCGCACCGTCACGGTTGACGGCACGGAACGCGTTGACCCCGTGCTCATCACCGAGGGTCTCGCTCCACAACTCGGCAAGCCCCTTCCCCTGGTCGACGCCAATGCCGTTCGTGACGTGATAGCGCTGCAACCGCTGGTTAAGAGCTTCGCCATTGAAGCAAAGCCACCCCACGAACTCGTGATTCACATTTCTGAAAGAGTTCCCGCGGGATACCTCAGTGGCAAATCTGGTTTCACTCTTGTTGACCCGGCCGGCGTCACCATCGAGAAGTCTCGTGAACGCACCCTGCCCCTTCCGCTTATTGACGTGAAGGGAGCGTCGCCGACGGCACAGGGGTTCCCCGCAGCGATGGCTGTGCTCAGCGCCCTCCCGGGAGACGTGAGGAGCCAGGTCGACCGCGTCGCGGCCTCAACGACCGACGATGTCACGCTGTTCTTGAACCCCACGGGCTCACGCGTGATTTGGGGCGGGCCGGAAAACGCGGCTCTGAAGGCTCGCGTGTTGAGCGCGCTGATTGCCAACTACCCCTTGGGATCGGTCACCACGTACGACGTCTCAGCCCCCAATTCGGCCGTGGTCTCGTAAGTCCGGCGTGTCGCGCGAACCTGCGGAGGCGACGCGTTTACTCTCAAGACAAGTAATTGACTACTCAGCATAACTTTAAGGTTCTACTTGAAGTTAAGAGTCTCGGAGGCCGTGATGGCAAATAGCAAAGCGTACTCGGCAACGGGCGCGAGCAGTCACTACTTCGCCGTGATCAAGGTAGTCGGTGTCGGCGGTGGGGGAGCGAACGCTGTCAACCGCATGATCGATCTCGGGCTCAAGGGCGTTGAGTACATTGCCATCAACACGGATGCGCAAGACCTCCTCCTGAGCGATGCCGACGTGAAGCTCGACGTGGGTCGTGAACTGACCCGCGGGCTGGGTGCTGGGGCTGACCCGGAGGTCGGCCGAAAAGCCGCCGAAGATCACGCTGACGAGATTGAGCAGGCGCTGGCTGGGGCTGACATGGTCTTTGTGACGGCCGGCGAAGGGGGCGGGACCGGAACGGGCGGCGCTCCCGTGGTCGCCAAGATTGCGAAGTCAATCGGGGCGCTCACCATTGGCGTCGTGACGAAGCCCTTCAAGTTCGAAGGCGCGCGCCGCGCCGCTCAGGCCGAGCTCGGAGTGGCCGCACTGCGTGCCGAGGTTGATACGCTCATCGTCGTTCCGAACGATCGTCTCCTCGAAATCAGCGACCGCAGTATCAGCGTGCAAGACGCCTTCGCTACCGCCGACCAGGTTCTCCTGGCGGGTGTGCAGGGAATCACCGATTTGATCACCACGCCCGGACTCATCAACCTCGATTTTGCGGACGTGAAGTCAGTCATGCACGGCGCCGGCGCTGCCCTCATGGGGATAGGTTCGGCACGCGGGGCAGACCGAGCCATCAAGGCGGCTGAACTGGCTGTGGCATCGCCGCTCTTGGAAGCGTCCATTGACGGCGCACGTGGAGTCCTGATTTCCATCCAGGGTGGCTCGAACCTCGGAATCTTTGAGATCAACGATGCTGCTGAGCTCGTCCGCGAGTCGGTTCACCCCGAAGCAAACATCATTTTTGGCGCCGTTATTGACGACACGTTGGGTGATGAGGTTCGCGTGACGGTGATTGCGGCGGGCTTCGATGGTGGCGAACCCACCAAGAAGCCATTCGTGGGTGTGCAAAAGAATGCGGAGGGCTTTGGCGACGAAGTTGCTCGCGACCTCTCGGCCCCCGTCGGTCGGTCGACATTTGATGACGACCCGTTTGTCACGAGCTCGTCCAACATGTTCTCTGACGATGATTACGCGAGCGTGCTCAGCGCACCGGCCGCACCGTCGTATGTCTCCGTGGATGCGTCCTTTGTCGAAGATGACGGCGGCGACCTCGACGTGCCCGACTTCATCAAGTAGGCCGTGTCAGCCGTTGATGAGGTAGCCCTGGCGGCCAGGCTTTCCTCCGTTCGCGAGAAAATTGCCGCTGCCTTGACATCCAACGGTCGCGCTGTAGATGACGCGACCCTTATCGTTGTCACGAAGTTTCATTCCGCCGATGTGGTTCGTGCCCTTGTGGCGTGCGGTGTTCACGACGTTGGCGAGAACAAGCATCAGGAGGCGACCGCCAAGTATGACGAGTGTGCGGGGCTTGGCGTCAACTGGCACTTCATCGGCCAACTGCAGTCGAACAAGGCGGTCGCCGTGCGCCGGTACGCTCACGCCGTTCACTCTGTCGATCGAGCATCACTCGTTACGGCACTCGATCGTGCGGGGGACAACGCACCCGAGACGAAAACACTCGAGTGTTTCCTGCAGATCAATCTCACCGACGATCCCGCACGCGGCGGTGCGTCCTGGGCGGACATTCCGGCCATGTCTGAGATGTTGCTCCAAGCTCGCACCCTAACTTTCGCCGGCGTCATGGCCGTTGCTCCTCTCGGCGTCGACCCGCGGGAGGCATTCGAACAAGTTGCGCGTGCGTCCGAACTCGTGCGCACGATTGCGCCTCAGGCCCACGCAATCAGCGCCGGAATGTCCCACGACTTTGAGGCCGCAATTGAGGCCGGTGCGACACACCTTCGAATTGGTTCGCAAATCACGGGAAAACGGCCGGCGCCCGGTTAACCTCAAGGAACAAGGCTTTTTTTCGGGAGGTTCACAGTGTCAAATCCAATCAAGAAAGCGGCCATTTTCCTTGGTCTCGCTGAAGATCAGGACGTCGAGTACGCAAACGAGACGGCCGCCATTCCCACATCTGCAGTGCCGTCCTCGAGCCGCGCATCGGTGACCCCCCTGTCGCCGCGCCGCAACTCTGGGCGACAGACGTCTGTGAGCGACATGAACGAGATCGTGACCGTTCACCCGCAACAGTATTCAGATGCCCGAACGGTGGCCGAAAGCTTCCGCGAGGGAGTTCCGGTCATCATGAACCTGAGCCAGATGCCAGAAGAGGACGCCCGTCGCCTCATTGATTTTGCGAGCGGTCTCACGCTCGGGCTGCACGGTCGAATCGAGAAGGTGACCAGCAAGGTGTTCCTGCTCTCGCCTGTTCACGTGTCCGTTTCGGGTGAAGCCGCCGCAAATACGGCAGAAGTAGACAACACGTTCTTCGCCGGCTAAGTCTTCCCTACGACGTCTCCGTCGGTGAGACCCGTGCTTCGCGCGAACGCCCAGCATCTGTCCCGGAAGGTTTATCGTGATTCTCAACATTCTGCTGAGCGTTGTTTACTACGCACTCGTCGTCTTCGTGGTCTGCATGTGGATTCGATTCCTTGTTGATCTTGTCCGGACCTTGCGGCGGGATTGGCGGCCGAGAGGTTTTCTTCTCGTTCTCTTGAGCATCGTCCTTGGGATTACAGACCCTCCGCTCAAATTTACTCGTCGCTTCATCAAGCCGGTTCGTCTCGGTGCTGTGGCCATCGACTTCGCGTGGACGGTCGTCTTGCTTGCTGCGGTCATCTTGATGTACATCGTCGGTTCCATTCGCGTTTAGCCCACTCTGCGGGCTTTTGCGGGTTTTCCTCCTCTCGGGTTTGGTAGCGTAGGGATGGGTTTTAGGCGTCGCACCGTCGCCACACGAGTATCGAGGAAGGCATGACATGGCTCTCACGCCAGAAGATGTCGTAAACAAGCGGTTTCAGCCGACGAAGTTTCGCGAGGGATACGACCAAGACGAGGTCGATGACTTTCTGGACGAGATCGTCATCGAGCTTCGACGCCTCAACCTCGAGAATGATGACCTGAAGCACCAGCTGGCTGCCGCTGAGGCGCGTCTTGCCGGTGGCAAAGCCGCCACGGGTCCCGCGCCGGATGTGCGCAGCTTTCCCACCGCTCAGGCTCCGCAACCCATGCAGCCACTCGTTGTTCCCCCGGGCCCGGAGGGCGCGTCGTCAAACGACATGCTGCAGTTGGCGCGTCGCCTGCACGAAGAGCATGTCCGTGAGGGTATTGAAAAGCGGGACGCCCTCATTGCCGAGGGTCACGCTGCAGCAGCTCGAATCCTGGCCGATGCCGAAGCGAGCGGAAAGCAGCTGGCTGCCAACGCCGAGGTCGAACGCTCAGCGCTCGAGCAGCGCGTTGCCGGATTGCGTGCCTTCGAGGCCGAGTACCGGGCACGTTTGCGCGCCTACATCGAGGGTCAGCTCAGCGACCTCACCACGACTGCTATTGAGCCGGCCTAGGTTGGCAGCCCCGCAACCAACCACGCGTTCCGGTAAGCCTTCGCTGAGATTTATCGGAGTATTGCTGGCCATCGCTGCCGGCTGGGTGGCGATCGACCAAGTATCCAAAGCCATCGTGGTGTCCGTCATGACGGAAGGCGAGGCGGTGCCGATTTGGGGCAACGTGCTGATTTTTGAGTTCGTGCGCAACCCCGGAGCCGCTTTCTCGTTTGCCAGCGGGGCAACGTGGATTTTTTCGCTACTCGCCGCCGGGGTCTCGGTCGTCATCCTGTGGATTGCGCGCCGACTCAAGTCCGTCGGTTGGGCCGTTGCCCTCGGGTTGCTTCTCGGCGGAACGTTGGGCAACCTGATCGACCGGCTGTTTCGGGAGCCCGGATTCGGAATTGGCGAGGTCATTGATTTCATTAACCTTCCGTGGCTCATGCCCGCAATCTTTAACTTCGCCGACATCGGCATCACGGCCAGCGTTGTCGTTTTTGTTTTTCTTGTCTTGACGGGACGGAACGTTGATGGCACGCGGGGTCCACGAGAGAAGAAGAGTCCGCAGGCCACGCCATGAGCGAGGTTCGCAACTCACACATTCCCGAGGGCCTCGACGGCATGCGTCTCGACGCAGCCATGGCGAAGATGTTTGGATTCTCGCGCAATATGTCGGCGGACATTATCGAGGCCGGGGGAGTGAGCCTGGCAAACCGCCCGGCAACCAAGTCGGATCGCGTTCAGGCGGGAAAGCCCATTCGTGTCGAGTGGAGCCCCAAGGAACCGGTTCGCGTGGTCGACACTCCGGTGGAGAACCTCGGCATCGTATTTGACGACGACGACATTGTTGTTATCGACAAGCCCGCGGGCGTTGCTGCGCATCCTTCGGTGGGTTGGAGTGGCCCCACTGTCTTGGGCGCCTTGTCCGCCGCGGGTTACCAGTTGTCTGTGCTGGGCGCCGCCGAGAGGACCGGAATCGTGCACCGTCTGGATGCGGGCACGTCCGGTCTCATGGTGGTTGCCAAGAGCGAGACGGCGTACACGTCTCTCAAGCGGGCGTTTCACGATCGCGAGGTGACCAAGATCTACCACGCGGTGGTTCAGGGACATCCCGATCCGTTGGCCGGCACCATTGACGCCCCCATTGGTCGTCATCCGAAGCACCAGTTCAAGTTCGCGATTACCAGCGACGGCAAGCCGTCCGTGACGCACTATGAGACCATTGAAGCTTTTCCGGCGGCCTCGTTGCTCGAGATTGTTCTCGAGACGGGTCGCACGCACCAGATTCGCGTGCACATGGCCGCGCAGCGCCATCCGTGTGTTGGCGACGGCATGTACGGAGCGGATCCGGTGCTTTCTGAGCGCTGCGGTCTCACGCGCCAGTGGCTTCACGCGTTGCGCTTAGGCTTCGACCACCCCACAACCGGGGAGGCCATGGAGTTTCAGAGCGAATATCCGTCGGATTTGTTGCACGCGCTGGATGTCCTCCGGGTCTAGTTGCCTTGCGCCTCGTAGGCTAGGAGGCCGGAGACATTCCTGTCCCCGTGAGGCCCCTGGGGAGTGTGTGACGTGAGCAGTGAACGCGATTCGTTCGTTCACCTGCACGTGCACACCGAGTATTCGATGCTCGACGGTGCCGCTCGTGTCACACCCCTGGTTACCGCCGCGGCCGATATGAGGATGCCGGCGATTGCCATCACCGATCACGGCAATACCTTTGGCGCCTACGACTTTTGGCAAGCCGCCACATCGGCGGGAGTCAAGCCCATCATCGGCACGGAGGCGTATCTGACTCCGGGCACTCACCGCTCGGATAAGTCCCGTGTGCAATGGGGCAGTGGCGGTGAAGACGACGTGTCAGGCGGTGGTGCGTACACGCACATGACACTTCTGTCGTCATCCACCGAGGGCATGCACAACCTCTTCAAACTCTCGTCGCTGTCGTCGCTGGAGGGTTTCTACTTCAAGCCCCGCATGGATCGTGAGCTCTTGAGTCGGTATGCCAGCGGACTCATCGCCACCACGGGATGTCCCGGTGGAGAGATTCAGACGCGCCTGCGCCTCGGCCAGTACGACGCCGCGCGAGAAGCCGCCGCTGAGTTTCGTGACATCTTCGGTGCGGAGAACTTTTTTGTCGAGATTATGGATCACGGTCTCGACATCGAACGGCGCGTGACGGCCGATCTGCTCCGCTTGGCTGCCGATCTCAGCCTGCCCCTCGTGGCCACAAACGACTTGCACTACACGCACGCACACGATGCCGATGCTCACGCGGCTCTGCTGTGCGTTCAGTCCGCCTCAACGCTCGATGACCCCAAGCGCTTCAAGTTTGAATCGAATGAGTTCTATCTCAAGTCTCCGGCCGAGATGCGTCATGTTTTCAAGGATTTTCCGGAGGCCTGCGACAACACCTTGCTGATCGCTGAGCGGTGTGAATCGGAGTTTGCGCACCGGGATCTCATGCCGCGTTTCCCCGTGCCCGAGGGAGAGACCGAAGCGTCGTGGTTCGCCAAGGAGGTCGAGGTCGGGCTCGCACGCCGGTTCCCCGATGGTGTGAGCGAGCAACACCGCGCACAGGCCGCCTACGAGGTGGACGTCATTACCAACATGGGCTTTCCCGGCTACTTTCTTGTCGTTTCCGACTTCATCGCGTGGGCCCGTCAGCAGGGCATCCGCGTGGGTCCGGGGCGTGGATCGGCAGCCGGGTCGCTCGCCTCATACGCGATGGGCATTACCGAACTCGACCCCCTGCGCTACGGCCTGATCTTTGAGCGTTTCTTGAACCCGGACCGCGTCTCGCTTCCGGATGTGGACGTCGACTTTGACGATCGTCGTCGTGGCGAGGTTATTCGCTACGTGACAGAAAAGTATGGCGACGATCGGGTGGCCCAGATTGTGACCTTTGGCACGATCAAGGCCAAGCAGGCGCTCAAGGACTCGGCGCGTGTTCTGGGCATGCCCTATTCCGTGGGGGAGCGCCTGACCAAAGCGATGCCGCGCTCGATTATGGGCAAGGACATCACGCTGTCCGAGATTGTCGATCCCACGTCTGAACGCTACAAGGAAGCGAACGATTTTCGAGCTCTTCTGGATACCGATCCCGAGGCGCGCACCGTGTTCGACACGGCTACCGGTCTGGAAAACCTCAAGCGGCAGTGGGGAGTGCACGCGGCCGGCGTGATCATGTCGGCCGAGCCCTTGATGGAGATTGTGCCCATCATGATGCGCGACGATGGCGCCATCATTACGCAGTTTGACCAACCTCCCTGCGAGGCTCTGGGCCTTCTCAAGATGGACTTTCTCGGGCTTCGCAATCTCACGGTGATTGAAGACGCTCTGGCAAATATTGTGAATAACCGCGGCGAGACAGTGACGCCGGAAACGCTTGACCTCGATGCCGATCAGAACACGTATGACCTGCTGGGTCGCGGTGACACCCTCGGGGTGTTTCAGCTCGACGGTGGGCCCATGCGCGCGCTGCTCCGCCAGCTCAAACCCACCAACTTTGAAGACATTTCCGCGGTGATCGCTCTCTACCGCCCCGGCCCCATGGCCATGAACTCGCACACGAACTATGCGCTGCGAAAGAACAACCTCCAGGTGAGTGAGCCCATCCACCCCGAGCTCGAAGTTCCCCTCCAGGAAATTCTCGGCGGCACCTTCGGGCTCATCGTGTACCAAGAACAGGTGATGGCCGTCGCGCAAAAGGTGGCAGGCTTCACGCTCGGACAGGCCGATGTGTTGCGCCGCGCAATGGGCAAGAAGAAGAAGTCCGAACTCGACAAACTTCAGGCCGAGTTCGAAAGCGGCATGGCCGAACGCGGCTTTGGGGCGGCTGCCCAGAAGACGCTGTGGGACACGCTACTGCCCTTCGCCGACTACGCGTTCAACAAGGCACACTCTGCTGGCTACGGTGTTCTGAGCTACTGGACGGCCTATCTGAAGGCAAACTACGCCCCCGAGTACATGGCCGCGCTGCTTACCAGCGTCGGCGACGCGAAAGACAAGTTGGGCTCCTATCTCTCGGAGTGCCGTCGAATGGGGGTAAAGGTGCTCCCGCCCGACGTCAACGCTTCCGAAGGAATGTTTGCCGCCGTGGGGGGCGACATCAGATTTGGTCTTGGCGCCATTCGCAACGTGGGAGCAAATGTCGTCGAAGCGATCAAGGAGACGCGACGCGAAAAAGGTGCGTTCACGTCTTTCCACGACTTCATCAAGAAGGTTCCCCTTCAGGTGGCCAACCGCAAGACCGTGGAGTCGCTGATCAAAGCCGGTGCGTTTGACGGCCTGGGGCACACGCGGCGCGGTCTGATGGAAATCCACGAATCCGCCATTGACGAGGCCGCGAGCCTCAAGCGGAACGAAGCGAACGGAATGGTCGATCTGTTCGGCGACCTCTTCGACGAAGAATCTCCCGAACAGCGGGTGCCGGAGTCTCGCGAGTGGACCAAGCGCGACCTTTTGGCCTTTGAACGAGAGATGCTCGGACTCTACGTTTCTGATCATCCGCTCGCCGGCCTCGAAATTGAGCTTGCCAAACACGCCACCGTCACCATCGACGAACTGATCACGAGTGAATCCATTGTCGATGGCGACACGGTCACCATTGCCGGGCTCGTCACCGACATTCAGCGCCGTGTGGCACGCAATTCGGGTAAGCCCTATGCCATGGTCGAAATCGAAGACTTTACGGGCCAGCAAACGGTGATGTTTCTGGGCAAGACCTATCTTGACTTTGGCAACGACCTCGCGACGGATGTGGTTGTCTCCATTCGCGGCCGTGTCAGCGCTCGAGATGAGGGGAAAGCCATCACCGTGCAAGACATGACGATTCCCGACATCTCGAGGGCAACAGTTGCCGGCCCGCTCGGAATCCGTGTGGACGAGCGCCGGGCCACGACTGGTGTCGTCGAGAAGCTCCAGGACATCCTGACCCGGCATCCCGGCGATGTCGAGGTGCGACTCACGCTTGTTCGACCCGAGGCGACGCGCCTGTTCGAACTTCCGCAGCGCGTGGTCGTGAGTTCGGATTTGTTTGGCGAACTCAAGTCGCTACTCGGACCCGGTTGTCTTGAATAGCCACCGTAGACTGGATTCACCATGATGCGCACGCTGGATCTTCGCGGCAAAGACCGTTCTGCGGTCAGCCTGCTCGCGAGCGTTCCCCGAGCAGCAAACGACCTCTCAGCCGCTCTCGAGGTGGCTGAAGAACTCATTGCGGATGTTGTGGCACGCGGCGAGCTGGCACTGCGTGAGCAGGCGCAAAAGTTTGACGGCGGGGTACCCGCTGCCCTGCGGGTTGACCGCGCGCAGATGACGCAGGCGCTCGCGCAGTTAGATCCGACGGTGCGCGAAGCGCTGGAACTCGCGATTGATCGGGTTCGGCGAGCTTCGGTCAATCAGGTGCCACCGTCTACGCAGACCACCTTCGGCCCCGGCGCCGCCGTGGAACAGCGCTGGGTTCCTGTTTCGCGCGTGGGGCTCTACGTGCCGGGAGGCAAGGCCGTCTACCCCTCGAGCGTGGTGATGAATGTGGTTCCGGCACAAGTGGCGGGTGTCGCGTCGATAGCAGTGGTTTCGCCACCTCAGCGTGACTTCGAGTTTGCGGTTCACCCCACGGTGTTGGCCGCGGCGGAGCTTCTGGGAGTGGACGAGGTCTACGCCATGGGAGGCGCGGGCGCGGTTGGCGCTCTTGCGCACGGAGTTTCTTCTCTGGGCCTTGATCCGGTTGATGTAATCACGGGACCGGGAAACATTTTTGTGGCCGCCGCCAAACGCCTCGTTCGCGGGCTCGTGGGTATCGACTCAGAGGCGGGCCCCACGGAGATTTTGATTATTGCTGATGCCTCGGCCGATGCAGATTTCGTGGCCGCCGACCTCATTTCGCAGGCCGAACACGACCCCATGGCGGCCGCAGTTCTCGTCACGGATTCGCCAGACCTTCTCGACGCCGTTGCGGCACGGGTGACATCGCTGGTTGCCCAAACGACACACAGCGCTCGCGTCGCCGAGGCGATGGCTGGGCCACAATCGGCTCTCATTCTCGTGGACGACATGGCCCACGCGGTTGCGCTGAGCAACGCGTATGCGCCCGAACACCTCGAGGTGCACGTGGCGGATCCTGAAACTCTCGTGCCCCTGCTGGTCAACGCGGGCGCCATTTTTGTTGGCAATGACTCCCCGGTGAGCCTGGGCGACTATGCGGCAGGTTCAAATCACGTTCTTCCCACGCTGGGACAGTCTCGTTTTTCGTCGGCACTGGGTGCGTACACGTTCCTCCGCGCGCAGCAGATTGTTCGCTACGACGCAGTGGGCTTGTCTGACGTGTCTCGTCACGTGCGCGCACTCGCCGATGCAGAGAGCCTCCCCGCCCACGGCGATGCCGTTGACGCGCGAACGCTTCGGGGGCACTGACATGTTCTGCCCGTTCTGTCGCCATTCGGATTCGCGCGTGATTGATTCGCGCACCTCGGACGACGGCCTCTCGATTCGCCGCCGCCGCCAGTGTCCGGAGTGCTCGGGTCGTTTCAGCACGCTCGAGACGGCCAGCCTCTCCGTGATCAAGCGCTCGGGTGTTGTTGAGGCGTTTAGTCGCGAGAAGGTGGTTGCCGGTGTTCGCAAAGCGTGTCAGGGTCGACCCGTGACCGATGCCGATTTGGCAACACTGGCACAGAAGGTAGAAGAAGCAATCCGAGCCACGGGAGCCTCGCAGATCGAGGCAAACGAAATCGGCCTTTCCGTTCTACCGCCCCTCAAGGATCTCGATGAGGTGGCGTACCTGAGGTTTGCGAGCGTGTATCAAGCGTTTGACTCGCTGAACGATTTTGAGGCCGCCGTCGCCGTTCTCCGCGCTGATCGTGAGCGGGCTGCGCAACCCGTGACCGAAGAGCCGAGTTCGGGCACCTGATGACGCAACGCGCGACCCACAGGATTCCGGGCTTCTACGGTTTTCTCTTTCGTTCGCTTTTCTCCCGCATTGACCCCGAGCGCGCGCATCACCTCGCCATGCCCATCATCCACCTCGCGGGATGGCCTCCCGTGGGGGCGATACTCGCGCGAACCGTGCGCCCGCGCCCGGAACTCTCCAGGGACGTTCTCGGTGTGTCGTTCCCCACGCCCTTCGGTCTTGCTGCGGGTTTCGACAAGAACGCGAGGATGACGCGGGGACTGGCAAACCTGGGATTTGGACACATCGAGGTGGGCACGGTCACGGCTCTGGCTCAGGCCGGCAATGCTCGTCCCCGGTTGTTTCGACTCATTGCCGATCGCGGTCTCATCAACCGCATGGGTTTCAATAACGATGGCGCGAGTGTTGTGGCGCAGCGCCTTCGCCGGGTGCGTCGGGGAAAGAACGTTCCCGTGATCGGCGTGAACATTGGCAAGAGTCGAATTGTGGACGTTGCTGACGCCGTCGACGACTACGTGACATCCACGAAGCTCCTGGCGCCCCTGGCCGATTATCTGGTCGTGAACGTTTCGTCCCCCAACACCCCGGGCTTGCGGGGACTTCAAGAAATCGATCTCCTCGAGCCTCTTGTCCGTGCCGTTTTTCGCGAATGCTCCGGTGTTCCCCTGTTCGTCAAGATTGCTCCGGATGTCACCAACGATCAGGCGCTGCGCATCGCTGAGATGTGTCAGCGCATCGGGGTTGCCGGAATTGTGGCGACAAACACTACCGTGTCGCGTGCAGGGCTCGTGACGGACTCAGCGCGCGTCGAGGCCATGGGCGACGGGGGAGTATCAGGCCCGCCCGTAGCTCACCGTTCACTCGAAATTTTGCGCCTACTGCGCGCCCGGTTGCCACGACCTTTTGCTCTCATCTCGGTGGGCGGCGTGGAAACGGCGGCTCACGTGCGCGAACGGCTTGATGCCGGGGCCGATCTTGTGCAGGGGTACACCGGATTTGTCTATGCGGGACCGGGCTGGGCGCGCCGGATAACGCGTGGTCTCAACGACGCCGTTTAGCTCGGGTATTGACGGCGCCGAACTGCTGGCCTGGGCATGCGCATGGCCCGAAGTTGAATAGACCGCATGGAGCCGTACCAGGAAACGCCGCGATCGGACGAGCCAAACTTTGCTCGGAGGCTTTTTCGAAGCATGAACGTCATGATGGAGCAATCGACAATGATGATGATGAGGAAACTCCACATCACAATGACGCCGATCTCCATGAGGGGTGGCACGAACGACGTCATGATAACCAACACCATAAAGGGGATCGTCAGCTCGCCCACGTTGTAGCGCGCGTCAACATAGTCGCGAACGTAGCGCTTCTGGGGACCGCGGTCGCGTGTGGGCAGGTAGCGCTCATCACCGGCGGCCATGCCGACTCGGGCGCGCTCACGCTCTTCGACCATGCGCGAACGATTCTGACGACGCGCCTGTGCCCGGTCTTCGGGAACGAGGGGGCGCTTGTTCGCCGCTTCGCGCTCCTTGCGCGTCGGTGTGGCGTGGCCCTTGCCGACAACGGACTGCGCGGGCGTTGCCTCGGAACTAGGTTCGACGGTGTTTTTCGACACTTGCTTCCTTACGTCTATGTGCAATAACCATAAGATTAGCGGCATGCCCTTGGAAGCCGCCCACAGTGACCAGGATAATCCTGATGCCGTTGTTGCAGCGCTAGAGGACGAGTTGGTGGACGCTCTCACCGAGTTGGTGGCGATTCCCTCGGTTTCGTGGCCCTCGCACGATGCGGCGCACGTGCGGGCCAGCGCGAAATATACGGCCGGCCTGCTCGAAGATACGGGATTGTTCGATGCGGTCCAGATCGTCTCTGCTCCGGTGGGTGAGACGAGCACCCACGGGCAACCCGCGGTCATTGCCCGCCGCGAACCCCGAGGTGGCGGTCCCACCGTGATGTTGTACGCCCACCATGACGTTCAGCCGGCAGGCGATGAGGAGGCTTGGGAGACCGAGCCGTTTGTGGTCACCCGGGTGGGGGAGCGCGCCTATGGGCGAGGAGTAGCTGACGACAAGGCCGGGGTGATGTCGCACGTGGGTGCGCTGCGCGCCCTGAAGGCCTTGCGGCCGGATCCCGACCTCGGCATCGTCGTCTTCATTGAGGGTGAAGAAGAGTACGGATCTCCGTCCTTCACCAACCTGCTCGAGGCGCATCGCGCCACACTGGCGAGCGATGTCATCATCGTTGCCGATTCCATGAACTGGAGCACGGAGATCCCTGCTCTCACCACGAGCCTTCGGGGTACGGCAACACTGGCGGTCACGGTGTCGACGCTCGACCATCCCGTGCACTCGGGAATGTTTGGCGGCGCGGTTCCCGACGCCATGATGGCCATGACGCGTCTTTTGGCATCGCTACATGACGACGACGGAGGGGTAGCCGTTCGCGGACTTCGTGAGTCTCACCGTCGCAACAGTCCCGACTATGACGAGTCGCGCCTTCGCGATGAGTCCGGTGTCTTGGCCGGGGTCGATGCAATCGGCCACGGCGACATCCTCGAGCGCATGTGGACCCGACCGGCCATTACGGTCACGGGAATCGACATGCCCTCCGTTGACGAAGCGAGCAACACACTTTCTGCCTCGGTGCGTGCCTGCGTGAGCATCCGGGTATCGCCGGGTCAGTCGGCCGCGCAAGCAGCAGAGGTGGTCACCTCGCATCTTCTGACGCACGCCCCGTGGGGCGCGCGCGTGAGCGTAGACCTCATCGCGACGGGTGATGGATATTCCGCGGCCATCGATTCGGTTGCGGCACAACTGATGACCCAGGCCATGCGCGAGTCGTGGCAGACGGAGCCCGTCGAAATGGGCATCGGCGGATCCATCCCCTTTATTGCTGAGTTCCTCACCGTATTTCCCGATGCTGAAATTCTCATCACGGGTATCGAAGATCCCGACACGCGTGCGCACAGCCCGAATG
The DNA here is from genome assembly GCA_903915075.1 of uncultured Microbacteriaceae bacterium. GTDB lineage: Bacteria > Actinomycetota > Actinomycetes > Actinomycetales > Microbacteriaceae > UBA963. The sequence goes on from CAIWRM010000190.1 coordinate 15,942, forward strand.
AATCTCTTCACCTTCCCGGGTTCCTGCGCGCCACGGGATCCGAGACAAGGTTCCTCATGGCGTTAAACGATGGATTGGGCTGGTAAAATTCCAGCATGACCGAAACCAACACTCCCGCACACGGCGTTATCGTTACCGACGCTGCTGCCGACAAACTGCGTCGCATTCTCGAGTCGGACTTTGCTGACGAAGTCATTCGATTCCGCCTTGCCGTTGAGTCTGGCGGATGTTCGGGACTGCGGTATCGCGACCTCATGCCCGACGAAAAGCTCCACGACAACGATCTTGTGGTCGACTACGGCGGGGTTGAAGTTGTGATCGACAAGAAGAGCGCACCCTACCTGGAGGGCGCCATTATTGATTTTGAAGACTCCATGATGAACCAGAGGTTCGTTATCGAGAACCCCAACGCCGGTGGCACGTGCGCGTGCGGGGACTCCTTTCACTAGTCCTTCCGCTTAGCGGGTACAGATCGAAAAAACTGCCTGATTCTTGCGCCCACGCGTCACCCGAAAGCGTCATTGCGGGTAGGCTAAAAACACGTTGGAGGGCCACGCCGTGGTTCTCTTTTCACGGGTCGAAAGGTCACTGGTGCGCCTCAATCGTCGCCTCCGCTGGGCCGCAATTCCGATTGCTGCCGCCACTGCGATTTTTCTCGCGGGGTGCACCACTGCGGAACTGAACGGCTATCTGCCTGGTTTCGTCGAGGGAGGGCCGCCGGCAACGAACCACACCGAACGTATCTCGGCACTGTGGGTGACCGGTTGGATCGTCCTCTTTGCCGTGGGCATCATCGCGTGGGGCCTCCTGATGTGGGCGGTTGCCGTTTATCGTCGTCGACGCGGGCAGACGGGAATGCCCGTTCAGCTGCGCTACAACATGCCCATCGAGGTTTTCTTCACCGTTGTTCCGCTTCTTCTTGTCCTCGGTTTCTTCTTCTTCACTGCTCGCGACGAAGCAATTATTGAGGCGCGCTTCGATGAGCCAGATCAGGTCATTCAGGTCTACGGCAAGCAGTGGGCATGGGACTTCAACTACGTCAACCAAAACGTCTACACCGCAGGCATTCAGGTACAGCCAGACACCTCCCTGGGCGCCGAACAGGGCGCCATCGATCAAGCATCGATTCCCACGCTCTACTTGCCTGTGGGCAAGAAAATCGAGATTCAGCTCAACGCGCGGGACGTCATCCACTCCTTCTGGGTGATCGATTTTCTGTACAAGAAAGATCTGATTCCGGGAAGAACCAACTACATGTCGGTCATTCCCGAGCGCGAGGGAACGTACATGGGCAAGTGCGCCGAACTCTGCGGAGAGTTCCACTCCATGATGCTTTTCAAGGTAAAGGTCGTCTCACAGGCAGAGTACGACGCCTACACGCAAGGGCTCGCTGACAAGGGATTTGTTGGCCAACTTGATGCAACATTCGACCGTAACCAGAACCTGCCGGGCGTCGCCGCGCCCGGAGCGGAAAATGAATAAGGGAACGAGACTATGAGCACAACGCTTTCTCCCACCCCGGTGGTCAGCAACGCTGACAAGCCCGCCACAGTTGGCGTGACGCGCCCAGTGCAGCGCGGAAACATTGTCGTTCGTTGGATGACCTCAACCGACCACAAGATCGTGGGTCACCTTTACATCATCACGTCGATTATCTACTTCCTCATCGGTGGAGTGATGGCACTGCTCATTCGTGCGCAACTCTGGGCGCCGGGCATGCAGGTTCTGCAGACCAAAGAGCAGTACAACCAGATGTTCACGATGCACGGCACCATCATGCTGCTCCTCGTGGCCACACCACTTTTTGCGGGCCTTGCCAACGAGCTGATTCCGCTGCAGATCGGTGCGCCTGATGTGGCGTTCCCGCGACTCAACATGTTGTCGTACTGGATGTACTTCTTCGGCAGCCTCATCACCGTCGGCGGCTTCCTGACGCCTCAGGGGTCTGCGAGCTTTGGGTGGTTTGCCTATACGCCGTTATCTACTCAAACGTTCTCGCCGGGGCTGGGAAGCAATATGTGGGTCTTCGGACTCGCGCTCGGTGGATTCGCCACGATTCTTGGCGCCGTGAACTTCATCACCACCATCATCACCATGCGCGCACCGGGAATGACCATGTTCCGCATGTCCATTTTCACTTGGAACATCATGGTGACATCGATCCTGGTCATCCTCGTGTTCCCCATTTTGGCTGCCGCTCTCTTTGCGCTCGGTTCAGACCGCGTCTTCGGCTCGCACGTGTTTGACGCCGCAACCGGCGGAGCAATCCTGTGGCAGCATCTTTTCTGGTTCTTTGGTCACCCCGAGGTGTACATTCTCGTCCTGCCGTTCTTTGGCGTGATCTCAGAGATTATTCCCGTCTTTAGTCGCAAGCCCATCTTTGGCTACCGCACCCTGGTCTACGCAACAATTGCTATCGGCGCGTTGTCCATGACGGTGTGGGCCCACCATATGTACGTGACGGGTGCTGTTCTGCTTCCGTTCTTCGCCCTCCTCACGATGCTCATCGCGGTGCCCACGGGTGTGAAGATATTCAACTGGGTCGGCACGATGTTCCGGGGCTCGGTGACCTTCGAGACACCCATGCTGTTCGCGTTGGGCTTTGTGTTCAACTTTATCTTTGGTGGTCTCACCGGCGTGATCATGGCTTCGCCTCCGCTGGACTTCCACCTGTCAGACACCTACTTCATCGTGGCGCACTTCCACTACGTCGTCGTGGGCGGTATCGTCTTTGGACTCTTTGGCGCCCTTTACTTCTGGTGGCCAAAGTGGACCGGAAAAATGATGAATGAACGCCTCGGACAAATTCATTTTTGGTTATTCTTCATTGGCTTCCATGCCGCCTTCCTGATTCAGCACTGGTTGGGCGTTATTGGTATGCCGCGACGGTACGCCACTTACCTGCCAGAGGATGGGTTCACCTGGATGAACCAGCTTTCCACAGTCGGCTCATTCGTCATGGCTGTGTCGCTCGTCCCGTGGATTATCAACGTCTACGTCACGTGGCGCTATGCACCCAAGGTTAAGGTCAACGACCCGTGGGGAAGCGGTCGCTCACTCGAGTGGGCTACGGCCTGTCCCGCCCCGCGCCATAACTTCACCTCGATTCCTCGCATTCGCAGCGAGTCACCCGCCTTCGATCTCAACCACCCCGAGCTCGCGCCGGGGAGTATCGGTGGTCCACGCCCGACCAAAGTGATTGCGGCAAAGGGAGCCTAACCATGAGAGCGAACATTGGCCTCTTTTGGCTGCTTGCTGGCTTCTTTTTGCTCGCAGCCGGTGTCTATTCCCTGTGGAACTACCTTGTTTACGGGCAGCTTGAAATTGTCGGAAGTATGGGGATCGCGCTGTCGGCAATTCTCGCCGGGTTCATTGCCTTCTTTCTCAACATGGTCAAGCGCTCCCAGGCGGGCCAAGTTTTTCCCGAAGACGCCGATACCGATGTCGATGATGCCGACCCCGAGATGGGACACTTCAGCCCCTGGAGCTGGTGGCCCTTCATCATCGGTCTGGCACTGTTCTTCGTCTTCTTGGGCCTCGCCGTAGGCATCTGGGTCACGATTATTGGCGTACCCCTTGCTCTCGTGGCTCTCGTCGGCTGGACCTACGAGTACTACCGCGGTAACTTCGGCCACTAGAAAGCCGTACTCTGCACGACCACAGTCGCGACTCGGCAGTCTCTGAATTCTCCGTAACCTCGAGTTTGCTAACGCCGCAAACATGTCGAGACAAACCATCTCGCTACTACCTAACTCGACACCACTGATCCTTGCGCCTGGCCCACGAAGGGTCCGGGGCGCGGGTGCGCGTCTTGGCTGCGTCATAGCCCCTCTCCTGCGTGCCAAGCAAAAGTACTGGGGCCCGACCATTCGGCCGAGCCCCAGAGTAGGGGAGAGCTAACGCGCTAGTGGTGCGAGTGCTCGAGCGCTTCCTTGTGCTCCTTCTGAGTCACCGGTGCAATCCGGTCTTCGAAGAAGAACCGTGACATCGCTGCCCGGCGGCGCATGCTACCCGTGATCTTTCCACGCTCATTGGGGCGGACCATGATGGGGGCATTGTCATTGTACGAGACCAGTTGCCAGCGATCGTAATCGTTGAGCTGCTGGTGTACCTCGGTGAACTCTCCGCCGGGAAGTCGCACGATGCGTCCCGTCTCGAAGCCGTGAAGTGCGATTTCGCGATCCTTCTTTTGGAGACCGAGACACACACGCTTCGTGATCATGAAGGCGAAAATCGGACCCAAGATGAGCAAAATCTGGAGCGTGTTGATGACACCCTCCATGGTCACCCTGAAGTGCGTCGCGATGATGTCCGATGCGGCACCCGCCCACAGTACGGCGTAGAACAGCACACCGGCGGCACCGATCGCGGTGCGCACGGGGGCGTTGCGCGGCCGGTCGAGAAGGTGGTGCTCACGCTTGTCGCCCGTGACCCACGCCTCGATGAACGGGTAGGCAAAGACCAGGGCTAAGAACACCAACAGTACGAGAACGGGAATGATGATGTTCCACGACCACGTGTAGCCAAACCAGTAGGTTTCCAAACCGGGCATCAGGCGCAAAGCGCCGTCTGCGAAGCCGATGTACCAGTCGGGTTGCGTACCGGCCGAAACGGGGGAGGGGTCATAGGGCCCGTAGGACCATATGGGGTTGATGGTGACCGTTGCCGCAATCAGTACCACGACGCCAAACACGAGGAAGAAGAATCCGCCTGCCTTAGCCGCATACACGGGGAGCACGGGGTAGCCCACCACGTTGTTCTCGGTACGTCCCGGTCCCGGGTACTGGGTGTGCTTGTGAATGATCACGAACATCAGGTGCAGAACAATCAAGGCAAGGATGATGAGCGGCAGGAGCAGGATGTGCAGCGTGTACAAGCGCCCCACAATATCCGTTCCGGGGAATTCACCACCAAAGAGCAAGAACGAAATCCACGTTCCCACAACAGGAAGTCCCATGATCATTCCGTCGATAATGCGCAGACCGTTTCCGGAAAGCAGGTCATCCGGAAGTGAGTAACCGGTGAATCCTTCGGCCATGGCCAGGACAAAGAGAACGAAACCAATCGTCCAGTTGAGCTCTCGTGGCTTACGGAATGCTCCCGTGAAGAAGATACGAAGCATGTGGAGACCGATGGCCGCAATGAAAAGCAGTGCAGCCCAGTGGTGAATCTGACGCAGCAAGAGTCCGCCGCGGAGGTCAAACGAGATGTCCAGGGTCGACGCCATTGCGACCGACATTTCGACACCCTTGAGGGGAACGTACGAGCCCTCATACTCCACGGTGGCCATCGACGCCTGGTAGAAGAACGTCAAGAAACTTCCCGAAAGCAGGATGATGACGAAGCTGTAGAGCGCAACCTCGCCGAGCAAGAATGACCAGTGGTCAGGGAAAATCTTACGACCAAACTCTTTGACAGCGCCCGAGATGCTCGTTCGCTCGTCAAGGTAGTTAGAGATCTTGCCCGTTACTCCGCTTGATGGCGGTGTGGCTGTAACAGTCATTATTTCTCACGCTCCCAGAAACTCGGTCCTACGGGTTGATCAAAATCACTTCGCGCAACGAGATAACCTTCAGCGTCAACCGTGATGGGCAACTGAGGAAGGGGACGAGCTGCCGGGCCAAAAATGACCGCGCACTCGTTTGAGATGTCGAACTGTGACTGGTGACAGGGGCACAACAAGTGGTGTGTTTGCTGCTCATAAAGCGCCACCGGGCACCCTACGTGTGTACAAATCTTGGAGTAGGCAACGATTCCGTCGTACGACCAGCTCTTGCGTTTGTCGCTCGTCCAATTCAGGTCTTCGGGCTTCAGCCGAACAAGAAGAACGGCCGCTTTTGCCTTGGCATCGAGTTTCTCGTGCTCAGGAAGATCCACGAGCCCCTCGGGAATCACGTGAACGCTCGAGCCGATGGTCATGTCAGACGCCTTGATAGGAACGCCCGTGGGGTCGCGCGTCAGACGCAGTCCCTCTTTCCAGAAGGTGTGCTTCAGTTCGTTGTTCGGGTCTACCTCCATGGGAGCCAGACCTCTGAACAGCGCTATGGCGGGCAGCGGGAAGGCGATAAACGCGCCAATCATGCCGTTGCGAATCAGGGACCGGCGACTAAATCCGGACTCCTCGTCCGCTTCCTTGAAAATCTCAATGGCGCGCTCTCGCGTTTCTTGAGTGCCACGAACGGGATGGCGTTCGTCGACGCCCTCCTTGTCGGCCATGACGGCTTTGCCCCAGTGCACGGCGGCAACGCCAATCGCCAAGAGAGCAAAGGCGCTACCGAGTCCGATGTAGAGCGTGCTGAGTCGAAGCGACGTCGTGTCGCCGTCTTCGATGGGGAAGAACATGTACGCGAAAATAGTAAAGACGCTGCCGGCGATTGAGAGATAAAACAACCATCCGACAATTCGAGCGGCGCGAGCGAGACGACGAGGATCAGTGTCGGTGACGCGCTGGCGGTGAGGCGGAAGGCCAGGGTTCGGGAAGGCGTCAGTCGTGACGACTGCGGTACCCAGCTCTTTGCCACTGAGTCGCTCGCCCGACGATTCAACGAGTTCGGAACTCTCCGAACTCTTGACGATCTTGGCCATTGTTCTCCTAAAAAAATGCGCGTGGCGGCGACTAGTTCGACTTTGCGGTGATCCAGATGGTCAGGCCGATGATTGCACCGACACCAAAGATCCAGAGAAACAGGCCTTCGGAAACAGGGCCGAGTGATCCCAGCTCGAGACCACCAGGGGAGGGGTTCGCCTTCTGGTACTCGAGGTACGCAATAATGTCTTTTTTCTCAGTGGGGGTGAGGTTGAGATCGTTGAAAACCGGCATGTTCTGAGGGCCTGTGAGCATGGCCTCATACACGTGCACGGCCGAGGAGTTGTCGAGCGTAGGAGCGTACTTGCCCTCGGTCAGGGCGCCACCAGCACCGGCAACGTTGTGGCACATGGCGCAGTTGATGCGGAAGAGTTCTCCTCCGTGTGCCACATCTCCGCCCGTGAGCATTGATTCACTCGGGATCGACGGTCCGGGGCCGAGCGAAGCAACGTAGGCAGCGAGTGCCTGAACCTGTGCGTCGGTGAATTGGACGGGCTTCGCCGGAGCTTGCGGCCCGTTGGCCTGCATGGGCATGCGGCCGGTTCCCACCTGGAAGTCCACGGAAGCGGCGCCGACTCCAATGAGCCCGGGTCCGTTCGCGGTGCCCTGAGCCTGCAGGCCGTGACACGTGGCGCAGTTTGCTGCAAAAAGCTTCGCCCCCTCATCGATTACTTCGGGGCTCGAGAGATCCACTTGAGCACTCGCTGTTGCGGTCGACGCCATGGCATAAGCGGCGCCTGTTGTGATGAGCCCAATTGCAACGAGCAGAATGATGGCGAAAGGGGAGCGGCGTCCGCGTTTGCGGTGTGATTCGGGTTTCTGAGACATGTGATTTCTACCGGTCTACTTGAGGACGTAAATAATCATGAACAGAGCAATCCAGACAACGTCAACGAAGTGCCAGTAATACGACACGGCGATGGCGCTCGAGGCTTCCTTGTGCCCGAATCGCTTTACGGCGTAGGCGCGACCAATGACCAGCAGGAAGGCAATCAAACCACCGGTAACGTGCAATCCGTGGAAGCCGGTGGTGAGGTAGAAGGCTGCTCCATAGGCGTTGGAATCCAACGTGACACCCTCGGAGACGAGCATGGCATATTCATAGATTTGGCCGGCGACGAAGATGGCGCCCATGGCGTAGGTGAGGAAAAACCACTCCACCATTCCCCACTGCGTGGGCTTCCAGCCGGTGGCGCGGGGCTGAAGACGCTCGGCCGCAAAAACACCAAACTGAGCCGTGAACGATGAGGCCACAAGAATCAGTGTGTTGGTGAGCGAGAAGGGGATGTTGAGCAGACCAGATTCAGCGGCCCACTGCTCGGGGGCGGCGGATCGAAGAGTGAAGTAGATCGCGAAGAGGCCAGCGAAGAACATGACTTCACTGCCGAGCCACACGATTGTTCCCACAGCAACGGGGCTCGGTCGATTGACGACGGGGGCGCCTTGGCGGGGGGATACGGTTGCTGAAGTCACCCCTCCATTATGGCGGATAGCGCGCGCAGTTATATCGGTTAGCGCCTTCAGACACGGTCTCCGGCGGGGTGATTTCGGCCGATTTCCGCCGTGTGGCAACTAATCTTGAAGACATGTCGACTCAGTACACTTGGCCGCAAACAATCAGCACTCTGTTGGACGGAGAAGACCTGAGCGTGAGCCACGCCACCTGGGCAATGAACGACATCGTTTCGGGTGAGGTGACGGATGCCCAGCTCGCCGGATTCCTCGTCGCGTTGCGCGCAAAGGGCGAAACGGTCGACGAAGTGGTGGGTTTTCGCGACGCCGTCTTGCACAACGCGGTGGCGTTGCCGGTGCCCTCGCGGGCGCTCGATATCGTGGGAACAGGGGGCGATAACCACAAGACCGTGAACGTGTCGAGCATGGCGTCCATCGTCTGTGCCGGCGCGGGAATCCCCATTGTGAAGCACGGAAACCGGGCCGCGTCGAGTGCGTCGGGGTCATCGGATGTGCTCGCCGAGTTGGGCATAGACCTGTCGCTTTCTCCGCAGGAGCTTGCCGACGTCTTTGCCGAGGTTGGCATAGTTTTTGCCTTTGCCGCGGCATTCCATCCAGGGTTTCGGCACGCCGGCAAAGCTCGCACCGAACTAGGAATTCCGACCATCTTCAATATTTTGGGGCCCCTCTGCAACCCTGCGCGTCCGGAAGCAAACGCCGTGGGTGTGGCGAGCATCGAGCGCGTTCCCCTGATTGTGGGCGTGCTGCAGAGCCGCGACGCGTCCGCTCTCGTTTTTCGTGGCGACGAAGGGCTTGACGAGCTGAGCATCGTGGGCCACTCGCGAATGTGGGAGGTCAACCGCGGTCGCGTGGAGGAGCACGACATCGATCCACGAGAGTTAGGCATTCAGGCCGCAACCCTTGACGACATCCGGGGCGGAACTCCAGCCGAAAATGCTGCCATCGCTCGCGACACGTTTGCCGGAAAGCCGGGCCCTGTTCGCGACATTGTACTTCTCAACGCGGCAGCGGGCATGGCCGCTTTCGATCTCATCGATCACCCAGAGTCGTCCAATACCCACATTGCTGAGCGCTTAGCTCGGGGCATGGCGCGTGCGGCCGAGGCGATTGATTCGGGCGCGGCGGCCGACAAACTGGCGGCGTGGGCTGTGGCTACGCAGCGCCGGTCTCACGGAGACAGCTAAGGTCGTTCACTCTGCACTACAGCCGGCAAAGCCCCTGATCGTGAGTGGCCGCGTGGCTACAGAGCGGGGGAGTCGTCATCAATCCAGTCGAGGCTCTTCGAGACCGCTTTACGCCACACGCGCATCTGGCGTTCGCGCTCCTGATCTGACATGGTCGGAATCCATCGAGCGTCTTCGGCCCAGAGGGCACGCAGTTCATCGATGTCCTTCCAGTAACCGACCGCCAGTCCGGCAGCAAACGCCACCCCCAGGGCCGTGGTTTCACTCACCGATGGTCGTCGGACGGGGATGCCGAGAACGTCTGCCTGAAATTGCATGAGGAACTCGTTCTTGACCATGCCGCCGTCGACCCGAAGGTCCGGGATGCTCACGCCGGTGTCGGTGGACATGGCATCCACGACGTCCCGTGTCTGAAGGGCGGTGGCTTCGAGGGCGGCCCGGGCGAGGTGAGCTCGATTGACGAAGCGCGTCAGGCCCACGATGACGCCCCGCGCGTCGGTTTGCCAGTAGGGCGCAAACAGCCCGCTAAACGCCGGCACGATGACCGCACCACCCGAGTCTGCCACGCTCGTGGCGAGGGCTTCGATCTCACTGGCGTCGCTGATCAGACCCAGGTTGTCGCGGAGCCACTGCACGAGAGAGCCAGCGACAGCGATTGACCCCTCCAGCGCGTAGTTCGCTGGTTCATCAGCCAGTTTGTAGGCAACCGTCGTGATGAGTCCGTTGGTTGAGTACACGATGTCGGTGCCGGTGTTCATGATTAAGAAACACCCGGTTCCGTAAGTGTTTTTCGTCTCGCCCGAGCTAAAGGCTGCTTGGCCGAACGTGGCAGCCTGCTGATCCCCGAGAATTCCCGAAACAGGAACACCGCTGAGCGGGCCTACTGCTGTTCCGTAAATCTCCGACGATGAGCGAATCTGCGGCAACACGGCTCTCGGTACGCGAAAAACGTCCAGGAGGTCATCGTGCCACTCAAGCGCGGCGAGACTCATCAGGAGTGTGCGCGAGGCATTTGTGACGTCGGTGGCATGAACACCTCCGTCAACACCGCCCGTGAGGTTCCACAGGATCCACGTGTCGGGAGTGCCGAACGCCAGCTCGCCGGCTTCGGCTCGAGCGCGGGCACCGGGCACGTTATCGAGAATCCAGGCAATCTTGGTGGCCGAGAAGTACGCAGTCAGGGGCAGACCAGTGAGTTGCGAGAAACGGTTGATGCCCTCGTTCTCGGTAAGGTCGTCAGCCACGCTCTGCGTGCGCGTGTCTTGCCAAACAATGGCGTTATAGAGCGGAACTCCGGTGGCACGATCCCACACGATGGTGGTTTCTCGCTGGTTGGTGATTCCTACGGCGGCAATGTCTGTGGCCGAGAGTTTGGCGTCGGCGAGGGCCGAGGAAATCACCTCGAGCGTGTTGTTCCAGATCTCCGTGGCGTCGTGCTCTACCCAGCCGCTCTGGGGAAAGTGCTGGGTGGTCTCCTTTTGGGCAATTCCGTAACGCTTACCTGAGCGGTCAAAGATGATGGCACGTGTGCTTGTCGTGCCGTTATCGATGGCAAGAACAAACTGCGACATTTTTCTCTTTTCACCTCTCGTGCTGGCACGCCTGCGCATCCGTTGTGCGCTCTCGGCTAAGTATGGCTTGTTCGCGTCTGCGAGCATAGAATCACACCAGCCACGTTCGTTACACAAGGGAGTGCACCGTGTCAGCTGAGCAAACGCCTAACCTCGTCGAGTCCGCCGAATGGCGAAACATGGAGGATTTCTCCGAGGGCATCGATACGAATCGCCTCCCGCAGACCGATGCTCTGGCCGGATCTGAGCACAGTGTCTTGCTTGAGGATGGGGGAGTGGCGAAGTTCACCTTTCTCGCTGGCAATCGGGTTGCCTGGTCGGTCACCGGTGAAGAGTGGGCCGGCGACGGCGAGGAGACCTACGACGGCGTTGCCGTGGGCGATGGAGCGTTCTGGGTGGACTTCAGCATCTCCGCCCGCAAGGTCGAGTCGATCACACTCATTTTTCAGCCCGTCACAGGGTGGGCGCTCATTGTGCACTCGCGCATTCACGACGAAAACTTCACCACGGAGACGCGTGTCATGCAGACATTTCACGCGGGCCGCGTAGATGGCAACACGGATGCCGAGATGCCGCACGAGACGCGCGAGCTCATTGGCAAGCGCACGCTCTTTCGTTACAGCGTCAACCACCTTTACGAACACATCTACCTGAGCTCACGACGCTTCGTGTGGCACAACCTTGTGGGTGAACAGCGCGGACACGCTGCTGCCGAACTCGCCACGACTTGGAAGCTCGAAAAAGGTCTCTACGTCTTTACCTGGCGTGAGGAAAAGATTCCTGTCGGAACTGTCTTCCTTTTTGACTACGCTCGCGGCCGCAGCACCGGAAAGTTCATCGGCCTCACCGGAGACGGTCGGATCGAAAACTCCGCCGGGGGAGCCGAGATTATTGAGTTCGGGGTATCGAACTACGCCGAACACCAAGAACCCGTCTAGGTTTTGAGGGGCTTGGCGGCCCCGGAAAGAATCGCGGAAACCACCAGCAGTCCGGCGACGACGTAAAACATGTTGAGCACCCCCCAGCTTTCTCCAAGAAAGCCGAGGAGGGGAGGGCCCACGAGGAAAGCGACGTAGCCGAACGTCGACACAACGGCAACACGGCCAGACGAGTTTTCACCGTCTGCGGCGGCAGAAATGAACAGCGGGAAACCGAGGGCAACGCCGGCGCCCCACAAAGTCGCTCCCGCCCATGCGACGAAGATAGAGGGAGCAAAAATAAGAAGGAAAACGCCAATCAATCCCACGACCGCCGAAGCACGAAGGGCGATCACCCGGCCCCATCGGTCAACGGCGCGACCGCCAGCAAAGCGCACAACGACCATTCCGCACATTGCGCAAGCGAACGTGATGCCGGCCACGGTGGCCGAAAGCCGAAAGTCATCGACGATCGCAATGGTGATCCAGTCGTTCGCGGCACCCTCGGCGAGAGTGAACCCCAGTATCCCGAGTCCGAGGAGGACGAGCCGAGTGGTGAGTCGCGTTCCCGGGCGCCGGATTTGCGGGGAATGCGTTGGCGCGCCACGAATACCCGTGTGGGCGGGAAGAAATCTAAACGTGAGTGCTTTGGTGACGAGCAGAACCACAGCCAGGACGGCCTGCTGCCAAAACAGGTTTATCGCTATGGCTCCGCAGAGAGTTCCGACGCCGGCCCCCGCAAAGGTTCCGAGAGAGTAAGCGCCATGGAACTGGGGGAGGAGCGTGCGTCCGGCGCGCTTTTCCACGTCGGCGCCTTCCACGTTGATACCCACGTCACCGATGCCGAAGGCAAAGCCCGTGAGGACACTGCCAACGACCACTCCGGGAACTGAAGACAGAACGGCACTTGCGCCGGTAACTACCATGGCGACCGCGAGGATCGCGAACCCCCAGCCAATGGCGGCTCGAGCCCCGAACCGTGAGATGAACCAACCGGAATTGAGAAGAGAACCCAAAGCACCCACTGCGCCGGCCATGAGGACAAGGCCGAGCGTGGCCGTGGACAAGCTAAGCAGGCTGCGAACCTCCGGAAGTCGCACCAACCACGACGAACCGCAGAGACCAAAGACGAAGAAATAGACGAAGATGACACGGGTGCGCAGGGCTTCAGGGGAGGCAGCGATTCCCGTCACGAGGCAATACTCTCACGCTCTTTCAGGCTCAGGTGCCAGGTCGCGGGTGGGGGGATAGGGGGCGCGCAATCCGAGAGGCAGAGCCCGCACCCAGAAGGAGCAAAGCGGGGATGGCAATAGCGGTGATCAGACCACCGGCCTGCCCGACGGCACCGAGAGCGGGGCCCACACTCAGAATCGCGGTGTTCATGAAGACGAGCAGAACGCGGGTTCTCGCGGGGGAGAGGAGGGGGTCTTCCGCTAGTGCCGAACTTACGAGGGGATAACCTAGCGACGCGCCAAGCCCCCAAAGTGTCGCACCGAGGAAGACCAAAGGCAAGACGCTCATCATCATGACGAGAACGATGCCCAGGATGCACACGATGCTCAGCCACGTCAGTAAAACGGGGCGAGACACGCGCTCGACCACGAAACCACCGAAGAGACGACCCGCGGCCATCGCCACCGCAAAACACGTAAAACCAATGGCGCCTTCTTCGGGGGTCATCCCACCCGAGACGAGGAAAATCGGAAGCCACGTGGCAGCCGCGTACTCGGCGAGAACGAACGCCAGAGCAATTCCGGACAGGCCGAGCGTGCGCGGTTCGCGCCATACGGCACGACGCTGGGCTGCAGTGGCCACGGGGGCGAAAGCCCCAGTGTGATCGTGCGCAGGGGTGTGCAAGTTGCCGTCTTTCGGGAGGAAACGAGTTGCAATAACACCGCCAACCGCAGTGATGACGGCAATGCCGTCAAAGTCGAGCCACAGCGGAACACTGCCCGAGATGGCAAGTGCCCCAAGGGCGGAACCGATTAACAGGCCTGCGCTGTACGCGCCGTGCAACGGCGGGAGCAGGCTGCGTCGAGATGCTCGATCCACATCCGTGGCCTCAATGTTGTTGGCAAAGTTGCTCATGCCAAAAAAGATGCCCATTCCCAGGTTGCTGAAAACGGCAAACGGCAGGTTCCCGGCACTGATGGCGGCACCCGTGAGGGCAAAAAAGATTGACATTCCAATGAATGCGACCGCGAGAATGCGACGAGAACCGAACCGCACTAAGAGGCGCGATCCAAAAATAACGCTCAGGAGTGCCCCGAAGCCCAAAACCGTGGCAAAAAGACCATACGACGCGGTAGTGAGTCCGAGCCGGTCTTCGGTCTCCGGCGTTCGGCTCACCCAGGTAGCGAAGAAAATACCGTTGAGCGCGAACGTGACGACAAGTGAAGCAAACCATCGCCTGACGCTGAGGTGGGACGGCGCAAAGGACACATTGCCATCGTAGGGCCGGGGAGAGTGGCTCAACTGCCAGAAGGTGCTGGCAAAGAATAATCTGACATAATGTGCATTATCGGTGCAATCCTTGTATGTCGCGTTGGGGCCGACTGTGCGTCCCTAGACTAATGAGCGTGACTGATAACGCAGTAGACACCGACCTCGCCGTGGTTGACAAAGCCCCGGAATCAGCCATCGTTATCGCGTTACGCGCGGCACTCGGCGACGTTGTGTCGACCCTGCCCGATGACCTGGCTGCCGCTCGATGGGACCGATCGGGACTCAGCGCCGCAGGAACGCCCCTGTGTGTGGTGCATGCAACGAGCGTCGACGATGTGTCGACTACGTTGCGGTTGGCAAATCAGAGTCGTGTCGCCGTCGTACCCCGGGGCGCGGGAACCGGCGTGGTCGGCGGAAGCTTCGCCGGCACCGGTGAAATCGTGTTGAGCCTGGCGCGAATGAATCGCATCATCGAGATCAACGACGTTGAGCGATACGCCGTGGTTGAGCCAGGAGTCATCAACGATCACCTCGACCAGGAACTGCGTAAGCATGGCCTGTGGTTTGCTCCGGATCCCGCATCACGCGACATCTCGACCGTGGGCGGCAATATCGCCACCAACGCCGGTGGATTAATGTGTACTAAGTATGGAGTTACGCGTGAGGCCGTGCTCAGCCTGCAAGTAGTTCTTGCCAGCGGTGAGGTGATTCGCGTCGGACGCGCGACAGCAAAAGGGGTGACCGGCCTCGACCTGACAGCCCTGATGGTGGGGTCCGAAGGAACCTTGGGCGTCGTCGTGGAGGCTACCGTGCGCGTGCATCGGCAGGTCCCCGGCTCTGTGTCAACAGTTTCGGCATACTTCCCGAGCATCCGGCAGGCAGCCCAGGCGTGTTCGGAAATCTCGGCGGCCAACCTACAGCCCATGATTATGGAAATGCTGGACGATCGTGCCGTGACCGCCGTGCACGACTACCTTGAGTTGCCGCCGGCTCCCCCGGGTTCTTCGCATGTCCTCGTGCAGACCGATGGTGTCAGTGCTCACGACGACGCGATGGCCATCGTCGCCGTCATGGAATCGTGCGGAGGAAACGCCTCCTTTGCTGCGACCGAAGAGGAAGCACACGCGCTCGTGCGCATTCGGCGGAGTCTCCACCCCGCAATGACAACGCTCGGAACGACACTCATCGAGGACGTCTGCGTACCCCGCACCAAACTTGTCGAGATGTTTGCGGCCATTTCAGCGATTGAGCAAAAGTACGACATCGTGATTCCGGTTGTCGCGCACGCCGGAGACGGCAATCTCCACCCGAGCTTCATCTTTGACACGCCCGAACCTCCCGAGGTCATCTGGCAGGCCGCGGGTGAACTCTTTCACGCAGCCCTCGATCTCGGCGGAACGCTCACCGGAGAGCACGGGGTCGGCGTGCTGAAGCGCCACTGGCTCGGTGAAGAACTGGGCGACACACAGCTCAAGCTCCAAGAGCAGATCAAGCAGGTTTTTGATCCGCACGGCATTCTTAACCCGGGCAAAGTGTTTGCGGCAAAGCCACGAGATGAGCACCCCCTCCCCTAGGCTTGCAGCGGGGCGGCCATCGTCCCCCGACCATTTTTTAAGGGAGATTGCATGTCAACGCCAAACGGTGTCAACGGATTCATTTACTACGGCAACTCGGCTGAGGCGACGAAGAAGACCGTAAAGACGGTACAAACCGGCCTCATCATCGGTGCGGTCATCACGGCCATTGTCGGCATTCTGATGCTGGTGTTCCCACAAGACTCGGCGATTCTCGCGGCAATTATCTTCGGAGTCTTCGTTCTCATTCGGGGCATCGTGCGCGTGATTGTTGGCATCGGGGGCCCCGGTCTGACCGGTCTTGGCCGGACACTCAGCATTATCACTGGTGTGATCTTGCTTGCCGCAGGCGTCGTGATTCTGCTGAACATCACTGTCGGCGTCGAAGTTCTGGCCATCATCATCGGCATTTCGTGGATCATCGATGGAATTGCGACCCTGATTGAGTCGTCACGTGCGGCAGCTCGTGCGTTCAGTATCGTCACCGGAATCATTTCGGTGCTCGCGGGAGTTGCCATGTTCTTCTTGGGCAGCCAGGGCGTTGCACTCATCATGATCGTGATTGGCGCTGTGGCACTCGCGCTGGCAGTTGTTCAGGTGGTTGGCGCCATTGCCGTGGGTCGCGCTCGGAGCTAGTGAGCGAGAACGTTGGGGCGGTCATCTGCGGATGGCCGCCCTATTTTTTGTGCCGCCCGGTCAGGACGCCACTGGCCAAATCGACCAGATTGAGCGGCCCAAACGGCTCCTCCGTGACGCGAAGGTCGTCGAGCTGCCACCACCGCACATCGTGGATGTCGGAGAATTCGTCGGGCATCCAGTTGTGGTCAACAGGCTCAAAGGACTGCGTGTGCACGGCAAAGAACTCCGCATAGGTGGTCTGAACGTGTCCGTCCGAAAACCTGCTCTCGCCTGAGACGCTCCACACGGGCTCACCCACATCGGCCACACGGAGCCCGGTTTCTTCAAACAGCTCGCGAATGGCGCCCTCCACGTGTGTCTCGTGATCGTCTACTCCCCCGCCGGGAGTGATCCAACGGATAACGGGGACGGCCAGCCTGGGTGACGCTGTCTTCATGAGGAGAAGTCTCTCGTGCTCGTCGAACAGAAGCACGCGCGAAACCCGACGGTGTGCGGGACGTGTCACCGCGCTAGCCCGTAAAGTCGCTCGTGTCGCCAACGAGGCGCGTGTGATCGGCGGGAACCGGTTCGATGGCCGCGAGGGCAATCTCGGCCGCAAACTCGGCCACGTTGTAGAGGCGTCCGGCAGCCTGTTTGCGCGCTTCAATCGCCCCGGGATTGACCCGATTGAGCAGAGTTGCCGTAATCGTGCCCTCAATCATGTCGCCCGACACCACGACAAACTCAATGTTCTTCGTCGCGAGTTCGTCGATCATGTCGCGAAGGGCATCCTCGCCGGCACGCTTTGACAGGGCAACGGGCTCATACTCGGGCATCGTGGGCGTCGTGCGGATGAAGTGAGCTTGGTGGCTCGTGACAAACACCACTCGAGCACCTTCTGCCAAGTGAGGAATGGCCGTGGTGAGCAGGGTGACCTGAGCATCGCGGTTGAGCCGCATGGCGTAGTTCTCTCCCATGCTGGTTTCCATTCCGCCAGAGGCGTTCATCACCAGGATGTTGAGTTTGCCGAACGCAGCTTCCGCGTCCGTGAACATGCGACGAACATCGTCGGGGTTTGTCAGATCGGCACCGACGATAATTGCCTCGCCGCCGGCAGAAACAATGCCGTCGCGAATCTTGGCGGCGCGAGCCTCTTTGTCGCGAAAGTTGATGACCACGCGAGCACCGGCTTCGGCAAAGAGCCCTACGGTGTCTGCGCCGATCCCGCGTGAGGAGCCGGTGACGAGCGCGGATTTTCCGTTGAGTGAACCCGAAGCAAGGGGGTTTGTCATGAGAGTCTCTTTCGGTGTGATGATGGCTGGAACGCTGAGCGCCGTGTCCGATAACGAGACTAGCAAGTGGCAACCGACGCACCTGCTACTTTGAGCGCATGAGCTCCTCGTCGGCGCCGCACCGCGCCACTCCCCTCGTTCTCTCCCACCGCGGCAACATGCCGGGTTTCGTCGAGAACACCCTCGGAGGTTTCAGAGCGGCTCTCGCGGCTGGTGCCGACGTTCTCGAGAGTGACGTTCACGTGTCCCGCGACGGCGTGCCGATGCTGTTTCACGATGAGACGCTGGAACGTCTGACGGGAGACCCTCGGCGCATCCGTGATGTTTTCAGCCATGAACTGAAAATGCTCGACTTAGGTGGCGGCGAGGGCGTGCCCACTCTTGAAGACGTCCTCGTGACGTTTCCCACAGCGCGCTTCAACCTCGACATGAAGTCACGAGATGCCCCCCACGCCACGGCCTCTGTTCTTGCTAGGCAGAACGCCCACGACCGTGTGCTTCTCGCCTCGTTCTCCGAGAGAAATCGACGCAAGGTTCATCGGCTGATGCCCGGGGTCGTGACGAGTGTCTCGGCGAACCAGTTCGTGACGATTTTGGTTGCGACCCGCCTCGGCTTGGGCTTTCTGGTCAAGCACCTCGTGGGTCAATCGAGAGTGATGCAGATCCCGCAGCGGGCACTAGGTCTGGATGCCTCTTCCGCAACGTTCCTCGAATTAGCGCATCGGTGTGACATACGAGTCGACTATTGGGTGATCAATGAAGAAGCCGAGATGCGGCTCTTGCTCGATCGCGGAGCAGACGGACTTGTCACCGACCGCGTGGCACTGGCGCGCGAGGTCATTGCGTCGCGCCATACTGAGAGCTAACTGGGAATACGTCATCTGAGGGAACGCATCGTGCCCTTGCGCGCGTTACCTCCGGTAGACAGGAAACACAACACCTGTCGAGGAGGCATCATGCGAAGTCAATCACTGCGAGGTACGAGCCTCAATAGCCGTAGCTTGGCCACCGACGAAGGAATTGTATTTTCAGAACGCAAGCAGGTCATGTATCTCTGTGGCGCGTGCCAAACGACCACCACAATGACCTTCGCAGCGGATGCGGAGAACCCAGACTCGTGGACGTGTGCATCGTGCGGCGAAGTGGCCACGCTGGCTGAGCCCGGTGCGGCGGGGCGTCTCGCGACGGCCGCAGAAGACGACAAGGTGGCCCGGACGCCTTTTGACATGTTGCTTGAACGACGCTCGCGTGAGGAGCTCGAAGTTATTCTGCAGGAGCGTCTGCAGTATCTGCGCGCCCGCCGCGGCCAAGAGAAGCTCGGCGCCTAACCCGTAAGGTCACAACGCCCACGAGGGCCAAGCCCGCAATTCCCGTGGCCGCCAACAGTATTTCGATGAATCGGCCCGCAATCATTGCCGGAGTTGCGGTTGTCGAGAGCGGCACGTCGGAATACAGGGCACCTGCGGTAAAGCGCGGTAGATCAGCGATTGTTGACCCGTCGGGTGCGATGATGGCGGACACGCCCACCGTGGAGATGTTGACCACAGTGCGACCCATCTCCATGGCACGCAGGCGTGCGATGGAGAGTTGCTGCAGGCTTTCGTCCGTCCGCCCAAAGTCGGCGTTGTTTGTCTGAGCGAAGACAACTTGGGCGCCGTTGCGGTACATATCGTAAGCCTGCTGGTCATCCGTGATGTCAAAACAGATCGACAACCCCACCGGCGTCTGGTCAATCATGACGACGTTTGAACGTGTGCCCGCCGAGTAGTCACGGGAGACCAATCCCACGAGATCCGGAGCAAGGGCGTAGAAGAAGTCTCGTGAGGGCATGTATTCGGCAAAGGGAACGGGATGGATCTTGTCGTAGTGCGCAGTCACTCCCTCCCCGGGCGTCCACACGAGTGACGAGTTGAAGTACGTGTCGGGATCCGGGTGTGTGATTGTGCCAAACACGATGGGCGCGTCCAAGCGGACGGCCAAATCGTTGAGGACGCGGGCAGACTCCTCGTCTCTCAGCGGATCGATGTCGTTGGCGTTCTCCGGCCACACCACCACGTCGAGGGGCTTGCCCACCAGCTCTTCCGAGGCGGACAAGTGATCGCTGAGAATCTCGCCAGGCGTGTAGTCCGAGAAGAGGCCCGCATCCGCGTTTCCTTGCACGGCACCGACTTTCATCGAGCCCGTGGTGACGATGGGGAATGACGGAACCAAGAGCGCTACGACAGACACCACAACGGGCACTGACCACAGCCAGCGTGCGTTCGCCATGCGAATCAGGATGACAATCGTGGTGGCCAGCCAGACCAGAACAAAGCTGAGGCCGGCGGTAGAGAGCCACGGCACGAGGTGACCAAAGACGCCCTCCGCTTGAGACTGTGCCACGCGCCCCCACGAGAAACCGCCATAGGGCCAGACAGACGCGATGCCCTCGCGAGCAACCCATAGACCAGCCACAACGAGAGGGATGAAGGCAACTTGGGCGCGAGGAGTGACCCAGACGCGCGGACCATTGTTGAGCACAAATGCCGCCAAGACCGACCAGATGAGCATCCATAAAATCATCACGGTTGCCAACGCCAGCCACGGCACCGGACCGAGATAGAGCGTGAGCCAGTCGATGAGAGGCAACCAGAACGCGACTCCCGATGCGACGCCCACGAGCAACGCACTCCACCATCGACGACCGGCCAAACTCCAGACAATGAGGGCGATGCCGGGGACGGCGAGGAACCACCATCCCGGCTCAGGGTATGAGGCACTGAGCGTCAAGCCACCAATGGTGGCAACAGGGATGGCCACATAAAGCGGCAAGTTGCTTCGCCAGCGAGAGATCATGCGTAACCCACGCTCGAGTAAGCCACCACGCCGCGTCGAACCTGGTCAAGAGCCGTTCGGGCGGTCTTTGCCAAAGTGGCTCCGGCCACATTCGTCACCTGATCGAGAAGGTCAATCGTTTGCTTTGTCCATCGAACGAAATCGCCGGCCGGCATGTCGGCGTCGAAGAGAACGTCGTCGAGAGAGGCCCCCTGAGCCCAGCGATACATCGCCCGCGAGAGTCCCGCAGCCAGCGGAGTCGTGCCGGGAAGCTTGACACGCTGTTCGATGTCGTCGAGCTCACTCCACAGATTGCCCGTGGCATCGAAGGCCGTCACAAAAGCTCCCCGCGGCAGACGGCGCTCACTGATGTCGCCTTCGTCGCGTCTCGGCTCAAAAACAATGGCGCAGACGAGAGCGGCGAGACCGGGAGGATCGAGTTCATCCCACAGTCCACGGCGCAGGGACTCGGCCACCAAGAGGTCACGGTCCCCGTAGATGCGTGCCAGCGTTCGACCCTCGTGCGTGCGCTCCAGTGCTCCGTTCTCGGTGTTCCGGAGGTAGCCCAACTCGAGCAACACATCGCACACGCGGTCAAACGTGCGAGCGACGGCTCCCGTGCGTTCGTTTATCTGCCGAACAAGAGTGTCGGTGTCCCGACGGAGACGCCACCAGCGCTCCGCCCAGCGCGCGTGTTCCTCGCGGTCCGCACAGGCGTGACACGCGTGGGCTCGCATATCCTTTCGCAGGCGATTGAGCTCGTTCGCGCGGCGGTCACGAGACGCACGAGAGTCATTGGCTCGCACAGATGCACGCTCCTTCTCGGTCAGCGCTCGGCGAACCGCTGCGTACTCGGCGAAATCCCCGAGATGGCATTGCATGGGCGCCTCAAAGCCAGTGAGCGACTCCTCCTGCTGGCGAACCTTGCGCGCGAGGTCGACCACCGCTCGGTCGGCCTGAAACTGGGCAAAAGATGACTCAAGAATCTCGCGCGTGCGCTGTCGGCCAAACTGATAAACGAGGTTGACGGCCATGTTGTAAGTGGGACGAAAACTGGAATTGAGCGGGTAGGTGCGCCGACTGGCCAAGTTGGCGATTGACTGCGGATCGTGTTGCCCAGTCCACTGAACAACGGCATGCCCTTCGACATCGATGCCGCGCCGTCCCGCGCGTCCGGTGATTTGGGTGTACTCACCTGCGGTGAGGGGCACACGTGCTTCACCGTTGAACTTCTCGAGCTTCTCGAGAACCACTGAACGAGCCGGCATGTTGATTCCGAGAGCGAGTGTTTCTGTTGCGAAAACCACCTTGACGAGTTTGCGTTGAAAAAGCTCTTCCACAACCTCTTTGAATGCCGGCAGAAGGCCGGCGTGGTGGGCGGCGACACCCCGCTCGAGGCCTTCGAGCCACTTCCAGTAGCCGAGCACGCCCAAATCCTCATCGAGCAGTGTTCGACAGCGCTCGTCGACAGTCTCTCGAATCTCTTCGCGCTCGGCTGCATCGGTCAATCGCACACCGGCCTGAACGCACTGTCGCACGGCCTGGTCACATCCCGCACGGCTGAAAATGAAAAAGATTGCGGGCAGGAGTTGACGCTCGCCGAGCATGTCGATCACATCGGGTCGGTCTAAGCGCGACTTCAGTGGCGCGCTCTGACCGCCTGCACCGTAACGATTTCGATTACGGTCTGCCTGACGCGACTGTTGACCGCGCGCGTGGGGTTGCCGCATAGCAGCTTGCGTGAGCCTCGCGAGCTCGGGATTGACGCGGTGAGTGGCAGCCTGACCTGATGAATCAAAAAGGTCGACGAACTTGCTGGCCACAATGACGTGCTGATCGAGTGGTACCGGTCGCTCTTCTGAGAGCACAAGGCTCACTCCCCCGCGGACCGCCTCGAGCCAATCAGCGAACTCTTCAGCGTTAGAAACCGTGGCGCTCAAACAAATCAACCGAACGGCTTCCGGCAGGTGAATGATCACCTCTTCCCATACGGCGCCGCGGAAACGATCGGCCAGGTAGTGCACCTCATCCATGATCACAAACGTCAAATCACTGAGGGCCGCAGAATCCGCGTAAAGCATGTTTCGCAGGACCTCGGTGGTCATCACGACGAGCCGAGCGTTCCCGTTGATGTTGGTATCTCCGGTCAGGAGCCCAACGTCGTCACTCCCCCACCGATCAACGAGTTCGTTGTACTTCTGATTACTCAATGCCTTCATGGGTGTCGTGAAGAATACCTTGGAAGACTTGGCGGGATCTGACATTGCGAGGTGGATCGCAAACTCAGCGACAATCGTCTTTCCCGCACCGGTGGGCGCTGCCACGAGAACGCTCTGCCCCTCCTCTACGCGCTGGCATGCCTCGATTTGGAAGGGATCCAAATCGAAATCGCGGGACACGCGAAAGTCCTCGACGACCGGATGGGATGCGGCAACACGTGACACCGCGTAGCGCTCCGCCGGTGAGAGCTCACTCATTTGGCAGAGGTGGCAGGCTCGGGTTCAATCGTGGCCACAGGTGCCTCGATATCCCGAAGTTGCTTGCGCGCCTTGCGCTTGTCATGAATCAGCGCCACACCAAGTGCGAGGAAGTACAGAATCACCATGGGGGCAGCGAGCAGAAGCATTGAGACGACATCCGCGGCCGGCGTGGCGATGGCGGTAAAGAGGGCGATGATCAGCACGGCGACGCGCCATGACTTGAGGATGCTCTTTGCCGAGAGCACACCGGCAAAATTCAGGAGCACCAAGAACACCGGCAACACGAATCCCACGCCCACCACGATCACGAGCTTCAGCACGAAGTCGAAGTAGGTCTTAGCCGTGAGAATGCTCGCGTCGTCTGCGGGAGCAAAGCTTGTCATCAAGAGCACAATGCGCGGGAAAACCGCCCAGCCGGCGTAGCAGCCGGCAAGAAAGAGGGGAATCGCTGTAAGAAAAAACGCCAGCACGTACTTGATCTCGCGCCTCGTCATGGCGGGCACAAAGAACGCCCAGATCTGATACAACCACACGGGCGACGACACGACGAGACCCACGGTCAGCGCGATTTGAAGCTTCAGGTCGAAGGCCGAGGTGACGCCGTCATAGTTGAGTGTGGCCACTCTGCCCTGAGCCTCGGCCAGGGCGAAAATCGGCTGCCGCAGGGCGTTGAGAACGAAATCAGCGGCAAACCAGCCACCGACACCGCCGATGAAGATGCCAAGGGCAGCAATGTACAGGCGCTTTCGAAACTCGCGAAGATGCTGGCCCAGCGTCATGCGACCCGACCGTCGGGGTCGACGCCGCGATTCGTCAGACACGTGCTAAGCGGACGGCTTCTTTGCCGCAGGTTTGCGTGCCGCCGTGGTTGCCCGAGCCGATGACTTTGGGGCTGACGAAGCGGGAGCGGTCCTCACGGTCGATGCCTTGGCGGAGGAGGCCCTTACGGAGGTGGCCTTGCCAGCTACCTCTCGCGTCGAACCGGAACGAGAGCCAGTCTTTTCGGCTTGTTCCGCAGCGTTCTTCTTTTCGTCCTTCATTGTTTTCATCTCTCCACGGAAGATGCGCATCGATTGCCCCAGACTGCGAGCCAGTCCGGGAAGTTTGGGCGCGCCAAACAGCAGAACGATGATGACAATGATGATGACCGGCGTCCAGCCCTCGAATAATCCTCGGAACACTGTGACTCCTTTGCATTAGGTGACGTGAGACTAGTTTAGGCGTGCGCGGAGCTTATGCACGAGTGAGTGGGTCATTTTTGTGCCATGAAGCACCGCTGGTGGCCCACCGTGCGACCTCAGCAACCGCAAAGTCGGGCGACACCACGCGTACAACTCCCGGTGCCAGTGTCACGAGTTTCCGCAGATTGACAAGGTGGGCCACCGTCAGTTCTGCCCGCACCACTCCCCCGGTGGGTTCGCTGACGGTCGCGCCGTAGTCGCTGAGGAGGGAGACGGCTGATTCGCTGATTTCGACAGTTATCACGATGCCGGAGTCTGCAGACGGGGCATCGAAGAGTGTGTCGGGCAGAGATGCGGGATCTATCTGGTGATCACGGGCTTCGGACAGCACGAGAACGTTGCGCATGCGATCCGTACGGAATGTGCGCATGCTGTCGCGAAGGTGACAAAACCCGCGGAGGTACCAGGTGTTGCCTACAACGTCTAAACGAATGGGGCAGACACGGCGTTCTTCGAGAGACCCCTCAGCGTTCAAGTAGAAAAACTCGACCTGCAGATTGTCAGAGATGGCACTGGCGAGGGGTACCGCTCGGTCGGGAAGTGGGGCCCGCCGGACGGAAATGTTCTCGGGGCTCCCCGTTGCGCCGCGACGAATCTTGTTGACGAGGGCATCAACCGACGACCTCTCTTCGTCGCGCACGACGTCTGACATGTACTGCAGTCCTGCGATGAGCGCCGCGGCCTCGCGGCCAGAGAAGCGCGGGGTCTCGGCTGGCCCCACGTGGTTTGTCATGTCAATGATGTCGTCGGCTTCGAACGAGTCAAAATCAAAATCGAAGAGGTCGCCGTGTAAACCCTTTCCCGAATCTCCGGGGACTCCGGTCACAAAGAGCGTGCGCACGACGATCCGCATCTCATCCTCAGAAACCCCAAACGTCGAAGCGGCCTCCGTGACCGAAATGGGCGAATTGTCAATGAGAAAAGGCACGACAGAAAGCATTCTGGCGACAATGTCGGTCGCTTGAGGGCGAGGGTTTTGCTGGCGTCGTGGCGCGCGACCGACCGATTGGCTCATGGCTTCCCCCCCCTGAGACGCCGCGAGCAGATCGAACCGGTTGCCCAGACGCGTCCGCAATTCGGCTGGAGCCGCGACCTCAATGTCTGTGCCGAACTCGCTGAGTTCGTCTGCGAGCAGATCCAAATCGGCCGTGGGGATACTAATTTCACCACGGGCATCAGCCCCGCCATATTTTGCCGTGAGGCGAAAATCAGCGTCGGAATCGGGGACGACCCGCACACGCGCAATGTTGTGTGAGGCCAATTCTTCGAGTTCGGCCGTGAGGCGCGCAGCGAAGTCTTCGTCGGGACGTTCATGGCGTTTGCCGGGAACCATGCGCGGAACCGTGGTCACGCGGGACACCAGAAATGTCCTCTCAGCGTTGCGGTCAAGATCCCACGCCAAGAGGTACCACAGACCGTTCCAGTCGATGAGGGCAAGAGGAGCGCCCTGCCTGGTGGTCGCGGCAACGTCACCGGGCTTGAGGTAGTCGAACTCCGCGACGCCATCTTGCGAGAGAATCTCGCCAAACTCGTTGACCGCACTGTTCCATCCAGAGATCCGTGGACGAACCCCGGTGAGAGAGCTGTCCGGTTCGATTCCCAGCGAGCGCAACTTGTTGAGAGCGCGAAGAGCTTCCTTGTTCATCGAGCCGTGTTGCCACGCGCGGGCTGCCAACTGCAACAGCGCAATCTCGCCTCGCGAAAACTCAACGTCGGGCGGAAGCACGTAGGTCGCGGGATCAATGAGGTAGCGCACACCGTGATTGTCGTCGGACGCATCGGCTGGGGAGCGTGTCTGAATGACAATGCCGAGGTCGCGGATCTCTTTTTTGTCCCGTTCAAAACTCTTCGTGACGGCCGCTAGAGACTTCTCTGAGTAGGGGTCGAACGTGTCCCGGTAGCCGTCGACGGTGTTGAGAATCTCGTCGATGGTCAACCCAAACCGAGACGCCAGCATGGCGTGAATCAGGCTAAATTGCCGGATGACCTTGCTGGGCTCCTCGGCCACCATTGCTCCTAGCGCACACCAAGAATGTCGATAACAAACACGAGCGTTGAGTTGGGCGGGATTGACCCCGTGGCTGCATCGCCGTACCCGTCCTCGGGAATGATGATGACCGCAATCTGCGAGCCCACGTTCTGGCCAGTGAGAGCCTTGGCGAAACCCGGAACGACACCGGAGACGGGGAACGTTGCGGGCAACTTGCCTTTCACCCACGTGGAGTCAAACTGAACTGGGGTTTCGTCGTCCGTCGGCCACAGCCAACCCGAGTAGGCGACCACCACCTCTGAATCGGGTCCCACGGTGGCGCCGGTG
This sequence comes from uncultured Microbacteriaceae bacterium, assembly GCA_903915075.1. GTDB lineage: Bacteria > Actinomycetota > Actinomycetes > Actinomycetales > Microbacteriaceae > UBA963. The sequence goes on from CAIWRM010000190.1 coordinate 42,454, forward strand.
CCGGCCTTGATCACGGCGATTCTGGTCTCCGAGGGGGGCGTGGCTCCGGACAGAAAGGTAATACCTGGCGTGCCGTCCTCAGCGAGAACTATCATGGGGAATCCGTCGGGCACAATCCGCGGTGTTCCGTTGGCCTTGCCGAGGTAGACATCGTGAATGTCGAACACGGCAACAAGAGTTGTTCCCTCGGGCAGTCCTAGCGTCGTGGTGAGTTTCAGGTCGTCTCCCAGCACGATCAACACTCGGCTACCAGCTGGCACGCACTTGAGTGCACTGGCGAGTGCCGGCTGTGCTGTCTCGTCGAGGGCCAATAAGCCAAAGTTCGTGCCGTCATATCCACTAGATGACAACATTTCGCCGTTCGCGCCGTCATAGAGCGAGACATCGATGGCGACGCTGTCACCAGCCGTCGAGATCTGACCGTCACCCTTCGACACAATCACGTTCTGATTCGTCGATGCCTTCAGTGGAGTCGCGAACGTGACATCAGGCTTGGCACCAAAGTTTCCCGAGACAGTTACGGCAGCGACCCCGTCACCGGGCTTTTCGGCGTAGGTGCAGGACGCGTCGGTTGCCGATGTGGCGCAACCGGCCAGGGCGGTGGCCGCGATGGCGGTAATAACGAACAGGGACAGAGAACGGCGCACGATACTCACTTCTGGTGGGGGTGATGGAGAAACTGCAAGCAAGTCTACGGGGCGTCCGGTTGTACAGATGCTGACAGGCCGTCGGTTGCCAGACGCGCGTTTTCTGTCGCGAGTCGCACGCGCTTGCGGGTCGACTTGTCGCTCGCGGTTCGCTCCCCCAAGGAGCCGGGAGTCCAGGCTTCAACGTCGTCATCCGTGAACTCAGATTTCGACGCGCGTCTTTTCTTCTCGGGAAGAACCGTGCCGGGTGAGAGCAGTCGAGCACTCGCCAGGAATCCGGTGTGAGCGACCATTCGATGGTCGGGTCGCACAGCGAGACCTTCGACGTGCCAGGTGCGCACCATGGTCTCGCTGGCCGCCGGGTGGGTGAATCTTCCCGTTGCCCGGAGGGCTTCAATAACACGAGACAACTGAGTGACGGTGGCAACGTACATGACGACCACGCCACCGGGCACGAGGGCGTTTGCCACATCGTCCACACACTCCCACGGCGCGAGCATGTCAAGGATGATGCGATCGGCGCCCTGCGGGCCCACAACACCGGGGAGGCTGGTATTGAGATCACCTACCGTGAGAGTCCAGTTGTCGGGGCTGTATCCAAAGAAGGTCCCCACGTTGGCTCGAGCAACCTCGGCAAATTCGTCGCGACGTTCGAACGAGTACAAGTGACCCTCGCCCGACAGCGCCCTGAGTAGCCAGAGACTGAGCGCCCCGGAGCCCACTCCTGCCTCCACAACGCGCGCACCCGGAAACACGTCCGCAAGCCCTAATATCGCTTGAGCGTCCTTGGGGTAGATGATTGCCGCGCCCCGAGGCATCGACATGACGAAATCGTGCAGAAGAGGGCGAAGCACCAAGTGCTCGAGACCGACAGCGTTGAGCACCACCGACCCGTCGGCGAGGCCGATCATGTCGTTGTGTTCGATTCCTCCGCGGTGCGAGTGAAAGACCGCGCCCGGCACGAGCGTTACCGTGTGGAGACGACCCTTGGGGTCGGTGATCTGAACGCGGTCCCCAGCGCGCAACGGCCCGGGCGCGAAACGGGCTACGGTCACTCGCTGCCCCGGCCGTTATTGAACACGTCAAAAATGTCTTGCGGCGTTCGTCCTGCCAGAGTCGGCCACAGAAGACTCGC
>CAIWRM010000191.1 GCA_903915075.1 uncultured Microbacteriaceae bacterium
GTAACCTACGACGAGTACAACATCTTCAAGGCGTGGCTCATCAAGATGGGCACCGACGGCGAATGGCCGCTGTTCCTCGATGTGTGGCTCGAGCACACCATTGAGACGGTGCACAACTCGAAGCGCCAGGGCAGCAAGGGGACGATTGAGGGTCCGTACTACGTGCCCAATGCTCCTTCAGCCGCCTCACCCGCAACGATTGCAATGCGCCCCGACGAACCGGGCACCCCGCTCAAGTTCCACGGCCAGGTGACGGCTGTCGGCGGTGCGCCTATCAAGAACGCACAGATCGAACTATGGCACGCCGACGACCTGGGGTTCTACTCGCAGTTTGCACCGGGTCTGCCCGAGTGGAATCTTCGCGGCACAATCATGGCCGACGACGAGGGAAACTTTGAGATCAACACTATTCAGCCCGCGCCCTACCAAATCCCCACGGATGGTGCGTGCGGCCAGCTGATCGCTGCCGCCGGATGGCACGCCTGGCGACCCGCTCACCTGCACCTCAAGGTGTCGGCTCCGGGATTCCACCTGATCACCACGCAGCTCTACTTCGAGGGTGATGACCACATTGCCGACGACGTCGCCAGCGCGGTCAAGCCCGAGCTTGTGCTCGACCCCAACAAGATCGACGGAGGAAAGAACGCCGAAGTGCGTTACGACTTCGTGCTCGATCCGGCCTAGGTTTCACCCCGGGAGACCCGACACAACTCGTCTCCGAAGATGGAGAGGTGCCCGTCACCGCATGCGGCGGCGGGCACTTTTGTCGCCCTCAAATGACCATTTCGTGGTGCGGTAGGCTGGAAAACAGAAGTGATTGCACCCGCCAGAACTGGAGAATTCCGCATCGTGAACGATTCGACCATTGTCTACACGCACACCGATGAGGCTCCGGCGCTCGCCACCGTGTCGTTCCTCCCCATCGTGCAGGCCTTTGCCTCCGTGGCGAACGTGTCGATCGAAACCCGCGATATTTCCCTGGCCGGCCGCATCCTTTCGGCCTTCCCCGAGCGACTGACTCCCGAACAGCGCGTGCCGGATGCCCTCAAGGAACTGGGCGATTTGGCCAAGACGCCAGGCGCCAACATCATCAAGCTGCCCAATATCTCAGCCTCCATCCCTCAGCTCAAGGGCGCGATTGCTGAGCTGCAGTCTCAGGGCTTCGACGTGCCGGACTTCCCGGACGACGCCACCACCGATGACGAGCGCGATGCCCGTGCGCGCTACGACCGCATCAAGGGCAGTGCCGTCAACCCGGTGTTGCGCGAGGGAAACAGCGATCGTCGCGCACCGCTGTCGGTCAAGGCTTACGCTCGCAAGCACCCGCACGTCAACAAGCCGTTCGCTGCGGGCTCGAAGACGCGCGTGGCAACCATGGGCCACGACGACTTCTTCTCCAACGAGAAGTCCGTGGTGATGCCGGCAGACGATATCCTCACCATCCGTCACACGGCAACCGACGGAACCGAAACGGTACTGAAGTCGGGCCTCACTGTTCTTGCTGGCGAGATTGTTGATGCCACGTTCCTGTCGGTCTCCGCACTCGATGAATTCCTTGCAGAGACGTTGAAGTTGGCACAGGCCGACAACGTGCTCTACTCGGTGCACCTCAAAGCGACCATGATGAAGGTCAGCGACCCCATCATCTTTGGCCACGTCGTCAAGACATTCTTCGCCAGTGTCTTTGCCACGCACGGTGCCGCACTCGAGGCCGCGGGACTCACGCCTAACGACGGGCTGGGCTCGATTCTGGCCGGCCTCACCGAAGTTGCCGGAGGCGACACGATTGCAGCCGACTTCTCCGCCGCCATCGCTGCGGGTCCGCGCCTGAGTTACACCAACAGCGACAAGGGAATCACCAACCTGCACGTGCCGTCAGACGTGATTGTTGACGCCTCCATGCCGGCCCTCGTCCGTAACGGCGGAAAGCTCTGGGGTGTGGACGGCGGCGAAGACGACACCATTGCCGTCATCCCCGACTCGTCTTACGCGGGCGTGTACCAAGCCACCATTGACGATGTGATTGCCAACGGTCCCCTGGACCCGGCCACTATCGGCACCGTTCCTAACGTGGGCCTCATGGCGCAGGCGGCCGAAGAATACGGCAGCCACGACAAGACCTTCGAGATGGCCGCCGCTGGTCGCGTGGACGTGCTCAACGCCGCCGGTGACGTTCTCTTGTCGCACGAGGTGGGCAAGGGAGACATCTGGCGCGGAACGCAGACCAAAGACATCCCCATCCGCGACTGGGTGAAGTTGGCCGTGTCACGTGCCCGGGCAACGGGGTCGCCCGCCGTGTTCTGGCTCGACGAGCGCCGCGCTCACGACGCTCAGATCATCGCCAAGGTGAAGCACTACCTCACCGAGCACGACACCACGGGTCTGACCATCGAAATCATGGAGCCGGCCGCGGCGACCCTGTATTCACTCGGCCGCATTCGCAAGGGCGAAGAGACCATCTCGGTGACCGGCAACGTTTTGCGCGACTACCTGACCGACCTGTTCCCCATCCTCGAGGTGGGCACGAGCGCCAAGATGCTCTCCATCGTCCCGTTGCTGGCCGGTGGCGGTCTGTTCGAAACGGGTGCCGGTGGCTCAGCCCCCAAGCACGTGCAGCAGCTCGTTGAAGAGAACTTCTTGCGCTGGGATTCTCTGGGTGAGTTCTTCGCCATCGCCGCGTCGCTCGAGCACCTCGCGCAGACCACCGGCAACAAAAAGGCCCAGGTACTGGCCGATACTCTCGACCGCGCCACGGGAACGTTCCTCGAGAACGATCGCTCGCCGGGACGCAAGGTCGGCACGATCGACAACCGCGGCAGCCACTTCTACCTCGGGCTCTATTGGGCGCAGGAGCTGGCCACGCAGACCGACGATTCCGCGCTCGCCGCGACGTTCGCACCGCTGGCCGCCGCGCTCGGCGCCGGCGAGGAGCAGATTGTTGCCGAACTCATCGCGGTTCAGGGAAAGCCTGTCGAAATCGGTGGCTACTACCACCCGAATGTTGAGCTCGTCGAGGCCGCAATGCGGCCGTCGGAGACCCTCAACACCGCGCTGTCGTTACTCGTCTAGCAACTCGCGGGAACCGCAGCTAGCGAGATAGAGGTCCCACCAGGAGCGACGCGAGTTCGCGCTCGGGGCGTCCTTCGCCTGCGTGCTGACCCATGAATCCGCTGGTGGCATCAGTGCCACACATCGCTTCAACAACCACGGGCCCGCCCGGGTGCTGTTCGATGAAACCGGAGAGGTCGTAGACGCTCTCACCCACAACGGCCCAGCAGTCGGCGGCCGTGTTGTGCTGGCTCACCTCAGAAAGCGTGATTCCCGGGTTCGCGGGCACGGACGATGTCGGCGTCGGGTCGCCGGTCGCCGTGGCAGTGGCCGTCGACGTGGCGGTCGGAGTGGGCGACGACGTGAGTTCGCTCACGGACCACACCTTTTGCCACACGCTCTCGGCGCCGGAGTGACCCACGACCACGGTCATCGCTGAGCTCGTAATGGCGAGTAGCCCCACAATGACCGCAAAGGCCAACGCCAGCCAACGAACGGAGGCGTAGTACGTCACAACACAGAAGACGGCAAAAGCAACGAAGAGGGCGATGACCAGGGGCACGAGAATGTCTCCCCACTCGGCGTGCTCCTCGGGCAGACCCACAACGGTTGCCAGCGCGTTGCCGGAGGCCTTGGCGCCCACGACCGCCGTGGCGACGAGACCGAGACCGCCCAAAACATAGAGATGCATAACCGCGAGCATCTTGCGAACAAACAGCCCCACCACAATCACTGCCGAGAGCAGGGGAACGAGAACGATGATGGCGTGCACAATCAACGGATGCGCGGGAAGACTTCCGAGGCTCGCCCACACATCTTGGGGCAGGGCCAGGGCAACGATGAGGAGGGCCGCAAAGACAGCAACCACCCAGATAAAACGAGAAATCTTCATGTGAGTCCCTTGTGAGCGTTGTCTCTCAGCCTACGGTTCGAATGCTGGGCGAGTGGAGCGGCAGGCTACGCCAGCGAGTCGCGCCAGGCGCGGTGCAGTGTGGCAAACGTTCCCGTTCCAGCAATCAGGTCCGCCGGCGGTCCGTCTTCCACGATCCGCCCGTGTTCCATCACGAGTACGCGGTCGGCGATCGCGACGGTTGAGAGGCGGTGCGCGATGATGATCGCCGTTCGATCGGCGAGCAGCGTCTGCAGGCCGCGTTGAACAAGTCGCTCACTGGGAATGTCGAGCGACGCAGTGGCCTCGTCAAGAATGAGCACCGCCGGGTTGGCGAGGAACGCCCGGGCAAAGGACAGCAGTTGGCGTTGCCCGGAAGACAGTCGTCCACCGCGCTTGTTGACGTCGGTGTCGTAGCCCTCGGGCAGCGACAGAATGAAATCGTGAGCACCCACGGCCCGGGTGGCGGCTTCGATTTCCGCCTGCGTCGCATCCGGGCGACCAATGCGCAGGTTCTCACTCACCGACCCGGAGAACAGGTACGCCTCTTGGGTCACCATCACCACGGCTCGGCGTAGGTCGTCGTTTGAGACATCACGAAGACTGATGCCGTCGAGGCTGACCGTCCCGGCGCTCGGATCGTAGAAGCGCGCGAGCAGTTTGGCCAGCGTTGACTTGCCGGCACCGGTCGTGCCCACCAGGGCGACCGTCTGCCCGGCCGGGATGTGCAGGTCGAAGTTGGGCAACACGGGACGCTCAGGAACGTAACTGAAGGAGACGCTGGTGAAGTCGAGGGAACCCTGAGCCTTCGTAAGGGCGGTGGGACTCTCGGGTTCCGGAACGGCAGGAACCTCTTCGAGAACTCCTGAGATCTTCTCGAGGGCACTTCCGGCACTCTGCATGCCGTTGTAGAAGAAGGCGAGGTCGGCCACGGGATCAAAGATTCGACGCACGTAGAGCACCGCCGCCAGCAGCACACCAACTTCCATGCCCCCGTCAAGAACGCGCAGGGCTCCCATCAGGAGAACGATCGCCATCACCAAATTCGCGACGAGCTTGAGGCCCGGATCGAAGATGCCGAAGAGGGCGATGACCGTTTGATTCGCCATGCGGTAGTTGTCGACCTCGGCGCCGTAGGTCACCTCATTGTGCTTCTCGCGGCGGAAGGCCTTGACGGCGCGAATGCCGGTCATCGTCTCGACGAACTGAACAATCAGGCGGGCCGAAAAAACCCGCGACGCTCGAAACGCTTTTCGCGACCTGTTGGAGAACCACCACGTAAAGAAGAACAGGGGAACGAAGGAAATCAAGACGGGGAGCATGCTCTGGGGGTCGAGGGCAATCAACGCCGCTGCCGTGAAGACCATGAAGAGCACGCCACTCACGAGGTCTTCGATGCCGGAATCCAGAAACTCCCGCAGTGTGTCGAGGTCGCTGGTTTGTCGCGCGATGACGCGCCCCGAGGTGTACTTCTCGTGAAACGACAGGCTGAGAGCTTGGGTCTGCCGGAACAGCCGCACGCGCAGGTGATAAATGACCCGCTGGCTGATGCGTGCGGAGATTCGAAAGTATCCAGATCGAAACAGGCCGCCGAGCAGTCCAACACCGATGTAGGCGCCAGCGATCAGGAGAACAGGCCCCCAGTCGCCTGAGCCGGTGAGGGCCGGAAGGGCCTGATCGATCCCGAGGGCAATCAGGGCCGGGCCGGCAACGGAGCCGAGCGTTCCCAAGACAATGAGTACGCCGCTTGCGACCACCGACCATTTCACGGGGCGCACCAGTTCGCCAGCGAGTTTCGCACTGCGGGCTCGGAGCCGCTTGTTTTCTGCGCGCGTAAAGTCGTTACGTTCTTCGCCGCTGACGCCGGTCACGCTCATGGCAGGAGCCCCCGAATACCGTCGTTTCCGTCGATCTCGCCCAACTGTTCGGACCCGGCAATAATGGTGGCCTCATTCTCGGCGGTGGCATCCGGAATGTCCTGCGGCTCGTTGCTCTCCGACGAAATGATGTGTCGGTAGAGGGACGATCGCGCCATCAGCTCGGCGTGGGTGCCGACCTCGGCGATGCGCCCTTCGTGTAGCACAGCGACGCGATCAGCCAGCATCACCGTAGAGGGTCTGTGGGCGACAATCAGGGATGTTGTTGTTGCCAGAACCTGCCGCAGGGCGGCTTCGACCTGCTGCTCTGTGGTCACATCGAGCGCCGAGAGGGGGTCGTCCAGCACCAGAACCGCCGGCTGCGTCACGATAGCGCGGGCAAGGGCGAGGCGCTGACGCTGGCCACCCGAGAGGCTGAGTCCCTCCTCGCCGATTTTGGTCTCAACACCATCGGGAAGAGAATAGACAAAGTCCGCCTGCGCGATTTCTATCGCTTGAGCGAGGAGGTGTTCCGCGTTCGCCTGTTCGAACTCTCCCTCGGGGTAGACGAGGTCGGGTCTCCCGAGCAAAACGTTCTCACGAACAGACATGGAAAAGAGCGTGGCATCCTCGAACGCCATGGCCACGCGAGTGCGGAGGTCTACCAGGCGCGCATCACGAATGTCCACGCCATCAACCAAGATGCGCCCCGCAGTCACGTCGTACAGGCGGGTGGTGAGTCCGGTGAGCGTGGTTTTGCCGGAGCCGGTGAGGCCCACGATGGCCATCGTTTCGCCGGGGAGAACCTCGAGGCTCACGTTTCTCAGAAGCGGCGGTGCTCCCTCGGGCGTGTCGGCGAACCCAAATGACACATTCTCGAAGACCAAGGAGCCACTCGCAGCGGGGAGCGCCTTCGGATCAGCCGACTCCTCCACGCGCACCGGCTCATCGATGACCTCAAAGAATCGGTCGAGTGCCGTGCGCGCATCAATGGTGAGTTGCAACAGGAAACCGATGGAGTCCAGCGGCCAGCGCAACACGGCCGCCGTGGTGAAGAACGCAAACAGAACGCCAACGGTGATGGCGCCCGAGGAAACGAGGTAAATGCCCACCACGAGCGAGAGAGCGTAGGCAAGTGATTCGAGCACCGTGAGGCCGAGTGTGAAGTTGCCGATGACCACACCCTTGGACGTTTCGGTTATCCGAAGGCGCTTGGCACGCGCAGAGAATCCGTCGAGCGCGAAGGTGCTGCGTCCGAACGCCTTGAGTACCCGGATGCCGTGAACCGATTCCTCAACATTGGTCGCCACATCGCCCGCCTGATCCTGAGCGGACCGCGAGAGGGTGAAATATCGAAGCTCGAATCGAACGCCAAAAAACAGCATCGGCAGAGAGCACACCGTGAACACGGCGCCCATCACCGGGTTCCACACGAACAGCATGGTGAAGCCCGCGACGATAGTGATGACGTTGACGGTGAGCATGACAAACCCAAAAGAGATCCAGCGGCGAACGGTGCTGATATCGCTCATGGCCCGAGAAAGCAGCTGCCCGCTCTGCCACTTGTCGTGGAACGCCAAGGGGAGTTGCTGCAGGTGATTGTGGATCGACTTGCGCATGGCGCCGTCCACGTGCGTGCCGGGCTTGAGCACGAGCCAGCGCCGCAGGGCAATCAACACCGCTTCCAGAACGCCGAGGGCCGCGATGAGGCCGACGGCGGGAAAAATCTGGGCGGTATCGAGGGTGGTCAGCGGACCGTCAACAATCCACGACAACACAACGGGAATCGCCAGGGCAACGATGGCTCCAACGATGGCAGTCCCAATACCCAAAGTGAGTCGGGTGTAAGAGCCTCTGACAAACGGGTGCAGGCGCATCAGCGTCGATACCGTTCGGGGACGACGAACCGCAGCCGGGGCAGCCGAGGCTGCGCTGTCGCTCGACGCGGTCGATGTCATTGCGGTTTCCTCCAACCTTGAGGCTATCGCCCTGCCGGGGGCACTGCTTTAGTGTTCATGGTGTGAGGGAATACGGACGTACAGACGACACCGGCTTTGGGGCGCCGTCTCACGAGCAGTCTGACGAGGACATCAGTGGACAGTTTTTGTTGTCTTCCGAAACCTTCAGCACCCGGGGACTGCGGGGGGCAGACCGGGTCGAGAAGTGGGAACGACACAATGCGCGGGCTCTCTTGGGGCTGGCGGCCAAAAGCATCGACGAAGACCCTCTCGATGCCACCGAGATTAACCTCCATTTGCCGAGCCTCCATCTCGCTCATGTGAGCGCGAATGCGCACGTGATTGAACGCACCGCCGCACACATCCGCAAGACTCCGGCCGATTCAATCGTGATGTATTTCGCTCTCTACGGCGACGCGTTTTTCTACCACCGTGACGGCGTGCGCAACCTGAGCCCCGGAACGGCAATTCTCTGGGACACGGACCGCCCGTTTATGCGGGGCTTTGCGAAGGGGCTCAAGGAGCTTGTGCTGGTGGTGCCCAAGCCGCTCTTCGCCGAAATCACGAACGATGCCACTCCGCACCGAGGAGATCCCTTCGTGAGCTCTTTTGGTACGTCTCGCCACGCCAACGAATTCACCACTCAGATCGCGACAACAATGTCGGATGCGATTCGGGAACCCGGTGGCAGGGGCCTGGTCGAGACGGAGCGCGAGGTGGTGGACCTGTTGCGCGGTCACTTTGGTGGCGCATCGGCTACCGGCGCTTCGACCCAGTTTCGTCTCGTGAGTCGCATCGCCCAGCGGCACCTCCGAGACCCCGCCCTGTCGGCGACCGTGCTGGCGAACCTCGCCGGGGTCAGTCCGCGGCAACTCTCACGGATTCTCTCGGGTGGCGGCTACACCTTGCCGGTTCTGTTGCTCGAGCTCCGGCTGGAACTCGCCATGCGGGTCCTTCTTTCTGAACGTGGCCAGCAGATGAAGATCAGTGATGTGGCAACATATTGCGGCTTCTCGTCGTTGCCACATTTTTCACGGGCGTTTCGTGCCCACTACGGTTTCTCGCCATCATCAGTTGACGCCCGGCAGGATGCCCAACTCCGCAAATTTGCTTGACTATTAGCGCCAACTATTTGAGGATTTAGGCCATCGGAAGGGTCGAGCCCTGCACTGGTGAGACTCTCAAACACAGGTCAGCGTGAGGGCGCGCTGCGATCTTCTCTGGAGGAAATGACGTTATGGCCGTTTTCAACGATGGAATTGACGAAACCGAGGTTCCCACCGAGGCGATCGTCGAAACAGACGTGGTCATTATCGGGTCCGGTCCTGCGGGCGCGAGCATGGCGCTGGCCCTGTCTCGGCTCGGCGTGAAGAACATCATGCTCACCAAGTACCGCTGGACGGCCAACACGCCTCGCGCCCACATCACGAACCAGCGTTCGATGGAGTTCTTCCGTGAGATGGGCATCGAAGACCAGGTCAACGCTGAGGCCACCCCCCACCACATGATTGGTGACACCGTCTTTTGCACGTCCATTGCGGGCGAGGAATTGGGTCGCATTCTCACCTGGGGAACCCGCCCAGACCGTCACGCAGATTACGAGTCGGCATCGCCCACGCTCAACTGCGACATTCCACAGACGTACCTTGAGCCGATCCTCGTCAAGAACGCCATGCGCGAAGGCACGCTGGCCCGCTTCTCGAGTGAGTACCTCAGCCACGTGCAGGACGCTGACGGCGTGACCGTGACGGTGCTCGATCGCGTGACCGGAGCGCACTACATGATTCGCGCGAAGTATCTTTACGCGGCAGACGGCGGGCGTTCGAAGGTCGCCGAGGAAATTGGCCTCTCCTTTGAGGGTGCCATGGACATCGCGGGATCCATGAACATCACGTTCAAGGCCGACATCGAGCAGTTCGTGGGCCATCGTCCCTCGGTTCTCTACTGGGTTGTCCAGCCGGGAGCCAACGTGGGTGGTATCGGCACCGGACTCGTGCGCATGGTTCGACCCTGGAACGAGTGGCTGATTGTGTGGGGTTACGACATTAACCAGCCCGCACCGGAGATGAACGAAGAAGTGGCGACACAGATTGTGCGCAACCTGTTGGGCATGCCCGACCTGGACGTCGAAATTCAGGGCTACTCGCTCTGGGGCGTTAACGAGATGTACGCCACGCACCTGCAGAAGGGCCGCGTCTTTTGCGGCGGAGATGCCGTTCACCGTCACCCGCCGAGCAACGGCCTGGGCTCGAACACGTCGGTGCAGGATTCCTACAACCTGGCCTGGAAGATCGCCTCGGTTCTCAAGGGATACGCCGGCCCCGAGTTGCTCGACACGTACTCACCCGAGCGCGCTCCCGTGGCCAAGCAAATTGTTCTCCGTGCCAACAAGTCGGCACGTGAGTTCGCCGACATCTTCACGGCCCTCGGCTTTGACAAGGCCAAGAACGAGCAGGAGATGGCGGAACAGGTTCGCAACCGCAAAGACAACACTCCCGAGGCACGCCTCAAGCGTGACGCCTTGGCCAAGGCCCTCCAGCTCAAGGATTACGAATTCAACTGTCACGGCGTCGAAATGGGACAGTTTTACGAGTCCTCTGCCGTTCTCTCCGACGGTTCGAAGAAACCCGCACCCACGCGCGATCCCGAGCTCTACTACACGCCGTCAACGGTTCCGGGTTCGCCCCTTCCGCATGTTTGGGTGGGCGACAACGTGACGAAGTACTCAACGTTGGACCTGTGCCCCAGTTCGCAGTTCACCCTCATCACCGGAATCTCCGGCGACCCGTGGGTGGGAGCAGCCAAGAAGGTCGCCGCGTCGATGGGCATTCCGCTCGAGGCCGTCGTCATCGGTCCCGGCCGAGAGGTCACCGATCTGTACTTCGACTGGGAGCGCATGCGTGAAATTGATGAGGACGGCGTCCTCCTGGTGCGCCCGGACAAGATCATCGCGTGGCGTTCGCAGAGTCTCGTGGCAGACCCCGAGGCAGCCCTCACCGACGCCCTCACGTCCGTACTCAGCCGAAAGAAGTAGATCCGGTGGCACTCCGTTTCGCGCACGACACCCTGGGGCAACGACTGCTCTTTGGTAGTGGCATGGCCGCACAACATGTGGCCGAAGAAGTGGCGCGCCTCGGAGCTTCCCGCATCATGCTGATTGCGGCCGTGTTTGAGAAGGAGATTGCCGACGCTGTGATGTCGGACGTCACGGTTCACGTGACCTACAACGATGTCGTGCAACACGTCCCCATCGAGAAGGCCGAGGATGCCCGGCGGGTGGCTGCCGAAAACGAGGTTGATCTTCTCGTGTCGGTGGGAGGTGGCTCCACCACCGGCCTCGCCAAGGCCGTCGCGCTCACCACGGGAATTCCCATCATCGCCGTGGCCACGACCTATGCCGGCTCGGAGGCCACCAACGTGTGGGGGCTCACGGAAGCCGCGCGCAAGACCACGGGTGTCGACGCCCGCGTGTTGCCGGTTACCGTGATCTACGACGCTGAGCTCACGTACTCACTGCCCGTCGAACTTTCGGTGGCCTCCGGCATGAACGCGTTGGCCCACTGCGTCGACTCCATGTGGGCTCCGCGCGCAGACCCCATCAACCAGGCGCTCGCCGCGGAGGGCATTCGTGCGTTGGCCGCGGGGCTGGCGCTCGTGGCCAAAAACCCCACCGACGCCGCGGGCCGGGAGCAGGCCCTCTACGGCGCGTATCTTTCTGCTGTGGCGTTCGCCTCGGCAGGTTCGGGCATGCACCACAAGATCTGCCACGTGCTCGGCGGCACCTACAACCTCCCGCACGCTCAGACTCACGCCACGGTGTTGCCCTACGTGCTCGCCTTCAACGCGCCGTTCGCTCCCGAGGCGGACGCCCGAATTGCCGCTGCCTTTGGTTCGGCAACGGGACTCGAGGGCCTGAACAAACTGCGGAAGGTGCTGGACGCGCCTCGCGCGCTGAAGGACTTTGGCTTCACCGAAGAGAGCATCCCGGAGGCGGTCAGCATCGCGCTGCCGTTCATTCCCGCCGACAACCCCCGCCCCGCCACAACCGAGAACCTGACCGAGCTGCTCCACGCTGCGTGGGCTGGGTCGACGCCGAAATCAGACTAGGGAGTCACCGTGACAGACAACAATATTTCGGCGGAGCAAGCCAAGCGCGAGGAAGATCTTGTCGCAACGGTGATGGCGTCCTTTGAGAACACGCCCGATCCGCGCCTCAAAGAAATCATGCAGAAGCTAGTGCGGCACCTGCACAACTTCGTTCGCGATGTTCGGCTCTCGGAATCCGAGTGGGACAAGATGATCGAATTCCTCACTGCCGTCGGTCACATCACCGATGACCGGCGCCAGGAGTTCATTCTGCTTTCCGACGTGTTGGGCATTTCGATGCAGACGGTCGCCGTCAACAATGAGGCTTACGGCGACGCCACAGAATCAACCGTCTTTGGCCCCTTCTTTGTTGACGATGCGCCACTCATCGAGATTGGCGGCGACATTTCGGGCGGCGCTCCGGGTCAACCGTGCTGGGTGGAGGGTCGTGTGACCGACACCGACGGTAACCCGGTGAGCGGTGCGCGCATCGAGGTCTGGGAGGCCGACGACGACGGCTTCTACGACGTTCAATACTCCGATGGCCGCACGACGGCTCGGGCGCACCTCTTCTCCGACACCGAGGGCAAGTATGCCTTCTGGGCACTCACGCCAACGCCGTACCCCATTCCTCACGACGGGCCGGTGGGAAAGATGCTGGAGGCCACCGGTCGCTCACCCATGCGGGCGTCCCACCTGCACTTCATGGTGACCGCGCCCAAGCTGCGGCGACTCGTGACCCACATCTTTGTGGCCGGCGACGAGCTCTTGGCCAGCGACAGTGTCTTTGGCGTCAAGCAGTCACTCGTGAAGCAGTTCCACTCTCAAGCCGGAGACGTTCCCACTCCGGGCGGTCGTGATGTGGGCGGTCAGCCCTGGTCGCGCGTGCAGTTCGACATCGTCTTGGCCCCGAGCACCCCCGAGGAATAGGCGCGACGACCCCGCTCTGTTACGTTGAACTAAACATTCAGAAGGAGCCCGACAATGTCTGCAGGATGCTGTACCGCCCACCCGATTGCGCAGTCCCACCTGAGTGAGGCCGTGGCATCTGCCGGTACGACACTCACCCCGGCTCACCACGCGAAGAAGGCGCCATCAACAGAAATGGCAGACACCCTCGTCGTGGGCAGCATTTCCACGGGCAACCCGGCCGCTCCACACGCCGAGGCCATGGCCATCTCGGCCGGAAAGATTATTGGCATCGGTTCGCTCGCAGACCTCGACGGTTTGACGAATGCCTCCACCACGACGGTGAAGCCCGAGGGCATTCTGATTCCCGGACTGATTGAGCCCCACATGCACATGTGGACATCGCTGCTCAACCTCACGTGGACCGACGTTTCTCACGAGGCATGCCCCACGTTCGATTCCGTTGTCGCCACCATCAAGGAGACCGCGGCCAAGACACCCGACGGACAGTGGGTACTCGGCAAACTTTTTGACCCCAGCCTCTACCCGGGCGAACCCGACCTCACGCGCACCATTCTCGATCAGGTGTCGCCGAACAATCCGGTGATGGTCATGAACGCGTCGATGCACTACCTCTACGTGAACAGCCCGGCCATGGCTGAGGCCGGCGTCACGGACCAGACGATGGACCCGGTCGGCGGCTCGTTTGGTCGCGCCGACGGAAAGCTCAACGGCGTCATCGCTGAGGCCCCGGCCCTTATGGTTTTTGCCGGCAAACTTCCCAAGCCCACACAGGCCGACCTCGCCTCCGGCATCACCACGATTCTCAACGAGTGCGCGCGCCAGGGCGTCACCTCGCTGCGCGAAGCGGCCACGGGAACGCTCGCGGGCATCTCAGAACTGGCCATGCTGCACCAGATGAACGGCGCCCAGCGCTTGCCTGTGCGCATGTCCACAGCTCAGTTCGCAATCATGGCGGGCAAGACCCCCGACGAGGTTGCGGCAACCTGGAAAGAAGCGGGTGTCACTCCCTTCTCCGGTGACGAGATGGTGCGGGCCGACGCCTGGAAGGTCGTCACCGACGGCTCGAACCAGGGTCGTTCCGGCTACTTCTTCCAGCCATACCTGGGCGAAGACAACGGCGGTCACGCCAACTGGACCCCCGAAAGCCTCCGCGGGGCTATCACCCCCGGTCTGCGCGACGGCTGGCAAATCATGGTGCACACCAACGGTGACGCCGCCGTGGAGTTTGCCCTCACCGCCATGGAAGAGCTGCTGCCCGGATACGGCACCAACGATCTGCGCCACCGCTTTGAGCACGTCTCCTTCACCACGGATGACCAACTCGCACGCATGGCGAAGGCCAACATCAGCCCGAGCTTCTTGATGAATCACGTCTTCTACTGGGGTGCCGCCTTCCGCGACACCATCCTCGGCCCGGAGCGCACCAACCGCCTCGACCGCGTGGCCTCGGCCTACGCTGCCGGATTGCGCCCGAGCCTGCACTCCGACTACAACGTGAGCAAGGTGCACCCGCTCCTGAGCGCACGCACGGCCGTTCTGCGCCAACTGCAGGTCGACGGCTCCGTGCTCAACGCCGCCGAGTGTGCCACGCCCGAACAGGCGCTTACGGCCATCACGACCGGCGCCGCGTGGCAGATCCACGCCGACGATCGCGGCTCGCTCGAGGTGGGCAAGCGCGCCGACTACGCCGTGGTGTCGGCGGACCCCTGGAGCTCGGCTGCCGACGGTTGGGACAAGATCACCGTCAACGAGACCTACATCGACGGCACGCTGGCCTTCCAGGCCTAGCGGGAACAATCAGAGGTCGCTGATCAACGGGAGCTAACTGGTGCGCTGAGACTCTTCGGTTGCCGCCTGGCGATCGACGGCAAGGCCCAGCGCATCGAGGTACATTTCAACCTGTCGGCGAAATACCTCGACATAGTCGACAACTCGCAAGTCGTCCTTGAGTTCGTCGGCATACGGCCACTTACCCGGATCCCCGGGAGAGTAGACCTGGTAGACGTCATTCGTTTCGGCGAATTGCATGTCGGATAACCGCCGGCCTTGCGCCATAGCCGCCCCCAAAACGAGGTTTGCGTAGACCTGATAGTGAATGACGGCTTGTCTTCCGCGAAGTCCCGCAGTACTAATTGCCCGAAGAACGGCTTCGACCGCACTGAGCTCGTTAACACCGTTGGTGATGAGTCCCATGGCGACGCTTGCTGCCGCGGGATGCAGGGTGGCAACGTCCCACGCTCGCCAGGCAAGCTGAGTGAGGTCGTTCCGCCAGTCGTCACTGGGCGAATAATTCTCCAGTGAGAGAAAATCTAGGTGCTCCGCCACAGCAAGGAGGATTTCTTGGCGGCTTGAATAATGACGGTAGACGGCCGTGGGGGACGACCGCAGTTCTTTTCCGAGTCGATTGAACGTCAGCGCCGCGGGACCTTCGGTGTCGAGAACTCTCATCGAAGCCATCACGATTTCGCCGGTTGAGAGCGAACCGCGCTTTCTCCGAGACTGGGGCTCTGCCACCATTCCTGCCTTCGCGCCGAGTGTGACTGTCATTCTCTTTCCAGCCTAATAAATCTCGGTGACCCACGGGCACCGAGGTTTTGAAACAGTTTAGTTAACGCTGTTGACTATTGCATTCACTATCCTTATGCTCGCTCCTAGAAGCGTCAATGGTGACGCTCATTTAACTGAGGGGTCCACTTGCCGTGATAGGAGCTACCCCGCCTGCGCTGAGGTTCGTTTTCACGATTACCGCGCTTGTTCCAGACGCCTCCGATTTCATTCCGCTTGAGGACCGTTCGGGCGAACAACTCGACTTCATCCCGATTACCGGTGGCAGCGTCGAAGGCGAGATTTCTGGTGACATCATCCCCGGCGGCGGCGACTGGTGCGTGACCCGATCTGACGAGGCCTACAACGTCGAGGCGCGGTATCTCTTCCGCACCGCTGAGGGGGAGGTAGTCGATGTGGTTAATGTCGGCGTGCTCCGTCACCTCACGGACTCGGACAATTCACAAGTGGACATGGGTTACTTCCTGACAACGCCGCGATTCCGAACAACGTCCCCGCGCCTTCAGTGGTTGACGAGGTCGGTGTTCGTTGGTCGAGCCCAATCACTCCCAAGCAAGACCGTTATTGACGTTTACGAAGTTCTGCAATAGCTACCGACCAAGCAATCACCACGAAAGGAACACCATGAAAAGATCCACACTGCTCGTCGGCCTCACGGCCGCGGCAGCGAGTACCGCACTCCTCCTGTCGGGGTGTGCGGGAACGAGCACCGCATCAACCGACACCATTCGCACGACGATTGATATTCCGTCGAGCTTCGATCCCACGACGACACTGTCGTTGCCGGACTTCCTTCTCGCGCGGACGTCGTATGACACCCTCGTTCGCAAGGACGATTCCGGTCTCGTAGGCGGATTGGCAACTGAGTGGACATCAACGCCCACTCAGGCTGTCTTTACTATTCGCACCGATGCCACGTGCTCGGACGGAACGAAGATTACGCCGACCATCGTCAAGAACTCGCTTGACTACCTCGCGCGCCCCGAAAACGCAGCGCTGTCGAAAATCCAAGCCTTTGGTGGCGGAAACACGCCCACCATCACCGCTGACGACGCCGCGGGCACCGTCACCATTGACGTTCCCACGCCATGGACCAGCATGGTCGATGGCCTGAGTGTGGCGACCACGGGAATCATCTGCCCCGCTGGTTTGGCAGACCCGGAGGGTCTGGCTGCGGGCACCGTCAAGGGCAGTGAGTCCGGACCTTACGTGTTGGAAGCGTTCGAAGCGGGTGTGAAGTACACCTACACCTTGCGCAGCGACTACAACGCGTGGCCCAAGTGGACCACGTCGATTGCGGGAAGCCCCGCCAAGACGCTGGAGTACGTTGTCTCGCCAGACTCAACCGCGACGGCGAACCTGGTCATTGGTGGCCAGTTGGACATCGGAAAGATCCAAGCCCAATCCATCGAACGTTTCGATGGCATGGAAGGCTACGACGTTTCCGTGAACCGCTTCTCTGACTTCTTCCTCATTTTCAATCAGCGTGAAGGCAGCCCCTTTACCGACCCAGCCAAGCGACTTGGCGTGATTCAGGCCATCGACCGCGCCAACTTCGAGACTGTTACTTCGGCGGGTACGGGCGAACTCCTGACCACTCTTGTGGCACAGACAGTGCCTTGTGCACCGAGTGACAACCCGCTTATCCCCAAGCAGGATGTTGCGGCTGCCACGAAGGCGCTGACCGGTGTCACAATTCGCTTTGTTGCTCCCAACATTGCCGGTCCTGCCGGAGCGGGTAACGAGTACATTGCTGAGGCTCTTCGCGCAGCGGGTGCCACTGTCGACATTGAGAACACCGATGTCGGCTCGTGGATTGGCAAGGTTTATGGCCAGCCCGAGGCATGGGACTTGACGATGTTTGCTGACCTGGACTTCCTCGGATCGCTCACCAGCCCGCTGATGAACTTCGTGGGACCCACCCCTGCTGAGGGCGGCGGAAACTTCGGCGCGGTCAACAACGCGGTTGCGTCGGAAGCCTTCGGTGCGTCCCTCGTTGCAGCGTCAGACGAGGAGCGCTGCACGGCGCTGAACGCGTCCGCGGATGCTCTCATTTCCAACTCTGACACCCTCCCCCTCATCAATGACGCGTTCATTTATGTTCAACGTCCGGGCTTCACCGTCCAGATGTTGGGTGGAGCACTCGACGACCCGATCTTCCGAATCGTCGGTTAGTTGCACACGTGGTGGCCGACCGAAAGGTCGGCCACCACATTCTTTTTGCTACGAGGGAGCCCATCATGTTTGATCCATACATTTCCGCAACGGAGTTGGCGCAGCTCATTAGGTCACGACAGATTTCGGCCGTCGAGACGGCGGAGTTTTACCTCGATCGGATCGACGCGCTGAATCCTTCCGTGAACGCCATCGTGTGGATGGATCGCGAAGACGTGTTGCGGCGAGCTGCGGACTCTGACGCACGTATCGCCGCGGGCAAGGGCGTTCGCCCCTTCGAAGGCGTTCCCATGCCCATCAAAGATTTGACGCCCGTCAAGGGCCAACCCGCGACAATGAGTTCACTCACTGTGGGGTTGGAACCGGCCGAGGCCAACGAGGTCACTGTCGACATCATTGAGAATGCGGGATTTGTGCTCTTTGGTCGAACCAATAGCCCTGAGTTCGGTCCCCTCACGGTCTCGGAGAACCAGCGCTGGGGCAAGACGCGCAACCCCTGGAATCTGGACTTCACCTCGGGTGGCTCGTCGGGTGGCGCCAGTGCCGCCGTGGCGGCAGCGCTGGCACCCCTCGCTCACGCCTCTGACGGCGGAGGTTCGATCCGAGTACCGTCTTCGGCCACGGGACTGGTCGGGCTGAAACCCAGTCGAGGGCGAGTTCCCAATGACGTTCGCGGTTGGGAACAATCGACGACGGAAGGCGCGATTACGCGCACCATTGGTGACGCAGCGGCAATTCTTGATGTCCTCGCTCAATTTGATCCGCTCGCCTGGTACTCGGCACCCGCTCCAGTTCGCCCCTACGTGGAAGAACTTTCGGGTCAGGGCCCGCGACTTCGCATCGGACTGTTGTTGGACCCGCCGACAGGCGTTGACGTTGACCCCGAATGCGTTGAGGCCGCAGAAATCCTCGCCGCTGCCCTTGAGCATGCGGGTCACCACGTCGAGCCCGTGTCGCCCTTCCTGTTTAGCCCTCAGGCTCTTATCGGATTCGCCGATTTGGTCATCAGCGCATCCGTATGGGGAACCCCGTTTGACCACGCGAACGCCCACCTTCTCGATCCGTATGTCAAATATCGATTCGACCGCGCCCTCACCTTCCATGCCGGAGAATACGTGGCAATCGCCAATCAACTTCAGTGGGAAACGCGCGAGGTCGTGGCCCAATGGGGTCGCGATTTTGACGTACTCCTGACCCCCACCACAGCGACACCCACTTCTCGAGTTGGTGTCGTTTACGATGAAGCAAATACAAATCCGGGGGGTCCACGACTCATTGAAACGCAAACCATTTCGTTTACGAGTTTTGTGAATATCGCAGGTCTGCCGGCGATATCGCTTCCTGTTCACGTCGGGAAAAACGGCATGCCCATTGGAGCGCAACTCGTTGGTGGTGCGTTTGATGAGGCGACACTCATTAGGCTCGGCGCAGAGATGGAACCGGCGTTTCGCTGGGACCTCAAGCACGCCCCGATCGGGCTTGGCCAGGAAGCAGGCGCATGACCGAAACCCTGCGGGCGAGGCAAGCAGTCCCCGCCCCCGTGAGCGGTGTACGCGCTCTCCTGAAAAGCCCGTGGGGCGCGTTTGCCCTGCGGCGACTCGGGGGGCTCGTGCTGTCGCTGGCCCTCCTCATTCTGCTCACGTTCCTCATTGTTCCCTTGATTCCCGGCGACCCGGCGATTGCCATTCTTGGCCCCGGCGCCACAGCCGAGTCAATTGCGATCATGCGAGAAAAACTGCATTTGGACGTGCCCCTCTGGGAGCAATTTGGAATCTACCTCCAGGGCCTCGGCTCTCTTGATTTGGGAACCAGCTTTCGATACAGCACGCCGGTGCTCACGACAATCTTCACTAAATTGCCTTACACGGCGACTATTGCGTTCGGCTCAATCGCCGTCGTCCTCATTGTGGCCATCCCTTTGGGAATGGCCATTGGTGTTGTGACGCGCGGGGGACGGAGACCCATTGTGGGAACTGTCTTTGGCGCCGTCGCCGGTTTCCTCGCCTCGTTCCCGGCCTATGTCGCGGCGACACTTCTCGTGCTGGTTTTTGCCATTTGGCTCAAAGTCCTCCCCCCGGGTGGTGCCGGCGGACCGGCGACTTTCGTTTTGCCCATTGCCGCCCTCGCACTCGGCCCCACGTTTGCGGTGGCGCGAGTGGTTCGGCAGGAAACCTTTGGGGTACTGCAGCAGGACTACATGAGAACTGCCCGCGGCCGACGGATTAGTCGAGCTCGCTTGTATATGCGGCACGCCCTGCCGAACTTGATGGCATCAACACTCACCCTGACTGGCCTCATTCTTTCCGGGCTCTTGGGCGGCGCAATCATCATTGAGACCGTCTTCAGCCTCCCGGGGCTCGGACTTGAAGTGATTCAGGCAATTATCTACCGTGACTTCCCCGTCATCCGAGGAATCATCTTGACGATTGGCGTGATCGCCATCTTCATCAACCTGCTCATCGACATCGTCTTGGGCCTTATCGACCCTCGTACATTGGGGGCGTCGAACCATGACTAAGAATCGCAAGCGAACGTTGCCGTCCTCGCTGATCTGGGGACTGGCCATGTTTGGCGTCCTCGTCGTCATCGCGATTGTGGCTCCGATTTTTCTGTCGGGTGCTGCAAACACACTTTCGCCCGAGTCCCACGCTGACCCGTCTTCAGCTCACTGGTTCGGCACAGACGACCTAGGTCGCGACATCATTGCCCGGTCTCTCGTGGCAACACGACTCACTATCCTGATGTCTCTCGGTGCAACAGCCCTGTCGGTCGTCGTCGGCGTCCTCATCGGAGGTTTGGTCTGGGTCGGACCGCGGAGGCTTCGAGAAACCGTGCTGAGAATCATCGACTCCACGGTGGCTTTTCCCGCTCTTATTCTGGCCCTGGTTATCGCGGCAATCCTGGGTCCCGCCGCGTCATCTGCGGTCATTGCGATTGGTGTCGCGGGAATTCCGAGCTTTGCGCGCATCACGGCGAACATGGTCGCGCCCATTGTGGGGCGCGACTTCATGAACACCTCAAAATTGCTCGGCGTTCCGCCGTGGCAGCTCTTTACGCGTCACCTGCTGCCAAACATTGGTGGCCCGTTGCTCGTGCTCATCGCGTCGAGTTTTGCGTTGTCACTTTTGGAAATCTCGAGCCTCTCCTTCGTTGGGCTGGGCGTTCAAAGCCCCGACTACGACTGGGGCCGTCTTCTCAACGAAGGATTGCCGGCCATCTACTCTCAGCCGCTCCAGGTACTTGCTCCCTCGGTAATGCTGATCTTTGCCGGAGTCGCAGCAATGCTGACAGGAGATGGTCTCGCTCAGCGCTTCGACCCCTGGGGCAATCAGCCCGCCGCGTCTCGCGGGACGAAACGAAAAGTGTCCAGCACGGCAGGGAACTCTCAGGCCCTCGTTGAGGTAAAGGATTTGACCATAACTGCGACGAATGGCGCAGTCTTGGTCAAGGAGGTTTCCTTCGATATTGTTCCCGGTGAAATCGTTGGTCTCGTAGGTGAATCTGGCTCGGGCAAGTCCATGACAGCAATGGCACTCGCGCAGCTCAACCCGGATAGCGTGACGGTCGATGCGAGCCTGATGCGCATCGGAGACCTCAACGTGCTGTCGACGAGAAATCGAGGGCGCCTGGCTCGCGAAATAGGACTCGTCTATCAGGATCCGGGCACAACGTTTAACCCGGCTTTGCGAATCGGCACTCAGGTAACCGAAGTCGCCCGCGTACACCTCGGGTTCTCGCGACCGAAAGCACGAGATGTTCTCGTCGAGGGTCTTCGCGACATGCGATTCGTCAACCCAGAACTCGTTATGCAGCAAAGACCTTTTCAACTATCGGGTGGAATGCTGCAACGCGCGATTATTGCCTCGTCACTTGTCACCGACCCTCGACTCATCATCGCGGACGAACCAACCACCGCCCTCGACGTGACGGTCCAAGCAGAAGTGCTGCGCCAGTTCAAGAGGATCAATCGGGAAAAGGGTGCGGCTATCCTTTTCATTTCTCATGACATCGGTGTCGTTCAGGCCCTGTGTGATCGGGTTCTGGTGATGAAACGCGGCGAGATCGTCGAGCGCCTCACCGGCGAACAACTGGCGACGGGGAAGGTTTCCCATCCGTATACGCGAGAACTGCTTGCTGCCACGCCAAAATTTGACGTGGCTGTCGCCCGTCCGTCACAAAAGAGTGGGGGTGCTTCATGACGAGTGATCACGTGCCAGTTCTCGCCGTGACAGACCTATCGGTCACGCTTGGACATGGTCTGCAGGCTGCGCGAGTCTTACGGGGGGTCGACTTAGCCGTCGGCCGTGGAACGACGTTGGGGATTGTGGGCGAGTCCGGCTCGGGGAAATCGACCATCGCGAAGACCATTGTGGGCCTTCACCGTCCCGACGGCGGAGAGATTGTTTTCGATGGCATCAACCTCGTGACCACTTCCGGAAGAGAGCGAGCAGCAGTTCGCCGGCGCATTCAATTGATCCCTCAGGACCCTTACTCGTCGCTGGATCCTCATCGGACCATCGGTCAAACGTTGGCGGAGGCCATTGACCCTGTCCGCGCGAGGGTTTCTCGACACAAGCCTGAAATTGAGGCGGCACTGGCGGCTGTAGCCATCGATCCGAACGCGGCTGCCAAATTTCCCTTCGAGTTTTCTGGGGGACAACGTCAGCGCATTGCCATCGCACGGGCACTGATTTCGCAACCAGAAGTCATCATCGCTGACGAGATCACCTCGGCTCTCGATGTCTCGACGCAGGCCGAAATTCTGACGCTGCTTGGCCAACTTAAGGAACGACTCAATCTGACTGTCATGTTCATCTCCCACAACCTTGCAGTCGTGAACCAAATCTGTGATCACGTGGTCGTTCTGCTGCACGGGGAGGTTGTTGAGTCAGGCACGGTTTCTGAAGTGTTTGCGAACCCGCAGAGCGAATACACGCGCCGGCTCGTCGAATCAGTGCCGGGAGGTAAACAGTTCTCGCTTGCGCCAGACAGCGATTAACGAAGGAGTTTCCGTGACAGCGAAAAACCTGGGAAGTACAACCACAACGAAAATCACCAACCATCCACTCAACGCCTGGTACGTGGCCGCGTGGGATTTTGAAGTAACCCGCAATCCCTTGGCCCGAGTGATTGCCGAGCGACCACTCGTCCTGTATCGCACGGAAGACGGTAAGCCCGTAGCGCTTGCCGACGCCTGTTGGCATCGGCTTGCACCGCTTTCCCTCGGAAAGTTGGTGGGCCAGGACGGCATTCAATGCCCGTATCACGGCATTGTTTACAACTCCGCCGGTCGATGTGTCTCGATGCCTGCCCAGGAAACGATTAATCCCAGTGCGACGGTTCCTTCGTTCCCGGCCGTGGCGCGCTATCGATTTATTTGGGTCTGGCTGGGGGATGCCACGCTTGCAGACCCGAGCACGATCCCCGACATGCACCAGATGGACGACCCCGCGTGGACGGGTGACGGGCAGACAATCCACGCTGAGTGCAATTACCAACTCGTGGTTGACAACCTCATGGACCTCACGCACGAGGAGTTTGTGCACGGTTCAAGCATCGGGCAAGCGGAGCTCAGCGAGTCGGACTTCACCACAACGCACAGCGAGAACACGGTCACGGTCACGCGTTGGATGAAAGACATCTACCCCCCGCCGTTCTGGAAGAAGAACATTCAGGATGTCTTCCCCGGATATGAAGGGAAGGTCGACCGTTGGCAGATTATTCATTTTGAAGCGCCGTCGACCGTGTGTATCGACGTGGGCGTAGCGAAGGCGGGCTCCGGAGCACCCGAAGGGGATCGAAGCCAGGGCGTCAACGCCTATGTGATGAACACATTGACGCCAGAAACTCAGCGCACGAGTCACTATTTTTGGTCGATTCAGCGGAATTACCGTCTCGATAGTCAGTTGATCACCACGCAATTGCGCAACGGAGTCACCGGTGTGTTCCGCGAAGACGAGGTCATGCTCAAGGCCCAACAGGCAGCGATTGATGCCAACCCTGATTATGAGTTTTACAACATCAATATCGATACCGGAGGGATGTGGGTTCGACGCTTGCTCGAACGCATGCTAATAGCGGAGGGTCGCCTTGACACCCGTGCCGAAGAAGCATGGGGCGAATAGACATGGCAGCAACCAATGTCGAGGTCTGGCAACGGGGTGAAATCATCGAGATTGTCGACATCGCTCACGACATCAAGCGCATCGTGATTCGGCAGTCGAGCACTGCGACGGCCGACCCCGGTTCGCACGTCGATGTGATGATCACGGTCGATGATGAATTGGTCCGTCGGTCTTATTCGATTGTGGAACAGAGTGCAGATAGACGCGACCTGACCTTGGGCGTTTTTCTCGTGCCAAACTCTCGGGGCGGCTCCATTGCAATGCACAAACTCTCCGTGGGCGACCAGCTCGACATCACCCAACCACTGTTGAACTTTCCTCTGCGTGTCGGAGCCGACAAGTACGTTTTGGTCGCCGGCGGCATTGGAATTACGGCCCTCGTCGCGATGGCCGATGTGCTCAAGCGAATCGGGGCCGACTACACGCTCATGTACGCCGCTCGCAGCAAGGAGGCGATGGCTTTTCGGGTCGGCTTGGAGAAGTTACACGGCGAACGTTTGCAGTTGTTCTGCGATGACGAGAATTCGTTTATTGACATTCCCGAACTCGTGGCGCGACTGACGGGCGACACGGAGCTGTACATGTGCGGTCCTATCCGGCTCATGGATGCCATCCGACGCGAGTGGGTCGACAGCAACATGGAGTACACCAATCTCCGCTACGAGACGTTTGGGGTCAGCGGCTGGTTCGATCCAGAAGAATTCATTGTCCGCATACCCGCGAAGGGCGTCGAGGTTGTGGTCGGCCAGCAGCATTCGATGCTTGAGGCCCTGGAATCGGCAGGAGTTGACATGCTCTCTGACTGCCGTAAGGGTGAGTGTGGTCTCTGTGAGGTTCGCGTCACGTCATTGACGGGCCGGATAGATCATCGCGATGTTTTTTATAGCGAGCATGAGAAGAACGCTAACTACAAAATCTCGTGTTGCGTTTCTCGGATTGTGACATCGGAGACGGGATTAAACGAGCATGCGGATGTCATGGCAGGTCCGGCAATCGTCGAGATTGTCACCACGTAGATCGAGTCCGCGTTTCACGCATCTGGCGATCCGGAAGACCTAGTTCGTTTCCTCTGGTTCCGCCGTGAGTGACGAGATATTGGCGACAAGTTTGGCGAGAATGTCTCTCAACTTGGCCACATCGGCTTCACTGAGGCGAGACAGCAGGATGTCCTCGCCGGCCAGTGAGACGGGCAGCATCTTGTTGTGCATCTCCACGCCAGGCGGAGTGAGGAAGAGGTTGCGGGATCCACGGGGGCCGTCGGTCGAGGTAATCAGGTTTCTCGAGATGAGCACGTTCACGGCCTTCGACACCACGGCCTTGTTCATCACCAGAAACTCGGAGACGTCTGTGGCCGTAATGCCCGGGCGAACCGCCAGCGCCGAGAGCACCCGCCAGTCGTTGGTGCCGAGCCCGAACTCGCCGCGAAGCAGCATTGATTCGCGCCATACGAGCGCGTTCGACAAGAGGGCGAGCAAACGCGGAACAAAGGCCTCGCTGTCGATGACCTGTTTGAGGGCTTCGCGCACCGGGGGCAACTGGTTCCCGGCGGAGTCGTCGCTGTCGTGAGCCACGAGCCCTCCCTTCCCTCCAGAGCCTCTCACGTGCGGAAGCCGATGGTGTCTGTCGAGCCGAAATATGTTCGTTTCGAAAACGTGTTTACTTATAAACAGCCTAGTGATACCGTTGGGTCATCGGGAAGTAGTAATCAAGGAGGATGCGTCTGATGGGACCGACAAATACTGCGAACGCCGAGCAGCGCCACAGCGTTGCCGAGCTCGAAGACCTGGCCTTCGAACTCCGTTCCAAGCTTCTTTACCTGTGCGGTACCTACGAGGGCGCCGTCCACATCGGCGGTGACCTTTCAGTCGCCGACATCTTGGTTGCGCTGTATCACTACGGCATGGATGTGGACCCCACCAACATCGTGAACCCTAAGCGTGATCGATTCATTTTGAGTAAGGGCCACGCAGCCGTGTGCATGTACATCGCCATGGCCATGCGCGGTTTCTTCGAGTTCGACGACATCGTCAACACCTACGGGCAGCTCGACAGCGCCTTCGGCATGCACCCCTGCAAGGTGCAGCTTCCCGGTGTGGAGGCGTCGACCGGCTCGCTCGGCCACGGCCTGCCCATTGGCGTGGGAATGGCCAAGAGCGCACGGCAGCGCAACGAGTCACACCGCGTCTTTGTGCTCATGGGTGACGGTGAAACGGGCGAGGGTTCGGTCTGGGAGGGCGCGATGGCGGCACGCAGCAGCGAGCTCGGAAACGTCGTCGCCATTATCGACCGCAACCGTCAGCTCATGACCAGTCACGCCGAGGAGCGCGTTGCCCTCGAGCCGTATCCCGACAAGTGGGCGGCTTTCGGCTGGAACGTCGTCATGGTCGACGGTCACGACATGTCGAGTCTGGTGAACGCCCTGGATAACCTTCCGCCGGCATCGAGCGACCGACCCACTGTTCTTATCTGCGAGACCATCAAGGGCAAGGGCGTCGACTTCATGGAGCGCAACCTGGCGTGGCACGCCGGTTCGCTTGGTCAGGAAGACCTCGCCAAGGCCATGGCCTCACTCGAGTCCACACGTGCATCGAAGGGATCGAACTAATGCCCGTTACCTTTACCTTCGGCGAGTGGTTCTCTGCGCGCACCATCATCGGCCAGACACTCGCTGACCTCGGCGATGAGTACCCCAACCTGTGGACGGTCACGCCCGACATCGGCATGACCCTCGTCGAGTTCCGCGAGAAGTTTCCCGACCGGTTCATCGACGTGGGGCTCGCTGAGCAAGCCGCCGTGGGTGTTGCCGCCGGCCTAGCTTACGAGGGCAACATCCCGGTTGTTTCGGGAATGCTTCCGTTCTTGAGCATGCGCACGGTGGAGCAGATTCGCTCCGACGTCTGTTACCCGAACCTGCCGGTCAAGATCATCGGTACCCACGGCGGTCTGGTCGGTAACGGTGGATCCACCCACTACGCGGTGGAAGACCTCTCCCTGATGTGCAGCCTGACCAACATGACCGTGACGTCGATCGGCGACCCGCTCATGGTCGGCGATATCCTGCGCCAATCCATGAAGATGACCGGACCGATCTACATTCGTCTCGGTGTGGGTAAGAGCGACCAAGCCATCTACGAACCGGGCACGCACGATATCAAGATTGGCAAGGGCATTGTGGCGCGCGAGGGCTCGGACGTCACCCTCTTCGCTCACGGCACTACCGTTGCCCAAGCTCTCGAGGCGGCAGACGCCCTGGAGAAGGACGGCCACTCGGTTCGCGTTGTCGATATGTTCACTCTCAAGCCCATCGATGCGGATCTCATCGAAAAGTGCGCCAAGGAAACCGGCGGACGCTTCGTTGTTGTCGAGGACCACCTGGCCTACGGCGGTCTCGCCTCGCGCATCGCCGACGTGGTTGTTGACCGCGGCATCAACCTCACGGCCTTCAAGCGTTTGGGCATCCCGCAGGTCTTCGCTGGCTTCGGCAGTGACGAGGAACTGCGCGACAAGCACGGTTACGGACTGAGCGCAACGGTGGCAGCCACACAGCGCGTTATCGCAGCGAAGGGTTAACCGTGCGCACCCCGCCCATGTCGTGCCTGGTGAACGTCGTTCTCGACGGCCCCTCGCACGAGGAACTCCCGGGCATGCTCGACTCGCTTGTCGAGCTGGGATACACCTACGTCGGCCTTCCGCCGCTCGATCCCTCCACCACCGACGCCGCCTGGATTCGTGGGCTGTGTGAGGAACGCTCTCTGTTGCCCATCACCATGTGTGGTGGAATGGCTCCCGAGTCCCAGGTGGGGTCTGCCGATGAGGCGGAACGGGCTGCCGGTTTGGCGGGCTTGCGTGCTCTCGTTGACTTTGCCGTTGAACTCGGTTCTCCTCAGCTCAACGGCGTTTGCTACGGGGTCTTCGGTCACCCGATGGCTCCCACACCACCCGAGTACTTTGCGCGGGCTGCTCGTGAGGTGGGCGCCGCCGCCGACTACGCCCGTTCGCGCGGTGTGACCATGACGTTCGAGGTCCTGAACCGCTACGAAACGTCGGTCGTGAACACGGCCGCCCAGGCGATGGATTTCGTTGCGCAGAGCGGATCCGAGCACCTGCGGATTCATTTGGATACTTTCCACATGGCCATTGAAGAGGCCGACATGCTGGCTGCGATCGACCTCGCCTTGCCGAAGCTCGGATATCTCGAACTGGGACAGTCCGGCCGTGGAATGCTCAGCACGGGAATCGTGGACAACGCTGCCGTCGTGCGCCACGTACTTGCCGCCGGCTACGAGGGTCCGATTGGGGTGGAAGCCTTCAGTCGTTCCATCCTGCCGTCGTTTGTTTCCGACGCGCTCGCGATCTGGCGCTCGCCCTACGAATCGGGTCGGGATCTGGCGGCCGAGGCCGCACGAATCATGCACCAGGGCTCGCACAACACAGCGATGTAGGTAGCACGCTCGCTGGCACGCCAGAATGTAGTCATGGAAACGGCACCCGCTGGCTTGCCGGACGAGCTGCGCGACATCGCGTCGGACATCGCGCGTGAGGCCGGCGAGTTCGCCCGCACCATGCGTCTGTCTGGCGTAGACATCGCCGGGCAGAAATCCAGTTCGGTAGACATCGTGACAAAGGCGGATCAGGCTACCGAGCGTTTGATTCGCGAGCGCATCGCCGCGCTTCGTCCCCACGATGCCATCTTCGGTGAGGAGGGCGCCACGACGTCCGGCACCTCGGGTCTCACCTGGGTGGTGGATCCGATTGATGGCACCGTCAACTACCTTTACGGCA
>CAIWRM010000192.1 GCA_903915075.1 uncultured Microbacteriaceae bacterium
CGCCGAACCTCGTGGGCCACATCCGGTGTTCGTGAGTGAGTGAGAGTGACCGTTGCGTCGAGGCCCTTGCGCGTGAGGAGCAAACCCAGCGGGCGGCCCACGGTGAGACCGCGGCCCACGATAGTCACGTGTTGGCCCGCGATGGCCACGCCGTTGCGTTCGAGGAGCTCCACGATGCCCGCCGGGGTACACGGCAGCGGTGAATCCATGGGGCCGTCCACGTTCATCACGAGCCGACCGAGGTTCACGGGGTGGAGACCGTCGGCATCTTTGTCGGGGTCGATCAACTCGAGCATGGAGCGCTCGTCGTGCCCTGCGGGCAACGGCAACTGCACGATGTAGCCGGTCACCTCGGCCGCCGCGTTCAAATCGGCAATCGCAGAACGAACATCGGCAGAACTCGCCGTGGCGGGCAGATCAATGCGGATCGACGACATACCCACCTCGTCACAATCGCGGTGCTTGCCCGCAACATACGACAGCGATCCGGGATCGTCGCCGACCAAGAGGGTGCCGAGTCCGGGAGTGATGCCCCGCGCGGCGAGCGTCGCCACGCGAACGGCCAACTCCGCCTTGACCGCAGCTGCTGCCGCCACACCGTCGAGGACGGCAGCTACCACTTTTCGAGGCCCTCGTAGAGCGGGAACGCATCGGTGAGGTTTTTGACGCGAGCCCGCAGACCTGGCAGATCGGCACCGGGCATCAGGGCGTGGGCGATGATGTCGGCCACCTCGGTGAACTCGACATCGCCGAACCCTCGTGTTGCCAGAGCCGGAGTTCCGATACGCACACCGGACGTCACCATGGGTGGTCGCGGGTCATTGGGCACCGAGTTGCGGTTCACCGTGATGTTCACATCGTGCAGGGCGTTTTCGGCCTGCTGGCCGTCGAGTACAGAATTGCGCAGATCGGCCAGCACGAGGTGAACGTCTGTGCCGCCCGTGAGGACGTCGGTGCCGGCGGCGCGGGCGTCATCGGCGGTGAGGCGAGCGGCCAGAATCCTGGCTCCGCGAACGGTGCGTTCCTGGCGCTCCTTGAACTCCGGGGTGGCCGCCAACTTGAACGCCACGGCTTTGGCCGCAATCACGTGCATCAGGGGGCCACCCTGCTGGCCCGGGAAAACGGCCGAGTTGAGCTTCTTGCCCAGCTCTTCGTCGCGGCTCAGGATGAGGCCGGAGCGTGGTCCGGTCAGTGTCTTGTGCACGGTGGTCGTAACGACATCCGCATACGGCACCGGATTGGCGTGGATACCGGCCGCCACGAGCCCGGCGAAGTGAGCCATGTCTACCCACAGCTTGGCGCCCACCTCATCGGCAATCTCGCGGAACGCGGCAAAGTCCATTTCGCGCGGGTAGGCCGACCAGCCGGCAATCAGAACAGCGGGCCTGTGTTCGCGAGCCTTGTCGCGCACCACGTTCATGTCGATCAGAAACGTGTCGGGGTCAACGCCATACGTCGCTCCCTTGTAGACCTTGCCCGAAAAGTTGAGCTTCATACCGTGGGTGAGGTGGCCGCCGTGAGCCAATTCCAGGCCCAAGATGGTGTCGCCGGGTTGCGCGATGGCCTGCAGGGCGGCCGCGTTGGCCGTAGATCCGGCGTGCGGTTGCACGTTCGCGTAGGCCGCGCCAAAGAGGCTCTTGGCGCGTTCGATGGCGAGGCTCTCGGCAATGTCGACAAACTCGCATCCGCCGTAGTAGCGCTTACCCGGGTAGCCTTCGGCGTATTTGTTGGTGAGCACCGAGCCTTGAACCTCAAGAATGGCGCGCGGCACAAAGTTTTCGCTGGCAATCATCTCGAGAGTGTTGCGCTGACGCCCCAGCTCACTCGTGAGTACGGCGGCAATCTCGGGGTCTATGACCTCGAGCGGATCGGTCATGAATGACGACATGGGGACTCCTGTACTTCAGGCCCGAGAGTAAAGGGCGGATTTTCGAAGGTCGTGCCTTCTCGGCCCAGGCGTACGGCCGATTCGACGTGCAGGTTGTCGCTCCCCGATGGAACTCCATCACGAACGCCAGTTGCGACCCTTACATTCTATGCCGGTCGAACCCCGTAACCTTGAGAGATGAGCGCAATTTCCCACCACTGGGTCGTCACTATCGTCTGCCCCGATATGCCCGGAATCGTGCACGCGGTAACCGGCGCTATCGTGGCCGCCTCGGGCAACATCACCGAGAGCCAGCAGTTCTCGAGCGATGACACCGGCCGCTTCTTTATGCGACTGCAGGTGGAGTCCAGCGCCGATCGCGGCGTCTTTGAGAGCGCTCTCGCTCCGGTCAAAGAAAAGTACGGCATGACGGTGTCGCTGGACATCGTGGGGCGCCCCCTGCGCACACTCGTGCTCGCCTCGACGGCAGCGCACTGCGTGAACGACCTCTTGTTTCGTCAGCGC
>CAIWRM010000193.1 GCA_903915075.1 uncultured Microbacteriaceae bacterium
ATCGGCGTGGTCGTCGAAGCGATAGCCAATGCCACGAACGGTACGCACAATGTCTTCGAACCGATCGAGTTTGGAACGCAGGCGCCGAACGTGCACATCGATTGTTCGATCGTTGGGGATGTCTTCTTCGCCGGCCACCCACAGCGACGAGATGAGGTCGTTGCGGGAGACCGTTTCATTCTTGTTGATCACGAGATACTGCAGAAGCTCAAACTCCTTGAACGTCAGCGGCGCCTGTTCCCCGTCAATGAGCACGCGCTTGCGGGAGAAATCCACCACAACGGCGGGTGACTTCTTTGCCTTCTCGCCACGCGCTCTGGCCACGGCAGCCGGCTCCTGAAGGGCGAGGCGCACCACGTCAACATCGCGCCCGCCCGCAGATTCGGGCGCCAGGGCAACGGCCGTGTACGTCTCGGCGTCGGGGGCGAGTTCACCGGCAAGCGTCTTCAGCGCCTCAACGAGATGGGCGAGATCGATTCCGTTGGCCGCGGCTTTCGCCTCGTCGATGCCCACATAGAGGGCGAAGCCTCGAGGCTGGCGCCCCTCGGGAGAATCCGTGGGGGGCGGTTGGTCTGTGTTGTGTGTCATGTGTGATGCCTTTTTCGTCACTCGGCCCGGTCGGGGACCTGCGAATAGGAGATGTGTGGGCTAGAGGCAACAACACATTCGACACGCGCACGAAGGAATCCAGACCACCGAAGCGGCCGAGCCAGAAAAGCGAACACGGGTCGTCACAGAGCCAAGTTTAGAGTACTCGTCGGGGGTCCCGTCAGAGATCACGCATAAGTGGGGTGCGCCTAGGCTCGACGTACGAGGAGGTACCCATGACAAGAAAATCCCCAGCCGAAGAAGAGTGGATGGACCTCGCGCTCGCCGAGGCGCGTGCGACGGCGCACACGCACGATGTTCCCGTGGGTGCCGTGGTTATTGACGAACACGGAAATGTGATTGGGCGGGGCCGCAATCGCCGCGAAGAGACGGGTGACCCCACGGCACACGCCGAGGTACTCGCTCTGCGCGATGCCGCCGCAAACCTCGGGTCGTGGCGTCTCCACGATGTGACGCTCGTTGTGACGCTGGAACCGTGTGCCATGTGCGCGGGAACGATTCTGGCCGCCCGCGTGCCTCGGCTCGTTTTTGGCGCGTGGGACGAAAAAGCGGGAGCCGTGGGATCGGTCTATGACCTCCTGCGAGACCGTAGACTCCCCCATCGCGTTGAGGTCTCCGCGGGAATTCGTTCGGCGGAGTGCGCGGAGTTGCTCACCGCTTTTTTTCGAGGTTCGCCAACCATTCCGTAAGCATGGCTCGACTGGCCTGCTGCATGGCATCGCTGTGTTCTTCGCGCTCGCGGCGTAATGCCTCCATGTCGTAACCGGCGCTTTCCACCCACTCGCGCGAATCCGACAACCATCTCTCGTGCATTTCCGGCGTGGTCTCGGGATGGAATTGAACAGCCAAGGCCCAGTCGTCAACGGCGAATGCCTCGTTGGCGTATTCGCTCGACCCGGCGAGGTGCGTTGCCCCCGCGGGAAGGGTGAATGTGTCGCCGTGCCATTGCATCACCGGCACGTCCGAAAAGAATCGCACGGGCGATGACTGGCCGGCCGGCGTGGGCGTCACGGCCCGGAAACCGACGACAGTCTCGTCACCGCGATAAACCTCGGCGCCAAGAGCACTTGCCAGAATCTGGGCGCCAAAGCACACACCCAGGGTGGGACGTTCGTGAGCGGCCCGTGCCGCGAGCCAAGCTTCCTCACGCGCGATATAGGGATGGTCATTCTTTTCGTAGACCCCGTGATCGTTGCCGAGCACCACCACGAGGTCAACGTCTTCCGGTCGCTCATCGAACGCGTAGTCACGTGCATCGACAACGGTGAGGTCGTAGGCGGCATCGATCAATACCTGCTCGAGGTTTCCCAGGTGGATTGTGGGATCGTGCTGAATAACAAGAGCTCTCCTGCGCATCACTCCACTCCCTTAGAACTATTCACCGGCGGCCTCCCTCGAAGCGCTCAGCCACAATCCTAGAATGTGCACGTGACCCAAGAATCAACTCTGCAGCTGCCCGCCATCGCCATTCTGGGAGCGGGCTCCATGGGCCGAGCAATTCTCCAGGGGTTGCTCGCGCCCCACGTGCACGTTGCCGCCGGGATTCGCATCACCAATCGTCGACCCGAAGCTGCTGCCGACTTCGACACCGAACCTCGCGTCTCCGCGTGGGTCACGAGCACGAATGTGGATGCCAATCGAGAGGCGGTGCGTGGAGCCTCGGTCGTGATCGTGGCCGTAAAACCTGCCGACGTCGAAGCGTTGTTGGTAGAGGTGTCGGCTGACCTCGATGACGACGCGGTGGTGGTGAGTGTTGCCGCCGGCAAAACATTGCAACAGCTTCAACGCGCCGCGGGAGACGCGCGTGCCGTGATGCGCGCCATGCCCAACACACCCGCACAGATTCGCCGGGGGGTAACCGGAATCGCTGTCGGTGACCACGTGAGCGCAGCACAGCGCGATCTCGTGGAGAGCGTGTTCGCCACGGTGGGCAGCGTCGTAGTGGTTGATGAGGAGCGCCTGAACGCTCTCACGTCGATCTCTGGCTCGGGGCCGGCATACGTTTTCTATCTCATCGAACAGTGGGAGCAGGCCGCCCGTGAGCTAGGCTTCTCGCACGCCGAGGCAGCTCTTCTCGTGCGCGAGACCGTCCGCGGTGCGGCGGAGTTAGTGCTCGCTTCGGGCGAGGAGCCCGAGGAACTTCGTCGCCGTGTGACAAGCCCTAAGGGAACCACTGAGCGCGCCATAGGGGTGCTGCAACAAGCCCACTTTGCCGAGATCCTTGACGAGGCGATGCAGGCGGCCATGGCCCGCGCACGGGAGATTGCGGCGGGCGACGAGCCACCACCATTCGGCCATGCCCTTACACTGTAAGAGTGAGTTCAGCAGCCGAAGCGCGTCAAGCGCGCACCATTGCGCGTTTTGTTGACGCGGCAATTGAGGCGATTCACGAAACCGGAATTGATCGGCTGTCGGTGAGTCGAATAGCGACACTCGCGGGTGCTTCGCGCCCCACCTTTTACGCATATTTCGGTGAGGTCGGTGGTTTGCTGGCCGAGGTCTGGCTGGCCAAGGGCCCCGCCTTCCTTGAGTGGCTCGTGAACCCGCAGGAGCGATATGCCGCCCAGCCGCCGGCGCAGAAGATTGAACTTTCGGTGTTAGCTCAGGTTATTGCCGTGGCACATCGTATTCCGGAGCTCTCCGAAGTGGTCAATCCCTCAGCTGCCACCTGGTGGCAGGCACGAACGCACGGCTCCCCCTACGTGGCTCAAAAGGTGGCGTGGGTGTCAGCGTCGCGACTGGGCGAAATTCTCACCGAACCGGTCGACCCGCACGTCTCTAGCGCGGTGATTGGCGAAGCGGTTATTTGGACGTTGGGCCACGAATGCCAAAACCCGCCGCCACCGCTCACCTCAGCGAATCTCCCCCCCATTACTGATCCGCTCACGACATCCGACAACATGGAGCGACTCCTCATCGATGCGGCGGTGAAGGTGATCTCAACTTCAGGCGTTGCGGCCGCGTCGATGACGCGCGTCTCGCGCACGGCACACGTGACCACCGGGGCCGCCTA
>CAIWRM010000194.1 GCA_903915075.1 uncultured Microbacteriaceae bacterium
CGAAGGGACAACACAGGCTGGTCGGGCATGAACATCATTCTGGACGTTTCCGCGTCGTTGAACTCCCGGCCGCTCATGTCGGCATCGATTGCTCAGGAATGGGATCCGGTTTTGCTCTCATGGGACTCGGCGCGGGAGAAGGCGATCGACCGGATGTGCGATGAGCTCGCCAAGGGAATTCCTCAGCATCAGTGATCAGGGGCCTTGGGTCGATGCCCACGGCAAGTCGATGCAGGAAGACTCGAATTTCAATTCTGATAGGCCGGTCGACTACTCGGTCCCACCCGCTCCCGAAAATTCTCAAAATCCCGGTCACGCCGCCGGCCCTCGAACGGTGTCAGTGGTGCATGGAAACACCAGGGGAAACCGACCTCGTCGAGCACCTCCAGAGCCTCAAGGACCTCCCCGGCGGCTTCGGCCTAGCCTTCGCCGGCGCTGCCGAAGAGATCATCCGCCTGAGGGAGGAGCGGGACGGCCTTCAGCGAGCCCTACGGGCGGTCATGCGCGTCGTCATCAACGTCCACGACCACCAGGCACAACGAACCGCCGCCGAGCAAGCCAGGCAGGAGCGGGTGGAGGCGATGTTGGAAGAAGTGATCAGCGGCGCCCAAGGCCAACGGGTGCGTCCTGGGCAACGCTCACGCCGCTGAGGGCTTGCCTCGGGTAGCGAATTGAGGTCATGATTCAGGTGACCCTATGCTAGCGAGCCCGTCGATCACGAAGACGCCGTGGAGGCGGGCCCTAAGTCAATGTTTCCGATATAACGTGTAAGAGAGCCTTTGCAGTGGGCACGTCCACCATGCCAAGTACTGAGATCCGGTGTGGCGAAACTGATAGCCTTGACTTAGCTCGTTTCGGGAATTAGCTCTTCGAGAGGAGGCCTCGCGTGGCAGAGTGGTACTATGAGTCCGACCAAGGCAGGCAAGGGCCATTCACTAGCCGTGAGTTTCGTGAGCTTGCGAGTAGTGGAGCAATCAAGCCGGAGACGCTCGTCTGGAAGGCCGGATTGGAACGGCCAGTTCGTGCATCTCGCATCAAGGGTCTTGAGTTTGTCCACTCCGGGGTGGTGGTCGCGCCTTCGCCACCAACGATTGCTTCGAGTCCCAAGGTGCCTGCCGGCTCTACAGAGGCTTCCACTTTCAAGCAGATAGCCTCGCGTCGAAGCCCCGCTCTTCGCTATGCGGCGTTGCTATCCGTCATCGGAGCCGTCTCTGTCGGGGCGTACATCATCGGCGCGCGAGCATCCGGTCGAAATGAGCCTGCAAATCCGCCGACCTCGAATCCGCATGAATCACATCTGCTCCAAGGCGAAAGCGTGGGTCGCGCAACCACGAATGAGACACGGGACATAGATTTGTCCTGGGCAACGGCTTACCCGAATCGCGTTACTGAGGCGTCGTTGACGGCGCAAGCGCGCAAGCTTCTCGGCCAGCGAGTGGCGATTTCGGTGAGCGCCAGCGTTAAGGTTGAGAGTGACACGTCGATCATGCTGGGGCCTGTGCCAATTGTGCGTTCGTGGAGCCCAGAGCTATTCACCGCGCTGCTGAACTTTGATGGGACGATTGATGCAACTTGTGGCGGAGTATGCCGAGTTGAGGTGGACAAGTTCGGCAAACCCCAACTTGTCATCGACCCTGCGGAGTTTTTGATCACGGGCTCGGCAGGTGGCGGGGTCTTGCCGAGAGCCTCGATCCGAGGGTTCGTTGGCAAGCTTGTCGATCTTGGCGGCGCGAGTCGCCCGGAATCTCTGGCCACCAAACTTTGTCGTACGAGCTGGAAGCCAAAGAACGTATTCGGCAAACCGGTGAACGAGATTCAAGACATGACAATGCGTATGTGGTTCTACCCCAACGGAGAATGTAAGTGTTCAGACATCCTCCGGACCCAGTACCAGGACGAGGAGGGTCTGCGCTGGATGGGCGCGAGTTACTGGCGACTGCATGAGGCCAACGGTGCGATTGGTTTGGCAATGTTCGCCACCGAACCGCGTCAG
>CAIWRM010000195.1 GCA_903915075.1 uncultured Microbacteriaceae bacterium
ACAATCGGCTGCGAGTTGGGCAGCGGCTGCCAGACGGCTGATTGCAGCGGTCGGGGACCGCTCGTGCCGGGGTTCGGTGTCTTGTCACGCTTGTTGGCAATCAGCATGGGGACCGCCGACTGGTTAGACCCGTTGCCTCGTGCGGCTCTTATCTTCTTCGCCATGTCATCAAACGCCTCCTCGCGCTCCTGGTCGGCTTTGCGCACGGGGAAGGGAACGATCTTGGAGGGCGCTTCAGGCACCGTGGGCGCAGCGGGTGCTCTAGGCGGTGTCGGTGCCTCGGCGGCTCTGAGTGCGACGGTGCGAGGAACGCTGCGCGGTACAGCGATCT
Source organism: uncultured Microbacteriaceae bacterium (assembly GCA_903915075.1). GTDB lineage: Bacteria > Actinomycetota > Actinomycetes > Actinomycetales > Microbacteriaceae > UBA963. The sequence continues at coordinate 332 of CAIWRM010000195.1, forward strand.
TCGGCGTTTTGTTTGTAGTCTTGATACCGTTGCGATTGCAAATGCCCGCGATGACATTGCGTGTCACGCCCAGGTGGTTCGCCAGTTCGCCGTAGGACCAGCCGCGCTCGTTCAGGTAGAAGCGGACCAGCTCGGCCCGCTCCTTCGTTGTCATCAGATACCACTGAACTGTCTCGATCATTCTTCACCCCTGTCTGTGATCTGCGGCGACGGGGTGGGCGAGACATCGCGCATACTGAGGATGGTTTCGGCCTTGATGACGATCTTCATCAAGTCGTGCTTGCGGGCCAGCCGGGCCTCGATCTCGGCATGAAGACGGCTGATCTGGATGTCGAGTTCATCGGCCTCGCGCTGGGCCACCTTGCGCTTCGAGGCGATGAAAGCGTCGAACTCGGCGCTCTCAAGAATGTAGGGCATCCCATTCTCGGGCATCGGAAACAGCTTCTCGCCCTCTTCGTGGTGCTGAACGAACTCGGTCTTGGTGATGGTGGTCTTCGGCTTCGTGACCATGATGGTCTCCTCAGGTTAGGTCGGTTGTGGGTAGTACCAGGTTGAGCCGTTTGGCGGCTTCAACCGGGGTTAGTTTGTCCACCAGCATGAGCCGGCGGTACTCGGGGACCAGCGGCTCGGGGATCGCCGGGCGCTCTGGCGTTGCTCTGATCCCGGCGTAGAAAGCTCGCAGCCGATGGGACATGGTGGGCAGGCTCTTGATCGAGTACCCCAACTGGCGGTTGATATCGTCATAGGACGCGCCCTCGCGGAGCATCTTCTTGAGCGCCGCGTGTTTGTCCGGCGACCGGCGGTGATCCCGAGCCTCTAGGCCGTGGGCCTTTGCCCGCAGCGCGATGCCCGTCTCAACCGTGCGGAGGGGTTTCCGGAAGGCCGCTGCGATGTCCTTCCGGGGCATGTTCAGATCGTTGAGCAGCCGCCACCAGAACTCGTGCCGCGCCTCGGGGTGCCCAGGATTGAGCGACCGGCCCAGGATGGCGTACCGGGTGACATTGTGCTCTTCGGCCACCGCGTCCAGGATGGCCTCGGCTGCGCCTTGGTCCCAAGTCATTCTTTTTCTCCTGTCAGTCGCATAGAGGGCACCGCCACCAGATCATAACCGATGGCGTTGAGCGCGGCCTCGATGTTGGTCAGGTTCGGCGCGTTGGCTGCCCGCCAGTTGATGACGGTGTTGATCGATAGGCCGGATCGGCGGCACAGGTCGTGCATGGGTATCTGCTGGTTGCGCAACTCCTGAAAGAGCAGTCGCACCAGCGGGTGGGCGTGAGCCGGAACCGTGTGCTGGCGAAGACGGGGGCGATCAAGTCCCATCGCTGTCTCCTTTAATGGCGGTGGG
>CAIWRM010000196.1 GCA_903915075.1 uncultured Microbacteriaceae bacterium
ATCTACTGGTTCGTCTTCACGCAGGTGTTCCAGCGCCCCGCGGGAACCGGCCCGTACATCGTCTTCTTGCTGTCGGCCCTCCTGCCGTGGATGTGGTTCAACTCAGCGGTGGGCGACTCCACGCGCGCTTTCATCAATGCAAGCAAACTCGTTCGCTCAACATCTCTCCCCCGCACCGTCTGGGTCAATCGAATCGTTCTCGCCAAGGGCGTGGAGTTTTTGCTGGCGCTGCCCGTGCTGGCCGTCTTCGCAATCTTCACCGGCGCCCACCTCACCTGGTACGCCCTGCTCTTTCCGCTCGCCATCGTCATCCAGGCCGTGCTCACCGTGGGCATAGGTCTCATTGTGGCGCCACTCGTCGTTCTGTTTCGCGACCTCGAGCGCGTGGTGCGACTCATTCTGCGCTTTGCCTTCTACGCGTCGCCCGTGATCTACGGCACCACCGACCTGCCCGCGGCGCTTCAGCCCTGGGCGGCAATAAATCCCCTCACCGGACTGTTCGACATGTACCGCAGCGCGTTTTTTGCCGAGTCGTGGAACCCGTGGCTGGCACTCAGTGCTGCCGGCTGGGCGCTGATTCTTCTCCTCGTGGGCATGCTCGTGTTTGCCCGATCTGAACGCACCGTGTTGAAGGAGCTGTAGTGGCGCCCGCGAAGAAGGCCCATGAACCCGTGCGGGCCGAACCCGTGATGACCGTGTCGGATGCCGGTATTCGATTCCGGAGAAACCGTCTCGGTCGTCGGAGCTTCAAAGATCTCTTTGGGTCGCGCAAACGACGCGTGCGACCGGGCGAATTTTGGCCGCTGCGCAACGTCTCGTTTGAGGTCTCCCCGGGCGAAGCCATCGGCGTAGTGGGACGCAATGGCCAGGGCAAGTCCACCCTGCTCAAACTCGTGGCCGGCGTGCTCATGCCGGACGAGGGGCGCGTGCAGGTGGGCCAAGGGGTGGCACCACTGATCGAAATCACCGGCGGCTTTGTCGACGACCTCAGTGTGCGCGACAACGTTTACCTCACCGCAGGCCTGCACGGCATGACGAAGCAGGAGATTGATGCCGCGTTCGACGAGATCATTGATTTTGCCGAGATTGCCGATTTCGTCGATACGCCCTACAAGCACCTCTCGAGCGGCATGAAGGTGCGCATCGCCTTCGCCGTGATTTCGCGGCTCGAGGAACCCATCCTGCTTGTGGACGAGGTTCTCGCGGTCGGCGACAAAGCGTTCAAGACCAAGTGCTACAAGCGCATCGAAGAGTTGCTGAGTTCGGGGCGCACACTTTTCTTCGTCTCGCACAACGAAGCCGACCTGCGCCGTTTCTGCACGCGCGGACTCTACCTGAACAAGGGTGGCCTGGCCCTCGACGCGAGCATCGACGACGTGCTCGCGCGCTACGCCACCGACTACCCCACCCTCTAGTCGGCGCTAGACGAACGGCGCACGACCGGCACGCCACATGCGCCACACAGTGCCGAAGCGCAAGCGCTGGCGACCGCCCGGCGACGTGCGCACGCCCTCGCCGAATCCGGCCCACCATGCCCGCAGGCCCTGGGGATTCCGCAGCCACCGCAGGTGCTGGATGGCCGTCCACGCGGCCACGTAGACAACACCCTGAATCAGTCCGAGGTTACGTTTGGCCAACCACACGCGGTTGCGCGCATTCAGCCGAAAGTACTCGGCGTGACGCGTGGGTGAGATCACGGGATGTTCCACAGCCAG
>CAIWRM010000197.1 GCA_903915075.1 uncultured Microbacteriaceae bacterium
GAGCCCGAAGAGTCCCCTATCCTCAACGGCGGAACCCCGGGGCCGCACAAGATTCAAGGAATCGGCGCCAACTTTATCCCGTCCATTCTCGATCGGTCGGTGATTGACGAGGTCTTCGACGTCAACGTGGATCAGGCCCTCATCATGGCTCGCCGCCTGGCTGCTGAAGAGGGCATCCTGTCGGGCATCTCAACGGGTGCGATTTTCCACGCCGCCATTGAGGTTGCCAAGCGACCCGAGAACGCTGGCAAGACCATCGTCGCGATCGTGTGCGACTACGGCGAGCGCTATGTCTCAACCATGCTGTGGGAGCCGTTCCGCGACTAGCCACTGAGTCACCGCCCCGCGCGGTGAACGCGACTAGCCTAGGGATTACCATGTCGCCCCTCAGAGAAGACCTCCTCAATGCGCGCGCGCACGATCCTGCCGCTCGCAACTCGTTCGAGACGTTCTTCGTGGCATCCGGATTGCACGCCGTGTGGTGGCATCGCTGGCACCACTGGCTCTGGACACACGGGCTCAAGTTTCCGGCCCGCGCGGGATCGCAGATCACGAGATTCTTCACCGGCATTGAGATTCACCCGGGGGCCACCATCGGACGACGGCTTTTTATTGACCACGGCATGGGCGTCGTCATTGGCGAAACTGCCGAAATCGGTGACGACGTGATGATGTACCACGGCGTCACCTTGGGCGGGCGCTCACTCGCGCATCACAAGCGCCACCCCACGGTTCGGGACGGTGTGACCATTGGCGCGGGCGCCAAGGTGCTCGGACCCGTCGTCATTGGCGAGCGGAGTGTGATTGGCGCCAACGCGGTGGTGGTCCGCGATGTCCCCCCAGACTCGGTTGCGGTGGGCGTTCCCGCCGTCATCAAGCCGCGCACGGTCATCGCGGGCACATCTGCGACACGGCGCAAGAAAGCCACTCCGGCGGAAGATCCCGGCGTTGACACAGCGTGGGTTGACCCCGCCGTCTTTATCTAGTTCGCCTTCAACGTGTGCTCGAGTGAGTACCGTGCGATTCGACTCTCATCCGACAGTCCGGTGAGTTGCGCCCGGCGGATATTGATCCATTTCTTGATGAGATACGCCGGGTTGAGGCATAACCAGCGCACGGTGGCGCCGAGGCCGTAATCAGGGTCACGAATGATGCGGCCCGAGGTGCGAGAAATGTCGCGGGCCAATCTCGCCAGCATGCCGAGCCAACTGAGGGTTTGCTCGTCGGAACCAGCGCGCTTGCGCCCAAGCGTCTCATCGAAAACCCGCTTTCCGTAGTCGGCGAGTGTCACGTCATTGGAGTGTTCGACAGCTGCTCCCGGCACATAAGCCTTTGCATATCCCGCGGAGAGCACGTCTCGTGCAAAGGCGAGGTCTTCAGAGTAGGGGACATCGCGAAACGGGATTTCCTGAGAAATGAAGGATGTCAGGCTGGCGGCGTTCACGTCTGAGTGAAAAAGTTCTGCTTCGGTGAGGCCGCTCAGGTCGCCATTCGGTGCTCGAACCAAGGTGACCGCGTTTCCGGTATCTCCGGCAGCAAAGACACCGCCGATCTCATACTTGAGCGACGGGAAGCAGGTCGAACGTGCAATTTGACGCCCGTAAGCGACTTTGCAGTCAGACTCTCCCACGGGCGCCAGTAGCTCGCGGAGCCACTGCGCAGACATCGGCACGGCGTCGTGGCTGAGAAACGCAATCTTCTTTCCGCGTGCCAAGCCCGCAGCGAGATTGCGCGTCTTGCCGTGACCGAATTCGGACTGGGGAATCTGGACGAGTCTCACCAGGGTATGTTCCGCCACGATCCGCAGAGTCTCGTCGGTCGAACCCGAGTCGATAACGAGAACCTCATATTTTCCCTCAAAGTCTTGGCCCTCGACCGCCGTGAGCAGGCGTTCAAGGTACGTCTCGCCGTTGAATGTGGGAACAAAGACTGTTGCATCGACGCGACCGCGCGCGGTAGGGGAAACGAGCGGCACGAGTTAGGCGCGCTTCCTGATCGACTGACGCCTAAGGCCTACGAAGCCTACGAAGCCTACGAAGCATAGGAAGCCAAGGAAGGTAGCACCGAAATCCAGCCGACTCACGCTTGCGATAACCGTGGGTGCTTCTCCCGCGTCGTGCACGGTGGTGTTCCCACGAGCAATGACTGACATGAGACCTCGCCTTGTGTGTGAGAATCCACCTGCAGACTCCCCATTTAGCCTAACGATACAAGTCAGGCGCGAGCATCCTTCTGTTTGCTCACAACTGGCTCACTGTTCTGTGTTCACGGGGTTTCGGGGCTCAAGATTTCTTAGGGCTCAAGACTTCTTGACGACGTCAGTTCCTAAAACCACGATTGGGGAATCCGCCACAGTCAAATCGACGACGAAGGTGAGGTCTTCGGGAAGGGCGTCGTCGTCACTGTTGAGGGTGAGGGTTGCTCGAACGTTGACTCTGTCTTTATAACGGGGAAGTGGGATGAACGTAAACGTCGGGAGGGGGCGAATTGTGCACGTTTCGCTGGCGATAGTCTTACCTGCCGCCGACACAGCAATGGTGACTTGTGCCGACGAAGAATGAGGATGCAGTCGAACGAAAACACCAGCAGTGCCGCCGTGTGTGGACTGGGGAACATCGAAGACCAGAGCGCCATTGGTCTGATCGCCCAGGTTCCTCTTGCGCAAGCTACGAATGCGTCGGTCCCTGCTGGTGTGACGTGACGCCTGGAGACGCCGAAGGTCTTCCTTGGCGAAGTCTCCCACCCACACGCGCGTTACCGCATCGGGATGCACGCGCACTAAGACCTTCCTCTCCCACAGGGAGTGAAGAGACCGACGCGCTCGTGCCACCAGAGAGTCGGGATTCCGAAGCACTTGGCGACCTAAAAAGACTGCACCCGAAATTGGCCCGGACAGGCGGGTGATGACGGCGGTCTCGTAAATCAGGTCTTGCATGACGTGCCAGTAGTGGTGACGAATTCGGGGCGCCACAAACTCGCGTGCACCTTGCGGAATCCGGGGAGCGACCTCGGCAAGAATATCCGCCCACTCCTCGACGACGTGCCCGAACGCATATTTGTTGCGCACATCGGCTTTGGCTTGTTGGGCGATTGAGCGGCGCAAC
>CAIWRM010000198.1 GCA_903915075.1 uncultured Microbacteriaceae bacterium
CCACGCGCCGGGGAACGCCGATCTGGCCAGCACCAGATCCAGCCGCGCCTGCGCTTCTGTGGCCTCGGCAGAGTCCGAGGCGTAGCGTGACAGCACGCCCCGCAGACGGTCGGCCTCGAGCGCGTACTGGCGCCCCAAGAAAGCGTCCCGGCTGCCACCGTCCCTGCCCGTCAGCTCGCAGAACCTGCAGAACCACTCCTCATGCGTTACGAACACATCCCCCGGCGATAGCGGCAGCTGCTGGCGCTGCCATTCCGTCCAGCAGGAATCGCAGGCCCAGCGCTGGCCGAGCGTGAGATCCGCCGTGATGCCGGTCACCTCCGCGATCAGAGAAGCGGACGTCCAGCCCTGGCAGACGGGGCACTGATGGCGCTCGATGTCGCCGCGCCAGCGAGCCGGGAGCTCGGGATCGTGGAGCATCAGGTGTTGCTGGTAGTTGGAGCTCATGACGGGATGACCGTGAACGGAATCGGAGAGACGCCTGCAGCTGTTGCGCTTGTTTCGGTCGGAGCGGTGGCGGTGTCGTAGGTGACGGATGTGAATGTCACGCTTCCGCCGGAAACGAGCTCCGAATAGACGCCGATCCCAAACTCTGGACAGGTGCCGCCTCTCTGGCCCAACCCGTCCCGCGTGACGGCTACGCTCAAGCCCGATCGCGTCGTCGTGGCGCTGGCGCCGCCGCCGCCACCGACGGTGTACGTGCCAACCAGCGTCCACGTTGGCGTGAAGTTTGGGCTGCCCGAGTCCGCTGTGGCGATGTAGAGCCCAACGACCAGCTGCCCCGGCGCGTATCCGTTCCAGCCCGGCTCAAAGTCCGGGATGTTTTTCACCGTCGCGGAGAAGTTGAACGTGTAACGGTCGTCCCACGCTTCGGCCGCTTGGCTCTTCTGGATCACGTAGCGCGGCAATCCCGAGCCCAGATCGGTTGGCGTGGTGTCTGTGCGTGGGGTGATCGTGGCCGCCAGCTGGCGCACTTTGGCGTAGGCCGTGAACCCGGACGCCGACAGGCTGCGCGCCTCCACCACCAGCGCGTGCGAGGCGGCGCTATAGGCGCTGTTGTACGTGAGGCCGGTTGGGTTGAACGCAACTATCGGCACACGCGCGTAGGCCGGCGTAAATGTGACGGCCAGACCATCCGTCACGGTGCCCGACTGGACGCCCGCGACCAGCACGCGCGCGTTGCCATTGCCGTCGTCGATGGCGACGGAATCATCCAACGTACCAGGCGCAACCAGTCGCGGCGTGATGCGTGCCGGGTTGATGGCGGAGGCCACCGGCGGGCGCCACGGCGAGACAGTTGCGCCCTCCCCCGCTTGCCGCTCCAACATCAAACCGTCGAACCACACGACAGTCGAGTTTGCTGCGACATCGAGGCCAAACGTTGCAAACGCACTTGTATCGTTTGTGAGGTTCAGCAGGTTCGAACCGGTTGCCGTATGTACAAAATCATTCCACGCGCTGGCGGTGTTTGTGCTGTCGGTCAGCGTGTACGCGGTGCCGGCGGCGGATGTTTTCAGCGTGAAGCTCACGCCGGTGTTCGCGGCGCGCGGCCAGAATTTGCAGCTGAACAGCCATTTTGAGTTCGGGTCGATCGGCATGGTGTAGGTGGTGGACGAGGATCCAAACCACACGGTTCTGTCTGTGCCGCTGGTGGCGGTCGAGACTTTCAGCGCGTAGGCGCCGTAATAGCCTGCGGTTGGATCCGGTGCGCTGCCGTTTCCGACAGCACAGAAATTGTTCGCGGCGCCCTTCGTGACCGGAAACTGCCCGTCGTAGTCGACGATGGCAAACCCGCCCGCGAAGCGTGGCTGTATGCGGTTGATGCCATCACCGGAGCCACCGAGGTTGCCGGCGCGCCGCGTGTATGCGCCCCACGTTGTCGTGCTCTCGCTGTTGTCGTAGTCGAGGATGTCGTACTTCGTCGCGCGGACACGGACGCGCCCAGGCGAAACGGTCTTCGTGTCGGTGACCAGAAACAGCGTTGCGTCGTCGCACTCAACCGCCGAGGCCGTATCGACATACGGATGCATGACGGACAGCACATCGCCAATTTCGGTGGCGATGCCCTCATCGAATCGCGTGAACTCCAGATAGAGCGAGTTGTTCAGCTTGGCCAAGCGCTCGGCGGCCTCGCGGTACGCTTGGCTGTATCGCGTGACTCCCGGCAGAGACACCACTGACTCCCGGCGCGGCACGGCGCCCGTCGATACACCGGTGATTTCGGCGTATGCCTGGCGCGCCTTGTATTCGGTTGTGGACGTGTCGGTGTAGTCGATGCGGATGATGGTTGGGATCTGTGAAGCGTCTGCCGTGCCCGCAGTGAAAGAAAAAAGGCTTCCGCGATAGAACTCGTACTGCTTCCGCCGCGCTTCCAGCTCCGCTTCCAGCTCCGCTTCCAGCTCCGCTTCCAATTGTGTGAAGTTGTCAAGTATCCGCACGATCTCGAATTGCACCTTAGTTGGTGGCACTGGCACCAGAAACTTTGACAACTCACTTGCAGATAGGCGGAGCACCTTGGTGCCGTTCGCGCGCTGGTTTTTCTCTGTTTGAAAGGTCTCACTATGCATCCAATAGACAATGAACTTGGCCAGAAGAGTGGTGCGGTAGATAAACATGTCTCCGCTTACAGCCACTTCACCGTTCCCAACCCAGGCAAGTGATTTGCACACATCTGCGAGATTTTCTGATGTCGTCGCGATTAGAACATCGCCGGGTTTAGCTTTTCGCAATTTCTCGGCTTGGGCTGGAATCACAAATGATTTGGTTTCTCGCGCCTCCAACCCGTAAAAAGTATGAATTTGTCCGTAATGGATGCACGGAAAACCCTCCTCTACAAAGTCCTTCTTTTGGAGGCCATTGCCCCGAATGAATTCACCAACTTCTCCAAGGGTCTTGAACGGGACGCCCTCAGGGCAATGCTCGGCAATCAGTTCGTCGATCTGGCTCACGCGAAGAAGTCCTCGTCGATTTCAACAATGTTGTACGTTTCGCTGACCTGGATTCCAACGCTAAAGCGAATCATGAGCTCTGCAAGTTGTTTGCCATCGATCAAGATGATTCGAGTGGGCACGCCTTTTGCGTACTGCACTGCCCCATCGGAGAACTTGCTCGTTGTGATGAAAACGCCGCTGTCAGCCAACCCACTCAGCGCACCTACGAATGCTTGAACGTCCGGCCGACCAACCGTGTTGCCTTCGGCATACCGTTTGGCCTGAATGTAAACACGATTGAGACCAAGCACGTCTTGGTCAATCACGCCATCGATGCCCGCGTCATGAGAAATAGGCGTAACGCCGCCCCGACCCTTAGCGCCGCCGTAACCCATGGCAAGAAGCAGGTCGACGACTGCTTGCTCAAAGAATGCCGGCTCCTTGCCTTGCAATCTGAGCAGGAGCTCCGCACCAATCTCTTCGTTAATCCGTGAAATTCCGTTTTGGACTTGCTCCGTGGGAGTAAGAGCCGACTGCTCGATTTCTTTGGCCCCAGAATCTGTTTTTCTAGTAGTCGTGGCAACGTAGACGCTAATCGGAGCCTCGGGATCTTCCCCCAGCCCTTTGACGTCCCTCTCGGTAAATCCATTCGGGAATTTGGCGAGAAGCCATTTTCCCGCGTCAGTGATTGTGTAGAGGCCACGAGACGGGCGCGCTAGCGCCCCGACATTTGACATGAACGACAGGCCCCAGCCCATTCGATTCATGAACAGAGGCTGGCCTGATGCAGTGGTCTCTTGAATCTGGTCTTGAGTTAAGTTCAAGTACTTGGAGACCTCAAGGCCCAGTTCCCGGCGGTCTCTCACCACTTGATCACTGAGAACCTCAAGCACTGGACGCATGAATTCTTCCCAGGCGGGCATTGAGGTCATGATTTGTCTCCTTCGAGGTCCGCAACGATTGCGTCAATCTGGGTACGCAATTCGGACTGGCGCGCAACGATTTGCTCAATCTCCGCGTTGAGAACTGCGATGTCGATGACCTCACGGGTGTCTTCCTTCAACACGTAAGTGGAGATGGACAGGTTGTAATCGTTCTCGGCAATCTCGCTGTGCTCCACCAAGCGCGAAAAATACTCACCGTCTTCACGTGCAATGTATGAGGCCAAGACTTTCTCGCGCCTCGACTCAGTGAGCACGTTCTTTGTTGCCTTGCGGTCAAACTCCTGCGAGGCATCAATGAAGAGAACTTTGTTGTCTACCTTGGACTTCTTGAGCACCAAAATGCACGTGCTGATGCTGGTACCAAAGAAGAGGTCGGTCGGCAGCTGGATGACGGCATCGACAAAGTTGTTGTCGACGAGGTATTTGCGGATCTTCTGCTCCGCGCCACTGCGATACATCACACCGGGGAACTCAACGATGGCGGCAGTGCCATTCACGGCAAGCGCGCTCAAGATGTGCATGGTGAAAGCAAGGTCGGCAGCACCCTTAGGTGCCAGGACGCCTGCGGGCTCAAAGCGCGGGTCGTTGATGAGGAGTGGATTGTCTTTGCCGTCCCATTTAATGGAGTACGGCGGGTTAGAAACGATGGCCTCAAAGGGCTCGTCATCTAAATGTGCCGGGTGCATAAGGGTGTCACCTAGGGCGATATCGAACTTCTCGAAGTTGATGTCGTGCAAGAACATGTTGATGCGACACAGGTTGAACGTAGTCAGGTTGATCTCCTGGC
>CAIWRM010000199.1 GCA_903915075.1 uncultured Microbacteriaceae bacterium
AGCGACGCTGGCGCAGACACGTCGCGTGAACCCGACGCGGGTGACTCGGGCGACGAAGGTAGCGGCCACGCCGACGGCTCGGGAAATGCTCAAGACGGCAGCGGATGAGTGCATCACCACGGGCCCAAACCGTGAACCGCGACAGCCGCCTCCGCGCGAAGGAGACAGTCTTGCGAACCTCACATGCCATCAAGCCCACTCCGCACGCCGGTCGCGACTCTTCTCGCGGTGTAGGCGGCCTCGGGCGGATCGGAGTGTTCTTGGTAGCGCTCGCGGCATCGACTTCTGCAGCACTCGCAGGCGCGGAAGCGCCGGCCTCCAACGATTCGCGGATCGATGCGCAGGACATCTACGATACATCATACGAAATCGCCGCCCGCGCGGGTGAGCTCTTGGCGCTCGCAACCGAAGCAAGGCAGCGCGTCGTTCCCGGTTGGGAGCGCACCGCCACACTCGGCGAGTTGACCGATTCTCTGTATGAACTGTCGAAACTCGCCGGCGCGCACGCTGCCACGGCCCTCTCGAATCTCGTCGATCACGAGGACCCTATCGGCGCCCTGAGTGAGCTAGCGTTGGCGTCATTCTTTGCCCAGCAAGCCGACGTGGCCGCGGCATCAGTCGTCGCCGTTGCCGGACTCCCGCCCGCGGTGCCGGGTGGCGCCAGCTGGAGCGACACCCTTCCGGTACCCGATGGCAAGTACGAAGGTTGGTTGATTCCAGAAGATGCGCTTGCCCAAGCAGACGTGGTCCGAGTCGACCCGGTGAGCGCCGAGGGCGAAGCGCTCAACCGCTGGAGGTCACAGTTGGATGCGAACGGAAAGTGGCTCGCACAAATGGTTTTGGTCGACGATTTGTATATTAAGGACCCGATCGTGGTATCGCAGGTCTTGGCGGTCGGTCCACGGTGGCTCGGGCAGGGTGGTGATATCCTTTCCGGGCAGACGCTGCATTTGCACAACGTCTGGGTGCTGAAGGCGGCGAGTGTTTATGAGGCTGTAAAGGAACCAGACCTTATGGTCGCGCTGCAGACCGGAGGATGGGATGCCGGCGCGACGGCATGGGACTGCGGCGATGGCGGTGTCTTTGTTCCGGCGGTGGTGGAAAGTCGGCAGGTCATCTGCCGTGCAGAAACCGTGCTCTTGCCGGCCGGGCTCACGGCTCCCGACGGCACGAACCGGATTCGAATTGCCACCGATTGCGAAATTGTACCCGAGAAGCTTGGCGAGTGTCGTCCGATCGGCGCCACCCAACTGCCAACCGGGTCTTGGCTCACGCAGGAAGATTGGGTCGAGCCTGTGTCGCCACCGCCGTGGCCAACCGGAACCTACCCCCCTCTGCCTGACCCCGAATCGGTTGACTACCCAGCCACCGCCGTGAGCGCCTCGCCTAACGATTGGTGCCGCAACGGCACTTCAGACGACTCGCTGCCGTCGATGCAGTCGCCGGCCCAACCGCCGGACGTGGCCGACTCGATCGGTGAGCCGAACCCCCAATTCAATCCAGAACTGGACGCCCCTTTTGCCGGCGCGCTGGTCGAACTCAATCCGGATAGTGACCTCGCGGCCCAACGCATCAAGCAGGTTCAGATGCAACTGGCGGCGCAGGATGGAGCCAATGCGGACGGCGACCACGTTTCCGATGACCGGTATCGAACCAAGCAAGCGATGTGGAGCCAATGGGCAACCAGCCCGTAGCGCGGTATCCAACCCAACGCCCGGCTCCCTGAGGCGCGCTGCCCCCTTCCGTCCACACGCAGGTCGACCTATGCCCCTCCCGCGGCAACGCCCGCGGCTGGGGAGCGGCTCACACTGCGCCGCTGCCGTCGATGCCGCGGTGGCGGGGCAGGATGCCGTCATCATCGCGGTCAACACGTCTGGAGGCGTCTTCAAAGAGAACCCGACCTACGTATCGTCGGGCGTTGCGCTCGTAATCGAGGCGATGAAGCGTCACAGCGTGTCGCGGCTGGTGGTGGTTAGCGCGCTTGGCACGGGCGACAGCCGCCCGCTGCTGGGCTGGTTCGTTCGGACGGTGCTGAAAGACGGTCTCCTCAAACTGCCCTCCCAGGAGCACGAGCGGAAGGAGGCACTCACGCGGTCGTCGGGCCTGCAGTGGGTCATCGCCCGCCCCGGCCGCCTCACCAACGGTCCGGCGCTCGGCCGATTTGTCGCGCAGGCCGAGATTGCGCCGGTCCCCGGCTCCATCGCTCGGGCCGACGTGGCGGAGTTTCTGGTCTCCGCTGGGCACGATCCTGCGGACGGACGGGCGGGAGTGTGGATCGAGTTAGGGGGGGTGACATGATGTCAGCCGGATAATAACTAAAGAAATTACAGTCGAAATTCAGGAGGCGCATGTTTCAGTTAAGATTTTTTAGCATGATTGTTTTGCTGTGGGCGGCATTTGTCTCGCAGTCGATCGCTTACGCCGAAATGCCAGGCAGTTCGTTGGTTATCGACCAAGAATCGTTCGAAAACGGTGATTTGGCGACAATGGCTGGCAACGACCGTGGTCTCGGCGTCGAATCGACTTCTGAACTCGGCGAGCTCACAGAAGTTCTGTATCGCTTCGATTGTGTCGAGCCGGCGGAATCAAGCGGCGAGTTCCGCTACGCCGTCGTAATGAACCTTGGTGTTGAACAAACCGCTTCGTCAGACGGCGGTCGGCGCACCTACTGGGTCGATCTGCCGGTGATCGAGTACATCCCTGGGGTGGAGGGGTATTGTACCGAGACCTTGAACCTGACGTACTACGACAACACCGAGTGGCCGCGGACAGACGTCGCTATCGCAATCTGGATGCTCAGTGACGACGGGACATCACTGGAGTCTGTGACATTCGAGGATGTGTTCGCAATGCAGGCAGAACGCCTTCGACGGCAGGGGCGTGACAGTGCTGACGGCGGCTCGACTCCGGCACCCACCGGAACGCCAGAGGAGTCGGAACCTACAGGGCCACTCGAGCGCGAGTTCCGACCGGTGCCAAGCAACGAGTACGCCGCGGATAAACTTGGAACACCCGACTCTGAGGCTGGGACCCGCTAAACTTCAATTGATTCGAAGCATAAGATAGACACTTTAAGGCATTATCAAACGGATAGACGATGCGAATTAGTCAAACGTTGACGGCAATCTCGGCTGCTATCCTTGTTCTCGGATTTCAGTTGTCTGCGGCGATTGCGGCGACAAGAACCGTGTGCGTTCATCTCGCTTACAACGACGACCGCGTGGATTGCCCTGCGCCCGGCACGACGGGTGCACGTTACACGTGCCAGCCGGCGAATGGGTGGTCGACCGCGCTGGGTCACACGCTCGAGCTATGGGACAAGGATCCGACTGGCGGCGACGAGTTCATCGGTTACTTTGTCACCGGACGCACTCCTGGCTCCGCGTCGTGCTTTGCGTTCGAATGGGAGAACGCTTCGTACTCTCTCGGCGAAGCGAATCCCGATGTCTACATTCGGTATCGGTACGAGGCGTCCGGTCAGGCGAACGGCCTATTTGTCCAGGCGCAAGACGAGAACGGAAACCGGTTCACGACGATTACTTGGCGGAACGGAACTTCGAGTAACTCCGAGGCACACGTGGCTATGGACTGCACCAACGGAAGCTCTTGTTGGATCAACGGCGGCGGAATTCTCTATCCGAATTCAAGCGGAAGTTCTCCAGAGACAGTCGGCATGGGAGGCATAGACGCAGCCGCCGCCGCCCTAGTACCGTTCATTTCTGTTGAGGACATCAACCCGTCACGTCTGATTCCGCTAAAAATCTACACAAATGCGTGCTCGGGTGGGTGCGCCAACATTGCCACGATTTGGGCGACGTGGACAAAAGCCACTCAACCAGAAGTAATGACCCACGAGATGGGCCATGTGATGCAGTTTCGGGCGGTCGACAACGAACTCGGCGGGAACGACACCAACAAGAACGATCCATCAGGCAGCTGGGGTATGTGGTCGGATGAGCACGAAGAGGTAACGTTGGTCGAGGGCTTCGCAACCTATGTTGGAGTCGTTTCGTATTATGATCCCCAAGTTTCTGCAGTTGTGCCGATCTTTGGCGGGAGTAACGTCGAAACGAACTCGTTCACCAACTGCTCAACCAGTCATGTCTTCGTGGGCTCAGTGATCCGCGGCCTCTGGGATATCGACGATATCAACAATGAATCAGCACATGCATCGGTTGACTCCGGGTATGCAGATGCAACCTCGATAGCCACCCCGTTGCTGATGACCTACTGGACCTACTTTCCGTCGGGAACCGGAAACCGCCAGCGGCAAGAGAGCGACGTCGACGGGCCAAACATTCGCGACTATGCCGTGAACTCGGGGCTGACCACAACAGGGACGCGTTCCCTAATAGACCACAACTGCCTCGAAGGGCAGGACAACAACTGATTCGGGAGTAAGCCATGCGAGCACACCGTCTTCCTCGTTTGCTCTCCGCGGTCTTCGCCGGGACCTGCGTTGCCGCGTGCGCGGACGACAGCACGGACGCCGGCGGTTCGGAAGCCTGGTCGATCGCCGTGCGCCGGGCGGCGCACTGCTCGGTCGAAGATGCCTGCTGGCGGACGGCGTCGGTCAACAATGATTCGGACATTTTGTTGGAAGACACGGAGGGTACGTTCGAGCTCGACGCAACCGCTGTCGCCTCGCTGATTTCCGAGTGGGAAACGCTGGCCGGCGCATTGAACGCTGAGGATTGCGCGCCCGGAGACAATGTCACCGAGCCCGAACCCCCGCTTGAAGTATCAATCGTTCGGGGCACGACGACCGTGCAGATCCCGAATGCGTGGGGATGCGCGGGGCAAGGAGGCGAAGTTCCACCCGACAACCGGCTCGGCAGCCTGCTCGTTCGGACTTTCGCGGCGGCGCACGAAACGCTCGCGTGTGAGCCGTGGGAGCCGGACTCCGGACTCGGCCAACCCTTCCAGATCACCGAGAACACTCCCCGGTTCATCTGTCTGGGTGCCGAACGCTAGGTGCGCCCCGCGAACTGCCTGCGGAAGCGTTCGAGACCCTTCACCATTGGAGCGTCTCCAGCAGGTCATCCAGCGCGCCGAGCAGGCGTTCGTCGCCGGTGTCGCGGAGCGAGAGGTAGAGCGACAACGGGTCGACCCTGCCCTCGGTCGCGAGCACCGCGGGGGCA
>CAIWRM010000200.1 GCA_903915075.1 uncultured Microbacteriaceae bacterium
AGAGTTGTTCAACCTGCGTTTCCAGTCGGCCACCGGCCAGCTGGAGAGCCACGGACGCCTCCGTGCCGTCAAGCGCGACATCGCGCGCATCTACACAGTGATTCGCGAACGTGAGCTCGGCATTCGTGCCACTCCCGTTGCCGCTGCACCCGCAGCAAAGGCGGCCGCCAAGGCTCCCGCCAAGAAGACAGCCGCCCCGGCAGATGCTGAGTCGGCCGAGACCTCGGAGGAGACCAAATAATGGCTACCGCTAAGGACCAGGCTGCGGCCGAGACCACCACGCGCGGATACCGCAAGGTGCGCCGCGGTTACGTGACCAGCGACAAGATGGACAAGACCATCGTCGTTGAGGTCGAGGACCGCGTGAAGCACCCTCTGTACGGCAAGGTGATGCGTCGCACGTCCAAGGTGAAGGCTCACGACGAGCTCAACACCGCGGGCATCGGCGACCTCGTCGTGATCAGCGAGACCCGTCCGCTCAGTGCGACCAAGCGCTGGCGCCTGGTCGAAATCGTCGAGAAGGCCAAGTAAGCCTGCTGGCTTACCTGTTAGAGGAGTAAAGAAGTGATTCAGCAAGAATCTCGCATCAAGGTTGCCGATAACACCGGCGCCAAGGAGCTGCTGACCATCCGTGTTCTCGGTGGTTCGGGTCGTCGTTACGCCGGCCTCGGTGATGTCATCGTGGCCACGGTCAAGGACGCCATCCCCGGTGGAAACGTGAAGAAGGGTGACGTCGTCAAGGCGGTCGTGGTTCGCACGGTCAAGTCGACCCGTCGTTCCGATGGTTCGTACATCAAGTTTGACGAGAATGCCGCCGTCATCCTGAAGACCGACGGTGACCCTCGCGGTACCCGCATCTTCGGACCGGTGGGTCGCGAGCTTCGCGACAAGAAGTTCATGAAGATTGTTTCGCTCGCACCGGAGGTGATTTAGTCCATGGCTAACATCCGTAAGGGAGACCTGGTTCAGCTGCTCAGCGGCAAGAGCCAGAAGCGCGGCGGAGACCGCGGCAAGCAGGGCAAGGTCATCGAGGTGCTCGTTGAGCAGGATCGTGTGATCGTTGAGGGAATCAACTTCGTCACCAGGCACTCGCGTGTTGGTCAGACCGACCGTGGCTCAAAGACGGGTGGCATTGAGACCGTCGAGGCCCCCATCCACATCTCGAACGTCGCCGTTGTCGACCCCGGGACCAAGAAGCCGACGCGCGTTGGTTTTCGCGTAGAGAAGGTAACGAAGAACGGGGTCTCAAAGACCACGCGCGTTCGTTACGCCAAGAAGTCAGGTAAGGATCTGTAATGACTGTTACTGCCGCCGCCGCTGGCAAAATCCAGCCGCGCCTTAAGCAGAAGTACCGCTCCGAGATTTCGCAGGCCCTGGCCACCGAGCTCGGACTCAAGAACGTGCACCAGATTCCTGGGCTCACCAAGATTGTGGTGAACATGGGTGTGGGTGAAGCGGCTCGCGATGGCAAGATCATCGACGGCGCTATTGCCGACATCACGGCCATCACCGGCCAGAAGCCCATGATCACCAAGGCGCGCAAGTCGATCGCTCAGTTCAAACTGCGCGAGGGCCAGCCCATTGGCGTGCACGTCACCCTTCGCGGTGACCGCATGTGGGAGTTCCTCGACCGCCTTCTGGCACTCGCGCTTCCCCGTATCCGTGACTTCCGTGGCCTCTCGCCCAAGCAGTTTGACGGCACGGGAAACTACACCTTTGGCCTCACGGAGCAGTCGATGTTCCACGAGATCAACCAAGACAAGATTGACCGAGTGCGCGGCATGGACATCACCGTCGTCACCACGGCCAAGACAGACGACGAAGGTCGCGCGCTGCTCACAGCTCTCGGCTTCCCGTTCAAGCAAGCCGTAAGCCAAGAAGACAACTAAATACTCAACCACCACAGGTCGCCTCCCTTGCAAAGGAGTCGAAACCTGGTGAA
>CAIWRM010000201.1 GCA_903915075.1 uncultured Microbacteriaceae bacterium
ATCGAGCGTCTTCAGACGGCCATGATGGGCCTCAACGTTGGTGTGATGTCGAACGCGTCGGCACCGTTCGGTGGCGTGAAGCAGTCGGGACTGGGTCGTGAGGGTGGCGCCGAGGGAATCCTCGAGTACCTCTCGGTCAAGTACACGATGACCCCTAACCCGTTTGCCTGATGTTGCACGCGGGCCTGGTTGTTAGCATCGGTACGTGACCGAAAACAGCTCACCGCCTGACATTCTCTTTCGCACGCGCAAGTGGGTGCGCCCCGAAGACTTGAATGCCAACGGCACACTCTTTGGTGGCAGCCTGCTCAAGTGGATCGACGAAGAGGCCACGATTTACGCCATCGTTCAAATGGGCAATCGTCGTGTGGTGACCAAGATTATGTCGGAGATCAACTTTGTGGCATCCGCACAGGAGGGCGACATCATCGAGATGGGCCTCACAGCCACCGACTTCGGTACCTCGTCGCTCACCATGCGCGCCGAGGTGCGCAACATGATCACGCGCAACAGCATCCTCACGGTGGATCGCATCGTCTTTGTGAACCTGGGTGAAGACGGTCGCCCCGCGCCGCACGGTTACACCGAAGTTACGTTTGAGCGGGACCGCTTTCCCGGCGCTTAACTACTCACGCCTAGCGCGGGACGAGGTCGCAAGAGATTCGGCACAACCGCAACCCAGGCAGGGGAAAACCCGCCGCGTCAGGCATAATGAAACGGTGAGTACATTTTCGTCGAGCGAGTCACCACTCCCGACGCCACTCCCGACACCCCGGCCGAGGGGTCGGCCCAAGCGGTCGGAATACCCGGTGCCCGTGCGCGATTTGCTCCTTGAAGCCACCATTAAACTCATTGCGCAGGATGGCCCGACAGATGTGAGTGCGCGCGTGGTGTGCGATTCCATCGGGGTCAAGTTTGCGTCGGTGAACTACAACTTCGAGTCGTGGAACGGATTGATTGCCCAGGCTGCGTCGATCGTCTATGTGGACTACGTCACGGGGCTCGGTGAGGCCGTGCGACAGGCACCGCGAAATCCCGAAGACCGTTTTCGGGCGTTTGTGGCCGCCCAAATGGACTGGGCGCGCAAAATGCCCGGCTGGGGGGCAATCTTCAACTACCCGTTCTCGGCACGCATTGCCTCACGAATTCTGCAAGAGAAGTTTGGCCACCTGACCCGACCGCATTTCGAGCTCAACGTGGCGCGTCTGGCACAACTCGTCGTGGACATTCGGGAGGGAAGTGTGTCGGAGTTTGACTTCGATGTGACCAACTACCCTCGCGAAGAGTTGCTGGCCGACAGGCTAGCAATTGCCCGGTCAACGATGGCGGGCTGGACAACGCTGGGCATGATGGTGTGGGTGGGGCGTGGTCCCACGTTAGAGTCGCAGATTCCCGAGATTCTGGCCACGCAAGAGGGTATCTTTGCGTTCTCGATTGAGGAACTGATCATCGCCATCCGCGGCGATAAGGGCCGAAACTTCTAAGCGCCTCGACACGCTCAGGGACGTCTTGGCAAATGACAGGCCGTTCCTTTACCATGGTCTCTATAAAATGTTAAACCTTAACATTAATGACTCTTCAGAGAAGGAACCTGAATAATGAAGAAATCTTTGCTTGCCTCACTCGGCGTTGCCGGAATGGGTCTTGGCTCGTTGTTGGCTGTCAGCGCGGTCGTGCCCGCGAGCGCCGTCGCAACGTTGCCCGCGACCGATCACATCTACGCCTACGACTGCTCGGCTGGTGCGTCCGACTTCCAGCTTCTTGAACTAGCCGCTGATGGAACGGCCACGGCAATTGGCACGGGATTGGGAACGACAACCGGTGACTGCCCGAGCCAGCCGGCATGGGACTGGATCACCAAGAAGGCTTACTTCGCTCACGAGGGCAAGCTCTATTCGACCGATGTGAGCACAGGAGTCACGACAGAAGTTGCGTCATTGAGTGGCTTGGTTGACTTCGACCTTCTGGCCTCTCCCTATCTTGCGATTGCGCCCGACGGCTCGGCATGGGCTCAAGCCGATGGCTGGGTAGGAACAATTAGTCTGTCGTCGGGTCTCATCACTGAGATCGGGGGAACGGTAAACCGCGACCAAGGTGCTTACTACATCGCCCCGCTCGCCTACAACGCGGTCGATTCGACCCTCTACGCGATTAACGTCGACAATACGACGGACGATACGCCCCCCTTCCCCAACCAGCTGTCGGTGATGTCGCAGACAACGGGTGACATCACACTCGGAGCCGGAGTTACTCTCCCGGACTATCAGAGCTCCGCGGTTGAGTCACTCTACGCGATGGCCTTTGACTCGAGTGGGCAGGGTTGGATGCTGCGCACGGACTCACCCGAGACCCAACTCGTGAGCTTGAACCCGACCACGGGTGCCACGGTTGACCAGGGTGGTGTGATGGAGGGTGCCGATAACATCGCTTCCTACGCGATCTTCATTTCCTCGCCAACACCCGCGCTGCCCGACACCGGCGCGGAGTCGAGCCTCAACGTGGGTGCGATTTCCGCCCTGGGAGCAGCACTGCTCGCAGCCGGTGGAATCGCCTTCGTGATTGCGCGACGCCGCGCGGCCTAGACACAAAATAAAGAATCGTGGGGTTCGGCACGTAAGTGCCGGACCCCACGTCGTTAACACCCAGCGTCACGAAGTTCGCGCCTGGCTTACGCCTTGCCCCTCACGCCACTAGACGAGCAGCTGGTGCTTGGCCAGGTCGCGGTAGAGCGGCGTCGACTTCACGAGCTCGGAGTGGGTGCCGATGCCCACGACCTTGCCGTGCTCGAGCACAATGATCTGGTCGCAGTCCACCACGGTGGAGAGGCGGTGCGCAATGATGAGCAGCGTGCGGTCGATGGAGACCCGGTCGATGGCTTCGCGCATCATCTGTTCGTTTGCCCCGTCGAGGCTTGACGTGGACTCGTCGAGCAACAGGATGGGCGGAGCCGCGAGCAGTGCGCGGGCGATGGCCAGACGCTGACGCTCGCCACCGGAGAGCATGATTCCCTCTTCGCCCACGGGCGCATTGATGCCTTGGCGGCTGCGCTTGACGATGTTGCTGAGGTTGACCTCTTTGAGTACCGCACGGCACTCGTCGTCGGTTGCGTCCGGCTTGGCGAGGCGCAGGTTGTCGGCCAGTGAGCCGGCCAGCACGGGGGCATCCTGCTCGACGTAGCCGATCTGGCTACGCAGGTCTTCACGGGTGAGTTCGCGGATGTCCACCGAACCGAGCTTGATCACACCCGACGACGGATCGTAGAACCGTTCGATCAGGTTGAGCATGGTCGACTTGCCCGAGCCACTTGGGCCCACGAGCGCGGTGCGCTGACCGTGGGGGAGCGTGAATGAGACGCCAGAAAGAATGACGGGGGCGACCTGCGGTGCCTCGGCGGGCGTTTCGATACGTTCGCTGCGCGAACTACTCAACCCACGGGTGGCGTCGCTGCGCGAACTACTCAACCCACGGGTGGCGTCGCTGCGCGGACTACCGGGCGAACGGGCAGCTTCCTTTCGCTCGGCGCGTGCGACGGCTTCGGCAACGTCATCAATCTCGGTCTGTTCGTCGTCGGTGACAACGGGCAGGGGGTACGAGAACGACACCTTCTGAAACGTGAGTGCGTTCTTGGATTTCTTGAGCAGCGTGCCCGCCTCAGCGCTTTTGCTGTGCAGCGGGGCAATATCGCGATCGTTCTCGCCCTCGCTGGGCAAGACGATGATCTCCTGGATGCGACCCAGAGCACCGAGTGCCGCATTCACCGAGCTGATGGCACCGAAGGCCTGGCCCAACGGCATAATCATGAGGAACAGGAACAGGATGAACGACACGAGCGACGCGACCGTAATCGCTCCGTCGGCAACGCGGTATCCGCCCACGCCGAGAACGGTAAGGAACGCGACCTGCATGGCGATGCCGGCTACGGGCACCACGAGGGCCGAGATTTTGGCAACGCGGATTCCCATTTGCCAGGCGCCCACGGCGGCCACATCCACCTCGGCCACCTCGCGGTCGGTGGCGTTGGCCGCGCGAACCGTGCGCACCGAGCTGATGGCGCGTTCCACGGCGGCGGCGAGTTCACCCACCTTCGCCTGCGCCTTGCGGCTGGCCACGCGAATACGACGCGACAGCACGGTGACGACAGTGACCGCAATGATCACCACGATGAGTGTCAACCCCAGCAGTACCGGGTCGATGATGATCATGGCGATGAGTGCGCCAACAAACGTGAGTGATCCGCCGATGGCCTCAACGAGTCCCTGCGTCAGCACGGCGCGAAGAAGCGTGGTGTCGCTTCCGACGCGCGAGACGAGGTCGCCCGTGCGCCGGGTATCGAACTCGGCAATGGGCAGACGCAGCATGCGCGACACGAGCTGACGACGCGACGACAGAACTACGCCCTCACCCGTGCGCTGGAGTAGGTAGTGCTGGAACCCCGAGATGAGAGCCGAGGCGACAACGAGTCCGACGAGGGCCCACACCAACAGCCCCAAGGTGTTGCCTGCGGTCACTTGCGTAATGACTTGGCTCACCAAAAGTGGCTGCCCGAGCGTTGCGGCTGCGCCGATAATGCTGAGAATCACCACGAACACGAGCACCCTGCGGTGTTCGAGCAGGTACGGAAAGAGGTTGCTGAACTTTGCGCGGGGGCCACCCTTGGGCGCGTTGACGCGTGACCCGCGACCGCCGCCCCGGCCCATGCCCATACTCATTGGCGCCGACCTACCAAGCGACAGCGATGATGACGTTGGCCAGCGTCAAACCACCGATGAGCCACAGGACCCACGACGGAGCCGGCACGCGCTTGCGGAAAACGAGAACAAAGACAGTGATGACAATGAGGACAACGAGCTTAACGCCCACCTTTGCGTTGTCGACCTCTTCGCCCTCAACGAGTCCGGCGGAGTAGATGCCCACGAGCGCCAGGCCGGTGACCAGCTGGGTGAGCGCACCCTCCAGCATCACGCGCATAACAACGCCCTTGCCCTGGGCGATGGCCTTCAGCTGAACGAGGAAACCACCGAGAAGCAGTGCGAGTCCAATGAAGTGAAGGATAACGAGGATGGTTGCGACGATAGTCATGGCCTCAGCCTACTTCGCTCAGAGTGAGCGAATGGTGACAGCGGCCTGGACGGCAGCCGTCGCCGCCTCATCGCCCTTGTCCTCGTGTGACCCGGGGAGTCCCGCACGGTCGAGTCCCTGTTGCTCGTCGTCCAGCGTGAGTACGCCAAAGCCGACGGGCTTACCGCTGTCGAGCGCTACCCGCAGGAGCCCGCTGGTGGCAGCGTCCGAGACGAACTCGAAGTGCGGCGTGCCACCACGAATGATCACTCCGAGGGCAACAACCGCGTCGGCGCCATTGTTGAGCGCGGCCTGACACACGAGCGGCAACTCGAACGATCCGGCACACCGCACCAGCTTGTGGGTGGCCCCCATGGCGCTCAGCGCGCGCTCCGCTCCCGCGATGAGACCGTTGCTGATCTGCTCGTGCCAGAGCCCGGCAACAATTGTCACGTTGAGGCCGGTGCCGTCCACTGCCACCTGAGGCGATCCTTCTCCACTCATTTTGCGACCATCCCTACTTCAGGAAGGACATCGTGGAAGGACTGAGCGGCGGGAATGTTGTGACCCATGCGATCGCGTTTTACTCCGAGGTATCCAACGTTGAAGGCACCGAGACCGACAACGAGTGGCACGTAGCCCTCAATCGTGATGCCGTACTTTTCGAGCTGGCGTCCCTTTTCAGGATTGTTACTCATCAAACGCACGGACTCAATTCCCAAGTCGTCAAGCATCCTAGCCGCTGCCACGTAGTCACGGGCATCGGCGGGAAACCCCAGTGCGAGGTTGGCGTCCAAGGTGTCGAGACCCGACTCTTGCAGTTTGTAGGCCTTCAACTTGTTAACCAAGCCGATGCCTCGACCCTCGTGCCCACGCAGGTACAGAACAACCCCACCGTCACGTGCAATCATTCGCAGGGCCTCGTCCAGCTGCGGTCCGCACTCGCATTTCAGCGAACCCAAAGCCTCGCCGGTGAGGCATTCCGAATGTACCCGCACGAGCGTGCCATGAGCTGCGGGTTGTCCTGAAACAATGGCGACGTGATCGGTTCCCGTGGTGTGGTCGTAGTAGCCACGCATGGTGAGATCTCCGAACTCTGTCGGTACAAGGGTCTCAACAACAAACTCGATGCGGTTACGGTCTGCATTTGCATCGGGAAGGACTTCGTCGGGGTGTGCTTGAATGTAGTCGATGATAGCTGCCACCGTGGTGATGGCGAGGCCCTCGCGCTTACCCAATTCGACGAGTCCGGGCATGCGCATCATGTCGCCATCATCATCCAAAATTTCAGCGATGACGCCCACAGGCTGTAAGCCGGCTAAGCGAAGCAGATCGACAGTGGCCTCAGTGTGACCACCACGCTCGCGAACACCCCCGTCAACCGCTCGAAGTGGCAGGATGTGCCCGGGCCGAATCAGATCGTGTGACGTCGATTCCGGATTAGCGAGCGTCCTGAGTGTGTGTGCGCGGTCACTCGCACTGATGCCCGTCGTTACCCCGTGGGCGGCATCCACCGTAATTGTGTATGCGGTGGTGCGCGTGTCTTGACTCCGCTCAACCATGATTGGCAGATTCAGCTTGTCGGCGATGTCACGCGGCATTGGCGCGCAGAGAAGGCCTGAAGAATGGCGAACAATCCACGCGATCCATTCCTTCGTGGCAAACTGAGCCGCCATGATGGCATCGCCCTCGTTCTCGCGACCTTCATCGTCAGCAACAAGCACAGGCTTACCAGCCCGGAGTTCATCCAGAACCTGTGGGAGAGGAGTAAGAGTCATGAGCGATTTCCTTTCTTGTCAATACCAAATGCGAGCATGCGAGAGACGTGTCGGGCCACGATGTCGGTTTCGATGTTTACCACGTCGCCGGCCTGGCGGTCACCGAGCGTGGTTGCGGTGAGAGTTTCGGGGATAAGGGAGACCTCGAACCACTGTTCTTTCTCACCCGGTCCGCTAATCGTGCTAACCGTAAGCGAGACTCCGTCGACCGTGACCGATCCCTTGTCCACCAGAAGGGGAGCCAGCTCATCGGTGAGTGCGAAGCGCACCACGCGCCAGTCGCCGCTTTGTCGAACGCTCAGCACAGTCGCGGTGCCATCTACGTGACCCTGAACAATGTGACCGCCTAGGCGGGTCCCAGCGTGGGCAGCCCGCTCAAGGTTTATCGGTCTGCCCGCGACGACACCATCGAGTGCGCTGACTCGCAGTGTCTGCCCCATCACGTCGGCGGTAAATGTGTCAGAGGTCTGCTCAATAACTGTCAGGCATACTCCACTGCAGCAGATGGAGTCTCCGTGACCGGCGTCACTCAGGACAAGGCCGGCCTTAATTGTGAGGCGAACCCCGTCGTCTGTCGGTGTGACAGCGACAACCTCGCCCTTTTCTTCAATGAGTCCGGTGAACACTACGCGACCTTTCGTGGAGTTGCTTCAATGAGGAGATCGGGACCCACGTGGGTCACGCTCTGCATGTCAATATCGATGCGTTCGGAGAGCGTCGAGACTCCGAGGTCGCCAAGAGCCAAGCGGGGTCCGCCCAACAATAGGGGGGAAACAAAGACGTAGAACCGGTCTACGGCACCCGCGGCGATGAAGGCGCTGGCCAAGGTGGGCCCGCCCTCAACGTAGAGTGAACGGATGTTGTGCTCGTGCAGTGAGGCGAGACCTTTGGCGATGTCGCGGTGACCCAACACGATAGGGGTCTGGGGGTGGCGAAAGATGGTCGCAGTCGGATTGATTGAGCGTTTGCCGAACACAACCGGAACGGGCTGATTTTCGTGAAGCTCGCCAGCATCTGTGCGCGCAGTGAGTGAGGGGTTGTCGTCGATTACTGTTCCAGTGCCCACGGCGATGGCGTCGGCGGCCGCTCGCTGTTCGTGAACAAGCCGTCGGGCGGGCGTCCCCGAAATCCACTGGCTCGTTCCATCGGCAGCCGCCGCCCGACCATCCAAAGACATGGCCCACTTGAGAGTAACGTGTGGGCGCCCCAGTTGCGCCGCGGTGAGCCATGAGTGTTGATGGGCCTTCACGACGTCCTCAAGCACTCCACCGATTACCTCGATGCCGGCCTCACGTAGTCGTGTGGCACCACCAGATGAATCGTGTCCAGGATCGGTGGCGGCATAGACGAGCCGCGAAACACCCGCGTCGATAACAGCATCTGCGCAAGGACCTGTTCGACCCGTGTGATTGCAAGGCTCGAGCGTTACCACCAGCGTGCCTCCACGAGCCTGCTCGGGCGTCACCTGGGAGAGCGCGTCAACCTCAGCGTGCGGGCTTCCCGAGCCCCGGTGCCATCCCTCAGCAATGATGTCGCCGGCGGTGTTCAGCAAGATGGCGCCCACCTGGGGATTCGCATCGCGCCGGGGGCCTTTCTCCGACAACTCGACGGCACGACGCATAAGACCCTCGAGGGCATCAGCCCCAAGGGGTGACATCGACTGGTTGAGTGCCATCTGCCGTTTCCGTTTCGCGAGTGAGAGTTCTTTTCGCGACGTACTCCGGGTAGATCACTGAACACATTACGTGAACAGCGCATCCTTCACAGGTCACCCTGTGACGCGCTACCTACCATCCGGACTTTAACCGTCGGTCTTGGAATTCCACCAAATCGGCCTTTGAGAATTTATTCGAGTGAATAATCCTCAAGGTTCGCGGACTTTTACCGCCGGTACAGATTTTCACTGACCCCGGAGCGCGTTGCTCTTCTTAGGAATAATAGTAACGCATAAAACAATCGGGGGGCTATTGTGCGGAAGTTGAACATTTCAGAAAGCCGATGAGGTCATAAACGCGCGCAAGAGTGGCATCCGCCGTCTCATTGGCGCGTTCGGCCGCTCGAGCAAGAATGCGATCGAGTTCGGCCGGATCGGCCAAGAGTTCCTGCGTTCGTTCGCGGATTGGGGTGAAACTGAGTGTGACCACCTCGGCGAGGTCCTTCTTGAGTGCGCCGTAGCCGCCGCCCGCGTACTGGGCGACGAGGTCGTCAACACTGCGCCCGTCCAGCACCGAAAAGACGGTGAGCAGGTTGGCCACACCGGGCTTGGCGGCGCGATCGAACCGAACCTCGCCGTCGTCATCCGTGACGGCGCGCATCACCTTTTTGGCCGTCACCGCGGGGTCATCGAGAATCTTGAGCAAGCCCGCCTCAGTGTCGGCCGACTTCGACATCTTGGCCTCGGGGTTCTGCAGGTCAAAGATTTTGGCGGTCTCTTTGAGAATATGAGCCTCGGGAACCGTGAAGGCCGTGCCGAATCGCGAATTGAATCGCAGTGCCAGGTCGCGGGTGAGTTCGAGATGTTGGCGCTGGTCTTCGCCCACGGGAACCACGTTTGCCTGATAGGCGAGGATGTCGGCGGCCATCAGGATGGGATACGTAAAGAGGCCCACGCTCGAGGTGTCGGCGCCCTGTTTGGCCGACTTGTCTTTGAACTGGGTCATGCGGCTTGCTTCGCCAAAGCCCGTGATGGTGTTGAGCACCCAGGCGAGCTGTGCGTGCGCAGGGACGTGCGACTGAATAAAGAGCGTGCTCTTGGTCGGATCAATGCCGGCCGCAATGTACTGCGCGGCCGTCGACCGCGTGCGCTCGCGCAGTTCCTGGGGATCCTGCGGCACCGTGATGGCGTGCAGATCGACAACACAGAAGAAGGCGTCGAACTCGTCTTGCATGGTCACCCAGTTGCTGAGTGCGCCGATGTAGTTGCCCAGGTGCAGGGAATCGCTCGAGGGCTGCATTCCGCTCAGGATGATGGGCTTGGACACGTGTCAATCCTACGCGCGTGCTCTCGTTGATTGAGCGTGTCGAAATCTGTACGTGGTTTCGACAGGCTCAACCGCCGGCTAGGCGAGGGGCAGGGTGTAGTCCACGACGACGGGCGTGTGGTCGCTCCAGCGTTGGTCGTAAGCGTCGGCCCGATCGACCGCATGGTTCGAGACGCGCGCCGCCAGCGCGGGCGTATCGAGGTGGTAGTCGATGCGCCAGCCGGCATCCGTGTCGAACGCCTGACCTCGCCAGGACCACCACGTGTAGGGGCCCGGAACCTCGCCGGCCGCGGCACGCCCCACGTCGACCCAGCCCAGACCCGTTCCCGAGGTGCCGTCGACGCACTCGACGGTCTCACCGGAAGCGCCCAAGATGCGGTCAAAGTAGGCGCGCTCGCGGGGCAGGAAGCCAGCGCGTTTGACATTGCCCTTCCAGTTCTTGATGTCGAGCTCGCGGTGTCCCACGTTGAGGTCGCCCACCACGGTGGCGAACGTGTGGTCGCGTGCGAGCTCGGCCATGCGCGCCTCCATGGCATCGAGAAACTTCCACTTCTCTTCCTGCTTGGGCGTGTCCACCTCGCCCGAGTGCACGTAGCAACTCACCACAGTGAGGTTGGCGTCACCCACGCGATAGTCGGCCTCGAGCCAGCGCCCGGCGGTGTCAAAGTCGTCGGCCCCGATGGCCACCCGGTGAATTTCGGCCGCTCCTCGGCTCGCAATCGCAACGCCGGCGCGTCCCTTGGCCGTGGCGGCATCGTGCAGGATGTTCCACTCGGGTCCCAGCAAATCTTCCAGATCGCTCGTGGCGGCGCGTACCTCCTGAAGGGCGAGGATGTCTACGTTGCGTTCGGTCAGCCAGGCGCCCATACCCTTGCGAAAGGCGGCGCGCACGCCGTTAACGTTGACGGTGGCAAGGCGAAGAGTTGTCATGGACGGGATTCCTTTTTCTGAGCAGATTGGCGCGACGTGCGCGTGGTCCTTTTGCCGACGCTGATGTCGAGAGCTGTGATGCCGGCATCGTCCATGCCGACGGCGATCCAGGCCACGGCGAGTAGGTAAATGCGCGCCACTAGGTTGAACCACACGAGCAGACCCACCAGCAGCGCGAATCCGGCGAGCAGGGGATTGTGGCCCGCCCCACCAATCACAACGCCCCACGCGAGCTTGAGTAGGCCGAGACCGATACCGCCCCAGAGCGCGCCCGCCCACAGGCGGCGCGACGGAATCCTCACGGCACTGAGCAGTCGGATGAGTCCGGCCAGGAGTGCCGTGTCAAACACTAAGAGCACGAGTGCGGTCACGATCCTGATGCTTACCGTGAGGGTTGTCGAATCGGTCACCCCAAGAATCTCGAGAAGCCAGGCGAGCGACGTCGTCGAGGTGAGCGAAATCAGCGTGCTGATCACGATCGCGAGGCCAAAGAGTAGTGCGATGCCGATGTCACGAGCTTTGCGCACAACAAAGTTGCCGGCAGCGGGTGGTAGATCAAACATGCGCCGCATGGCCACGCGGGTGTAGTCGAGCCAGTTGAGCGAGGTGTAGCCCACGATGAGGAGCGACACGGCGCTGGTCACCCCCAACGTGGTGCGCGAAATCAGTTTTTCGGGGTCAATCACACCGCCGGGCGACAACAGGCCGGGAACGAGCGCGTTGATGAAGTCGGCAATGGCCTTGAGCGCGGCGGGGTTGCCCGCCGCAACAAACGTGGCGATGGAGAATCCCACCCAGATCGCGGCAAACGTGGCGAACAGCGCCTGGAACGACATGCCGGCGGCGGAGAGATTGCCACCCCGCGACGAATACACGCGGTAAACGCGATAGGCCGTGAGTTGTTTCACCCACGCCCATGCCCGCTTCACGTGACTATCCTACGAGCGCGCGGCCCCTGCGGTCGGCTCCGAAGGGAAAACTAGACCGAGTCGAGATCGGAGGCCAGCAGTGCCGCGAGCTGGTCGGCCACGGTGTCTGCGTCGTCGCCCTCCACGCTGAGCTCAATCGAGGTCCCGTGTGACACACCGAGCGCGAGAACGGAGAGAATGCTTGCGCCGTCGGCCGTGTCGCCATTGGCGGTGGTGATGGTCACGGTGTGACCCGAGGCAACAACCGCCTGAACAAAGAGGCTGGCGGGTCGCGCGTGTAGCCCCACACGGGAGCCGACGGTGACCGTTCTCGTTGCCGGAGACACTAGCCGAACAGTCGTGAGAAGAAACCGCGCTTTTTTTCTCCGGAGTCTGACGCGGTGCCCGCCGCAGCGACCCCGGCGGCAGCCGCGTCGACGCGCTTCAGGTTGCCCGCGTAAAAGTCGGACACGCAGGTTGCCAGAACTGCCGACGCGTCGGTGAGCACACTGTTGACGGTGACATGCAGGAACGGCTTACCGGCGAAGCGGGCGACGTCTTTCACGTCGAGGTCGTTGGCAAACAGGCAGAAGACGGCGGCATCGATGGCGGCCTGAGGCATGGCGGTTGATCCCGCGGAGCCTTGCGTTTCAACCGTGATCTCGTGTCCCAGTTTTTTTGCGGCCTGCTCGAGCGCCTCGGCAGCCATGTACGTATGGGCAATGCCGGTGATGCACGACGTGACGGCCACAACTCTCACAGGGTGACTTCCTTCTTGATGATGTCGGCAATCACCTTCGGGGAATCGGCGTCACGCAGCATTTGGCGAAAATCCTCGTGAACGATCTTGCGGGCGAGCGCCGCCAAGATGTGCAGGTGCGCATCGTCAGATCCGTCGGGGGCGCCAATCAGGAAGATGAGGTGGGCCGGTCCGTCGTGCGCGCCAAAATCAACGCCGCGGGAACTCGTGCCGATGGCCACTGTGGGGTGAGTCACGAAAGCGGATCGGGCGTGCGGAATACCGATGCCCCCCGGCAGACCTGTGTTCATTTGGCCCTCGCGCAAGCGCACGTCTTCGAGGTAGCCCTCGATTTCGGTGACGCGACCGGCGGCGACCATGCGCTCTGCCAGCAAGCGAGTCGCGTGTTCTTTCGTGTCGGCCTCAAGCCCCACGATGACCAACTCTGCAGTGGTGAGTGCGATTTTTCCGGTAGGCATGGGTTACTCCTCGCCTCTGAGTTTACGACCCTCTTGGCCAGTGCTTGAACACCATGTTGCGCGCACGCAATAGGGTCGAATCATGGAACTACGTGGTTCGGGAATCGGCTCGGGAATTGCGGCTGGCGTGGTTCTGCGCATGCCGGAACCCCTGGCGCCGGCATCGGATGCGCCACGCACGGCCGAGGCTGACACCGAGATGAAACGGACCCGTGACGCCCTCGACCGTGTGGCGACGTGGTTGTCGCAACGCGGCCTTGCTGTGGAGGGAGAGGCCCAGGCGGTGCTGGAGGCGCAGGCCTTGATGGCGCGAGACCCCGCAGTTGCTACCGACATTGGTCAACGAATCGAAGCCGGCGCTAACGCCGAGCGCGCGGTCTTTGAGGCTTTCGCCTCGTTTGCGCAGATTCTCGAAGACATGGGCGGGTATATGGCGGAGCGGGCGGCGGATCTCGCCGATATTGCCCAGCGTGTGATCGCCGAACTTCGCGGTGTGCCCGCACCGGGGGTTCCCGAGTCGGACACGCCGTACATTCTCGTTGCCCACGACCTCGCTCCCGCCGACACAGCCCTGCTCGACTTTGCCAAGGTGCACGCGCTCGTCACCCGCGACGGTGGCCCCACGTCGCACACGGCCATACTCGCGCGCGCCAAGTCGATCCCAGCCATCGTGGGCGTTGCCGGTGCCGACGACATCGCCACCGGCACCCTCATTGTCGTCGATGCAGCCGCCTCCACGGTCACGGTCGATGCCTCTCCCGAACAGGTGGCCGCTGCCCTCGCTCGGCGAGATAACCTGCTCATCCATGCCAGTGCCCCCGTCACAGCTGGCGCGCTCGCAGACGGCTTTCGGGTGCCCCTCCTGGCGAACCTCGGCGCCCCAGAAGAGGCGGCGGCCGCATTCGCGCTCGGCGCCGAGGGCGTGGGCCTCTTTCGCACCGAGTTCATGTTTCTCGATGCTCCTGCTGCCCCCTCGGTTGAGGCGCAGCAGGCAAAATACATCGAGCTTCTTGCTGCCTTTCCCGGCAAGAAGGTGGTGGTGCGCTGCCTTGATGCCGGCGCCGACAAGCCGCTGCGCTTCCTCACTCACACCGACGAAGAGAACCCCGCCCTGGGCCTGCGGGGACTTCGCGCTCTGCGCGCCCACGCAAACATCCTGCGCGATCAGTTGACGGCTCTGGCCAATGCCCAGGCCGTCACCGACGCAGAACTGTGGGTAATGGCGCCCATGGTGGCCGACCACGACGAGACAGCGTACTTCGTGGGGTTGGCCAAAGACCTTGGTATTCGCGTCGCCGGCGTGATGGCCGAGGTGCCGTCGGTTGCGCTCGTTGCCGATCAGGTCTTCGAGGTGGCGGACTTTGTCTCCATCGGCACTAACGACCTCACCCAGTACACGCTGGCCGCTGACCGGCTGCAGGGTTCACTGGCCGCCTATCAGGACCCCTGGCACCCCGCCGTCCTGCGTCTCATCAAGCAGCTGGGTGATGCCGGCGCGGCAGCCGGCAAGCCGGTCGGTGTTTGCGGTGAGGCCGCGGCCGACCCCGCGCTTGCCATCGTTCTCGTGGGTCTCGGGGCCACCACGCTCAGCATGGCGCCTGCCGCGCTCGCCGACGTGCGTGCCGCCTTGCTCACCGTCACGCTCGACGAAGCACAGGCGCGCGCCACGCGCGCCCTGTCCGGCAGATCGGCCGCTGAGGCCCGCGCCCTCGGCTCCCGCTAGTCGCCGGTCGCTGATTGAGTGGCCGACAAAGTCGGCGTATCGAAATCACCTGCGGATTGAGTAACGGTCGCTGATTGAGTAGCCGACGAAGTCGGCGTATCGAAATCACGATCACCCTTTGCGAAACCTCAGCTTTTTACTCAAACGGGGGAGGTCGTTGTAGAGGCCGTCAATCAGCGCTTGACGCTTGGCACGACCCCAACCTTGGATTTGTTTCTCGCGTCGATAGGCGTCACCGATGTTGGCGAATTCCTCGGCAAAGACAAGCTCGACGGGTAAACGGTGAGACGTGTAAAGCGCGCCCTTGCCCGAAGCGTGTTGATCGATGCGCTGTTCGAGCGCCCTCGTTGACCCCACGTAGAAGGAGCCATCAGCGCAACGAAGCATGTAAACGAAGGGCACGAGGTTATGGTGATGCCGTCGGGGCGACGACGGAGCGAGTTGCTCACATCGTGGTTTCGATACGGCGACGTTGTCGCCTACTCAACCAACGAGGGGTTTCGATACGGCGACGTTGTCGCCTACTCAACCAACGAGGGGTTTCGATACGGCGACGTTGTCGCCTACTCAACCAGCGAGGTTGCGGTCTAGTCGCCGGGAACGGGCGGCAGGAGTGTCCACGCGAGCCACCCGGCCACGGGGAGGATGACGCAGAAGGCCACACCCACGGTGCCCAGGATGACACCGGCGAAGGCCCAGCGAATGCCGCGCCGCATACTGAGGATGCTGAGGACGAGCCCCGAGACACTCAGCGCAACGCCAACTCCCCAGCCAAACCCGGTAAACAGCGACGCCACCCCCAGCACGATGCCTGCCACGGGCATCACGCGCGGCTTACGAGTTACGTCGTCGGATTTGTCGTCCATAGGCTGGGGCGTGGTCGGGCGTCTTCGGGCGGAGCCTGTGGGCGAGAAATCCGACGACGCAGCCGATTTACCTAGCGACGACCGCGCAGAATCGCCTGCTTGACGTCGGCAATGGCCTGCGTCACCTGAATGCCACGCGGACACGCATCCGTGCAGTTGAAGGTGGTGCGGCAGCGCCACACGCCTTCTTTGTCGTTGAGGATGTCGAGTCGCACTTTGGCGGCGTCGTCCCGCGAGTCGAAGATGAAGCGGTGTGCGGCCACGATGGCGGCCGGTCCAAAGTACTGGCCGTCGGTCCAGAACACGGGGCACGACGTGGTGCATGCGGCACACAGGATGCACTTGGTGGTGTCGTCAAAGATTTCGCGGTTCGCGATCGACTGGATGCGCTCTTTGCCTTTTTCGGGCTTGGAGTTGGCGATCAGGAACGGCTTGACCTCGCGGAAGGCGGCGAAGAAGGGCTCCATGTCGACGATGAGGTCTTTCTCGAGCGGCAGGCCCTTGATGGCTTCCACGTAGATGGGCTGCGTGATGTCGAGGTCTTTGATGAGCGTCTTGCAGGCGAGGCGGTTACGGCCGTTGATGCGCATGGCGTCGGAGCCGCAAATGCCGTGTGCGCACGAGCGACGGAACGACAGCGTGCCGTCTTGCTCCCACTTGATTTTGTGCAGGGCGTCGAGAACGCGGTCGGTTGAGTACACCTCGACATCGAATGACTGCCAGCGTGATTCTTGATCAATCTCGGGTTGAAACCGGCGGATGTTGAGTGTGATGGTGAAGGCCTGGACGGCAGGCATCGTGGGGGTGGGAGCAGCCATGATCTAGTATTTCCTCTCCATGGGCTGGTAGTTCGTGATGACGACCGGCTTCCAGTCGAGCTTGATGTGGTCTCCGGCGTGCGATGATTCGGCGTCTCCCGTGAGGTACGCCATGGTGTGCACCATGTAGTCCTTGTCGTTGCGGTCGGGGAAGTCGTCGCGCATGTGGCCGCCGCGGCTCTCTTTGCGGTTGCGTGCGGAGTACACGGTAACTTCGGCGAGGTCGAGCAGGAAGCCCAGTTCGATCGCTTCGAGCAGGTCGGTGTTGTAGCGCTCACCCTTGTCGTGGATGGAGATGTTCTTGTAGCGCTCGCGCAGGCTTTGAATGATGTCGGTCTGCTCTTTGAGCGATTCTTCGGTGCGGAACACCTGAGCGTTGCGGTCCATGCTCTCTTGGAGTTCCTTGCGGATTGCCGCCACTCGCTCGGTGCCGTTGGCGTTGCGAATCTGCTCAACCAGCGTGATCACGCCGTCAGCAGGGTTCTTGGGCAGCGCGGGCATTTTGGCTTTCTTGACGTACTCGGATGCGAAACGACCGGCGCGCTTGCCGAAGACGTTGATGTCGAGCAGCGAGTTGGTGCCAAGACGGTTGGAGCCGTGTACCGAGACGCACGCGCACTCTCCCGCAGCGTAAAGCCCGGGGATTACGGTGTCGTTGTCGGCCAGCACCTCTGCCTGGATGTTTGTGGGGATACCACCCATGGCGTAGTGTGCGGTGGGCATAACAGGTACGGGCTCAAACACCGGGTCGATGCCCAGGTAGGTGCGCGCGAACTCGGTGATGTCGGGAAGCTTGGTTTCGAGCACCTCGGCACCGAGGTGCGTGCAGTCGAGAAGAACGTAGTCCTTGTTGGGGCCGGCGCCTCGTCCTTCAACGACCTCCTGCACCATGCAGCGGGAGATGATGTCACGCGGCGCGAGGTCCTTGATGGTGGGGGCGTAGCGCTCCATGAAGCGCTCGCCGCTGGCGTTACGCAGGATGGCGCCCTCGCCACGTGCACCCTCGGTGAGCAGGATGCCCAGACCGGCGAGGCCGGTGGGGTGGAACTGGTAGAACTCCATGTCTTCGAGCGGGATACCCTTGCGCCACATGATGCCCACGCCGTCTCCCGTGAGGGTGTGCGCGTTGGAGGTGGTCTTGTAGATTTTGCCGAAACCGCCCGTGGCGAAAATGATGGCCTTGGACTGG
This sequence comes from uncultured Microbacteriaceae bacterium, assembly GCA_903915075.1. Lineage (GTDB taxonomy): Bacteria > Actinomycetota > Actinomycetes > Actinomycetales > Microbacteriaceae > UBA963. The sequence goes on from CAIWRM010000201.1 coordinate 17,470, forward strand.
AAAACGTGAATGTCTCCGGTGGCCAACTCGTAGGCAACGACGCCCGAGGGAACCTTCTTGCCCTTCTCGTTGGTCATCACGACGTCGAGAACGTAGAACTCGTTGTAGAACTCGATGCCGTGCTTGACGCAGTTCTGAAACAGGGTCTGCAGAATCATGTGCCCGGTGCGGTCGGCCGCGTAGCACGCGCGGCGAACGGGAGCTTTGCCGTGGTCGCGGGTGTGACCACCGAAGCGGCGCTGGTCAATCTTGCCCTCGGGCGTCCGGTTGAAGGGAAGGCCCATGTTCTCGAGGTCGATCACCGCGTCGATGGCTTCTCTGGCCAAAATCTCGGCGGCATCTTGGTCGACCAGGTAGTCGCCACCCTTGACGGTGTCGAAGGTGTGCCACTCCCAACTGTCTTCCTCAACATTGGCAAGTGCCGCGGCCATACCGCCCTGCGCGGCACCGGTGTGCGACCGCGTGGGGTACAGCTTAGAGATGACGGCCGTTTTGGCGTTGGGGCCGGCCTCGATAGCGGCGCGCATACCTGCTCCACCGGCACCCACAATCACGATGTCGTATTCGTGGTAGTAAACGCCGTCGATGATTTTGGGTGTTGAGGTAGCTGTGCTCACGTTGTGTCTTCCGGTTTAGGTAGAGGTGACGTTGGTTACTGCGGGGGGCAGAACGAGGGGAGAAGGTTGAGCTGGTCGGCAGGTACCTGGGGGCACGGGTCAAAGGTGGTGGCCACGAGCGTGCCGAGAATAATCAGGGACACAGCCGAGACGCCAATGAGGGTCTTGAGCGTGCCGCGCATGCCGCGGGTGGTGGCGTAGTCGTTCACAATGGTGCGCATTCCGTTGGCGCCGTGAATAAGTGCTAGCCAGAGCATGGTCACGTCCCATACCTGCCAGAACGGGCTGGCCCACTTGCCGGCGACGAACGCGAAGTCAATGCCCTTGACCCCCTCGCCGAGCACCATGTTGACGAAGAGGTGTCCCAGAATGAGCACCACGAGGATGACCCCTGAGACGCGCATATAAACCCAGCCGGCCTTTTCCCAATTGACTCCGCGGCGCGGGGTGCGGGCGTAGGGCGACCGAGGAGCTTCGATGGTGGTCATCATGCCTGCACCTCCGAAAGAATCATGATGATCTGGCGGGGGACGAAGGCGGCCATCAGCACGACCCATACACCGACTACCGTCCAGAACATGGCGCGCTGGTACTTCACACCCTTGCGCCAGTAGTCGATAGCGATGATGCGCAGACCGTTCAGAGCATGAAAAAGGATGGCGCCCACGAGGGCAATCTCACCCAGGCCCATGAGGGGCGTTTTGTACGAGGCCATGATGGCGTTGTAGGCCTCGGGGCTGACGCGAACAAGTGCCGTGTCGAGGATGTGAACCAACAGGAAGAAAAATATGGCGACGCCGGTAATGCGGTGCAAGACCCACGACCACATGCCTTCGTGGCCGCGATAAAGCGTGCCACCGGGGCGAGTCATGGTTTTTGTGGCGCGCGGCGCGGTGGCTACAGACACAAGAGCCTTTCTGAGGTTGAGCAATGAAATCCTGTGACAACCCTACGCCGGTAGGCTTGCTCTGTGTCACCCACGGATGCTCCCATATCGCACTTTCACGCCGTTATTCCGGCCGGCGGAATCGGCTCTCGCCTCTGGCCACTTTCTCGTGCGGAAGCACCAAAATTCCTGCACGATTTGGCGGGAACGGGCACCTCATTGTTGCGAGCAACCTGGGAGCGCCTGGCGCCACTCGCGGGCGACGGTCGAATTATGGTGGTCACCGGCCGCGCACATCGCGCCGCCGTCGAACTGCAGATTCCCGAGCTGACCGACAACAATTTGGTGCTCGAAACCGAGCCGCGCGATTCGTCAGCGGCGATCGGCTTGGCTGCCGCAATCCTCGAGCGGCGCGAGCCGGGCGTCATCATCGGTTCGTTTGCCGCAGACCATGTGATTCGCGGAACGCGATTCTTTAACATGGCCGTGCGTGAGGCGGTGATCGCTGCCCAAGCCGGCGTCATTGCGACCATCGGCATTCGTCCCACTGAACCCGCCATCGGATTTGGTTATATTCGGGCCACGCAATCGGCCAACATCGACGGAGCGTCCGCCACTCTCACGGTGGACGAATTCGTCGAGAAACCAACTCAGAGCCTGGCAGAGACCTACCTCTCGAGCGGTGACTACTTTTGGAACGCCGGCATGTTCATTGCGAAGGCGAGCGTGCTGCTGGACGAGCTAGCCGCCACCCAGCCAGAAATGCACGCGGGATTGATGGAGTTGGCCGATGCCTGGGACACCCCCGAACGCGGTCACGTGGTGGACCGCGTCTGGCCGGGCTTGACCAAGATTGCGCTCGACTACAGCGTGGCTGAGCCAGCTGCCACGAAGGGGCGCTTGGTCGTCGTGCCGGGAGAGTTTGACTGGGACGACGTGGGAGACTTTGCTTCAATCGCCAAACTGCACTTGAGCGGCCACAAGACCGACCTCGCCATTCTGGGAGAGGGCGCGCGCGTTCTCTCTGACTCAGCAAACGGAATTGTGGTGGCCGAATCGGGGCGCACTATCGCCTTGGTCGGTGTCAAAGACATCGTGGTCGTCGACACACCGGATGCGCTCCTCGTGACAACCATCGCGCACGCCCAGCGCGTCAAGAACGTCGTCGATGCCCTGCGCCTCGCTGGCCGAGACGACGTGCTCTAATGAACGGAGAATCTTCCATGGAATGGACCATTGACGGGGTCAACCTGCGCGCCCTCCCCAAAGTTTCCCTGCACGATCACCTGGATGGCGGCATGCGTCCGGGCACCATCCTCGAACTGCTCGAGAGCGGCGGCATCGCTGTGCCCGAGTCGGTGGCCGTCTCGGGTGACATTCGCGCCATGACGTCCGACGAACTCGGGGCCTGGATCGCGGCGCAGTCCGGATCGGGTTCGTTAGTTGACTACCTGAGGATTTTTGACCTCACGTGTGCCCTGCTGCAGACAGAGGAGGGTCTTGTGAGGGTGGCGCGAGAGGCCGTGCTCGACCTCGCGGCTGATGGAGTGGTCTACACCGAACTTCGCTGGGCTCCCGAACAACACATCCACGGCGGATTGTCGCTAGACGACACCGTCGCCTTCGTTCAACAGGGCATCGAGCAGGGCATTCAGGACGCAGCTGCTCTGGGGCAAGAGATCCGCGCGGGACAGCTCATCACAGCCATGCGTCACGCCAATCGCTCGCTCGAGATTGCCGAGCTGGCTCTGCGGCACCGCAATGCCGGTGCCGTGGGCTTCGATATTGCCGGTGCCGAGCTGGGCTTTCCCCCGTCGAACCATGCGCCGGCCTTTCGACTCTTGGCAGAGAACATGTTTCCCGCCACGATTCACGCGGGTGAGGCGGACGGCGTCTCAAGCATTGAGAGCGCCCTCGTCGACGGTTACGCACTGCGGCTGGGTCACGGCGTACGACTTGTTGAAGACATCACCGTTGAGGAGGTCGATGCGGATACCACCACGGTGAGCCTCGGTGATGTCGCGCGCTGGGTACGGGATCGCGGTATCACGCTCGAGATGTGTCCCACATCGAACATTCAGACCGGGGCCATCGCAGCCCGCGGCAGTCGCATGGAAGACCATCCGTTTGACCTGTTCTATCAGCTCGGCTTTTCGGTGACCGTGAGCTCAGACAACCGCACGGTCAGTGGAACAACACTGACGCGGGAGCTCGGGCTCCTCACCGAGGCCTTTGGTTACGGACTCGACGATCTCGAGGCATTCCAACTCAACGCCGCCGTTGCCGCGTTCTTGCCTCTCGAAGACCGCGAAGAACTTGCTGAGATCGTGCACGAAGGCTTTGTGGACGCGGTTGCCAACGCGCGCGCAGGGGCTTAGGCCAGGAAGGCCGATCGTTCTCTCAGGCGCGTCACTCTTTCCGGTACTCGCGAACGAGCGACGCCAGCTCGCCCTCGATGTCCGACTGAGCGATGAGAAGAGCGGGGAGCACGCTCTCCACGGTTTCGCGGGCGGCTCCTGCCGCCGTGGTCGAGACGTTGATAGCGGCGACCACCCGCCCGGAGACGTCGCGAACGGGCACAGCGAGCGACCGCAGCCCCATCTCAAGTTCCTGATCGACGAGGCTGAATCCGGCTTCCCGCACGCGTGACAACTCGAACATCAGTTCGGAAACTTCGGTTGTGGTGTGAGTCGTCAGGGAGCGTCGGTCACTCGCGCGCAGGATGCGCTCAGCTGCCGACGAGTCGAGGTCCGCGAGCAGGACACGACCCATCGACGTGACATAAGCGGGAAAGCGCGTTCCGACCGTAATCTGCACCCGCATAATTTTGCGCGATTCGACGCGGGCCACGTAGACGATGTCGTCGCCGTCGAGAACCGCGGCGCTTGCCGACTCGTGAACGGCCTGCGCCACGCGATCGAGGTGATCCACGACAATCTCCGGAAGGCCGAGGCTGGCCAGGTAGCTGTGTCCGAGGTCGAGCACGCGTGCGGTGAGGCGCCACTGTTTTCCATCGGTGGTCGCGTAGCCCAATGATGCGAGGGTCATCAGAAAACGTCGCGCGGTAGCCCGCGTGAGCCCCGTGGCCGCTGCGGCGTCTGTCAGCGTGAGCTGCGGTCGTTCCCGCGTGAACGCTCTGATTACCGCGAGACCGCGCTCGAGCGACTGAACGAATTCGCCGCTATCGCTCAAGTACAACCGCCAGTCCTTGACCCACGCCGATGCAAATTGCGGCAACACCGACGCCACCGCCGTTGGCCTCCAGCCGTCGGGCGAGCTGACCAATGATGCGCGCACCCGATGCCCCCAAGGGGTGACCAATGGCAATGGCGCCACCATCGACGTTGACCTTCTCGGGGTCGAGCCCCTCCCAGAGCTTGACGCACGAGAGTGCTTGAGCCGAAAATGCTTCATTGATTTCGACAAAGTCAACGTCGGCCCACGACTTACCGGCTCGCGCGAGCGCTTGGTTGGCAGCCTCGACGGGGGCTATGCCGAAGATGTTGGGGTCGTTGGCGGCCACGCCGCGACCGATAATGCGCGCGAGGGGGTCGCCGAGGTTGGCCTTCTCGTTACCCAAGAGCAAAGCCGAGGCCCCATCGTTGAGGGGGCTCGAATTACCTGCGGTGACCGTGCCACCCTTCTGTTGGAACGCCGGCGTCAGTTCAGCCAGCGAGGCAGCACTCGTGTCGGTGCGGATGCTCTCGTCCATGGAGAGTTCGCACCCGGGGATCTGAACGATTTGGTTGGCAAAGAACCCACCGGTCCACGAAGCGGCGGCCCGCTCGTGCGAACGCGCGGCGAAGGCGTCTTGCGCCTCGCGGGAGATTTCAAAGCGCTCGGCCAGAATCTCGGCCGATTGCCCGTTGTTGATGGTCCAGCGCTCATCCATTTTCTTGTTGACCATGCGCCACCCGAGGGTTGACGAGTGCAGTGTCTCGTTGCCCGCCGGATACGGCGCCTGCGGCTTGAGCAGGATCCAAGGTGCGCGGCTCATCGATTCGGCGCCACCCGCGATAGCCACGTTGATGTCGCCCACGGCAATGGCACGACTGGCCTGGATGGTGGCCTCCATGCTCGAACCGCAGAGTCGATTCACCGTGACACCGGGAATCGACGTGGGGTAGCCCGCCAGGAGCGCGGCCATGCGCGCCACATTGCGGTTGTCTTCACCCGACTGGTTGGCAGCGCCATAGAAAACGTCGTCGATGGCGGAAACGTCGAGTGCGGGATTGCGCCGCACAATCTCGCCGAGCACTACCGCGCCCAAATCGTCGGGACGCTGGCCCGCGAGTCCCTTGCCGAAGCGGCCAAAGGGTGTTCGAACGTAATCGTAGATGTAGGTCTCAGTCATGGCTCTGCTTTCGTTACTCGGTGGCATCGATGAGATCGAGGTGGGTCATATCGCACAGGTCGGCCACGCTCACGTCGCCGTAGGTTTCGGTCACGCGCACGTTGCCCGTTCGGTCGAGATCAAAAATGGCGAGCTCGGTGTAGACGCGCGTGACGCAGCCGAGTCCGGTGACGGGATAGCTGAGTTCGCGGACAAGTTTGGATGTGCCGGTCTTGGTCATGAGCTCCATGATCACAAAGACATCTTTGGCTCCCACGGCCAAGTCCATGGCGCCGCCGACTGCAGGGATGGCGCCGGGCTCACCGGTGTGCCAGTTGGCCAAGTCGCCGTTCTGGGAAACCTGGAACGCACCGAGCACCGCGATGTCGAGGTGGCCGCCGCGCATAATGGCAAACGAGTCGGCGTGGTGAAAGTAGGAGCATCCGGGAGACTCGGTTACCGCTATCTTGCCCGCGTTGAGCAGGTCGGTATCGATGTCGTCACCGTGCGCCTCAGGCCCCATTCCGAGCATGCCGTTCTCGGTGTGCAGGATGATCTCGTGTTCGGGATTCAGGTAGTTCGACACCTGAGTTGGGATGCCGATGCCAAGGTTGACCACGGCGCCAGCCGGCACATCGCTGGCCACGCGCTCGGCCATTTGGGCGCGCGTGAGTTTTTCGGGGTGGCGGTGGCCGATGCTCACGAGTGCTCCTTGGGGTTGGTGCTGGCGACCTGGACCACCCGGTCGACAAAAATGCCGGGCGTCACCACGTTCTCCGGGTCGAGGTCACCGAGCTCGACGAGGTAGGGAACCTGCACAATCGTGGTGGTGGCTGCCATTGCCATGATCGGGCCAAAATTGCGCGATGTTTTGCGGTAGAGAAGGTTGCCCCAGCGGTCTGCTTTGTGGGCCTTGATCAGCGCGTAGTCGGCTGTGATGGGGTACTCGAGCACGTAGTCGCGACCTTCGATGTGGCGCGTCTCTTTGCCTTCGGCCAACGTGGTGCCGTAACCCGAGGGCGTGAAGAAGGCGCCGATGCCGGCACCGGCAGCGCGAATGCGCTCCGCCAGGTTGCCCTGTGGCACAAGCTCCAGTTCAATCTCGCCCGCGTGGTACTTGGCGTCGAAGTGCCATGAGTCGACCTGTCGGGGGAACGAGCAGATCACCTTCCGCACGGCCCCGCTCTTGACGAGAAGTGCGAGCCCCTCGTCGGCGTTGCCCGCGTTGTTGTTGACGATAGTGAGCCCGGAAAGCTTGCGGCGCAGGAGACCGTTGATCAGGTCAATCGGCTGACCGGCCAAACCAAAACCGCCGATCATGATGGTTGCCCCGTCGGGGATGTCGGCGAGAACCTCGTCGACGGAGTCGCGGAACTTATTGATCATTCGGGCCCTTACACTTGTTCGCATGCCGAACATACGTTCGATTTATGAACAATCTATCGCACCAAGAGCAACTCTGTCAGCACGGATTTTGCCCACGCTATGCCGGGCTCGTTAGCCGTCGGAGAAAAGTGCGCGGACATCCGCATCAATCCGCTCTAAGGCCTCGGGCGAGGTTGCATCGACGTAAACCTTCAGTTTTTCCTCGGTGCCACTCGGGCGCAGCATCACGCGCGAGCCATTGGCCAGGTGCCAGGCCAGCAGATTGGTGGCCGGCAGGCGGTTGACACCGCGGGCAAAATCGTCGACGGCAACGACGGCTGATCCCCCGATGGACGCCGGAGCCGACTTTCTGAGGATGGTCATTTTCTCGTCAATTCGAGCGGCGTCAGTGCGCATGGACAGTTGCGAGCTCACAAAAGCGCCGTGGGTCGCAGTGAGTTCAGAGACCTTTTCCAGCAGGGTCAGACCGGAAGCGTGCAGGTCACTCACCAGGGCCAAAACTGCCAATCCCGCAGAAATACCGTCTTTGTCGTGCAACGTTTCGGGGTTGACGAGGTATCCGAGAGCCTCCTCGAATCCGAAGATGAGCTGAGGCACGCGTGCGATCCATTTGAACCCGGAGAGTGTTCGCACGACCGGGTAACCGAATGACTTCCCCAGCGATTCCATCGCGGGAGTCGACACCACGCTGCAGGCGAGTGAGCCCTCGGTGCGACCGGCTCGCGACGCCCGGTCGCATGCCCACCAGGCCAGCGTTAGCCCAACCTCGTTCCCGGTCAGGCGGCGGAACTCTGGTGCCCCACCCGTTGTGCTGGGAACGGGCACACCCACGGCAAGACGGTCGGCGTCCGGGTCGTGGGCGAGCACAAGCTCGGCACCGATTTCGTGTGCCAGGGCGAACGCACGATCGAGGGCACCCGGCTCTTCCGGATTGGGGATGGCTGCCGTGGGAAACGAGCCATCCGGTTCGTCTTGCTCGGTGACCGGAATGGGGAGCGCAAACCCCGCGTGACGAAGCACGCGACGAAAAGTTTCGCCTCCCACTCCGTGCAGTGCGGTGTAGGCCACCCGCGGGCGAAAGAGCGGTTCAGGAACAAGAGCTGCCGTGCGGGCAACGTAGGCGTCGATGATGTCACGCGGCGCGTGTTCCACGTCTCCGCGGGGCAGAGCAGTGATGGGCGTGGTTTTGGCAATGACGTCAATTCGTCTGGCTATCTCCACATCAACCGGTGACGTAATTTGGGCACCTCGGTGCACTCCGCCGAGGTACACCTTGTATCCGTTATCTCCCACCGGGTTGTGGCTCGCCGTAATCATGACCCCAGCATCCGCGTCGAGCTCCCGCACGGCGAAAGCCAAAATCGGAGTCGGCACGGGGCCGGGAAGTAACACAGCGCGCACCTGGGCACCCGCCATGATCTCCGCCGTATCGCGGGCAAAGACGTCCGAGTTTGCCCGGGCATCAAAACCGATGACGACCACGGGCATGTCTGAGCTGCGCCGCGTCGTGTG
>CAIWRM010000202.1 GCA_903915075.1 uncultured Microbacteriaceae bacterium
GTTGAGTGTGTCCACGTCGAACACGAAGAGGTACTCATGATGCCGCGCTGGCTCGACGCGCAGCGCGTGACGTTCAAGTACGGACTGGGCGAAGAATTCATTGGCGTGCTCAAGACGCTGCACCAGTTGCACCTCGACTCAACAACGCCCATCCGTGTGCGTAGCGCCAATGGTCCGGTAGAGGTGGCTCCGCGTGATGTGGTGGCTGCAGCACTGCCCGACCCGGCGACCCTCGGGCCCCGTATGCGCGGCAAGACGTGCGCCGGAATGTGGGTAACGGGAACGGGTATCGACGGCAACCCTCGGGAGGTGTACCTGTATCACGTGAGTGACAACGAGTGGACGATGGCCGAGTACGAGAGCCAGTGTGTGGTGTGGCAGACAGCGCTCAACCCGGTGGTGGCACTCGAGCTTCTGGCCGCGGGTACGTGGACGGGTGCCGGCGTGTGCGGACCCGAGGTGTTCGACGCGCAGCCCTTCCTTGAGCTGATGGCGCGGCCCGAGGCTGAGGGCGGATACGGCCAAAAGTGGGGCCTCGAGGAGCGCACACCAGCGGGTAGTTAGCCCGGACTAGTCTGGTGAGGTGATCATCGCCTACTGGATTGTTGCCGGACTTCTCGCGCTCGTCTACCTGTTTGCCGGTGGCACGAAACTCGTTCGGTCTCGCGCTCAGCTCCAGCAGAGCGGCATGACCTGGGCCGCCGGCGCCAACCCGGCGGTCGTCAAGCTCGTCGGCATCGTCGAAATTCTGGGGGCACTGGGGCTCATCCTGCCGCCACTTCTGGCCACCGCCGTTTTACTGGCCCCCTTGGCGGCCATCGGGCTCGTGCTCGTGCAGGCTGTCGCAATCGGCGTGCACATGCAGATGCGCGATCTTAAGAGCCTGCCGATCAACTTGACCCTGCTGCTGCTGGCCTTCGTGGCCGCGTGGCTGGGTGTGCTCACGTTCCCTCTCTCCTAGCGCGAGATCTGTCCGTATCCCAAGGAAGAAAAATTCGTGAATCTCTACCTGCGTGTTGTGTGGCTCTTTCTTCGAAGCCGCTTTCGCTCTCGGTTAGCCCCGCAAGACACGGCCGTAACGCCGTTCCGCGTGTGGCCGAGTGATCTCGACACCCTGTTACACATGAACAACGGTAAGTACCTGTCGATCATGGACCTGGGCCGCATGGACCTGATGCTGCGTTCGGGCACGTGGCCGCGCCTGAAGGCCGCTGGTTGGTACCCGGTCCTCGCCGGGCAGACCATTGCCTACTATCGTTCGCTCAATCCGTGGAAGACGTTCGAGGTGCACACCCGCATTCTGGGTTTTGATGATCGCTGGGGTTTTCTCGAGCAAACCTTTGTGCGGGGCGGCCACGTTCATGCCCGAGCCGTTGTGCGATCGCGATTCCTCAAGCGCTCGGGGGGGTCGGTGGATCACGCCGAGCTCGCCGAACTCTTTGGCGCCGTTCCCGGCCCCGAGGGCATCCCCGCCTGGGTCAAAGAATGGGCCAAACACGCTCGCCCTCAGAAGTAGTCTGAACTCATGAAACGACGCATCGCCACGGTATCGACGGTCGCTCTGGCAATTCTCGTTGCACTCGGATTCTCGGTGGCCGCACCTGCGCAGGCAGGCGTCGATGATTTCACTTTCGAGTCAATGACGGCGACGTACGAACTCAGTCGCGCGTCTTCGGGCGGAGCACAGATGCGCGTGGTGGAAACCCTCGTTGCTCAATTCCCCGAAACCGATCAGAACCGCGGCATCATTCGCGCCATCCCCACGAGCTTCCGTGACAGGCCAGTCGGTCTTGAGCTTCTGGGCGTGACGGACGGTGACGGAAATGCCCGTGACTTCGACACGAACGAGACCGGCGGGTTCTTGGAGGTCACGGTCGCCGCCCTCGATTATGTTCACGGCGCACAGACCTATGTGTTCGAGTATCGGCAAAACAACGTCATTTTTGAGCCGA
>CAIWRM010000203.1 GCA_903915075.1 uncultured Microbacteriaceae bacterium
CGCGCGAGCGCGCGACCGGAATCCGTGGCGCTGTTCTCTGGGTCACCGGTCTGCCCGGTTGCGGCAAGAGCACGCTGGCAAACGCCCTCGAGGTGGAACTGTTTCATCAGGGCGTGCACACGGTGATTCTCGACGGCGACACGATTCGCCAGACGCTGAGCGAGGATTTGGGATTCTCCCCCGAAGATCGCTCCGAAAACGTTCGCCGCGTCTCGCGGGTGGCACAGCTCTTGCTCGATACCGGCTGCGTGGTCATTGTCACGCTCGTGTCGCCCTACCGCGAAGACCGCGCATTGGCTCGTGGTCTGTTTGCCGACGGTGACTTTGTTGAGGTCTTTGTCGACACCCCGGTGGCCGTCTGCGCCCAACGCGACCCCAAGGGTCTCTATGCGCGCGCCGCGAAAGACCCCACGCTCAACCTCACCGGGGTCACGTCGCCCTACGAAGTGCCCGAAGCACCAGAGCTGCACATTGACGGCACCGCACCGATCGCAGAGTCACTAGCGAAGCTTCTTGGGGTGGTGACCAGCCGGCGCTCCCGCTAGCATTGACACACTGCCGGCTAAATCGTCTTCGGCACCCATCGACACTTCGATTCACGCCAGTGATTCGCAAAAAACAGGAGCCTCGTGTCTACGTCAGCCACATCAAAAAAAGCCGGATCATTCTCCACGTGGCTTGCCAAATCCATCGAAATCATCGTCGTGTCCTGCCTCGGCTTGGTGTCGGTGGCAACGGCCTACACGTCGTTCCAGGCAGCCCTCTACGACTCGCAGATGGCGAGCGCCTACGCGGTGGGGCAGTCGTACAAGACCGAAGCCGAGTCCATGTACCTCGAAGCCAACCAGCAGTACGTTCAGGATTCCCAGACTCTGCTGCGGCTCTTCGAACTCAACATTGAGATTCAGTCTGGGGATGCCAGCACAGCAGCCCTCGCGCAAGCCAAGGCAGATGCCATCTACACGGCGTCGGTGAGCGACACGTTCGCCGACGCCATTGCTGCCGCGGATGAGGCCAACGCGGCAAATCCTGACGCACCGTACATCTCGGCGCAAGATGACGAGACCTACCTCGCCGAACTTTTTGATCCCTACCAGGAGCAGAACACCGCCGCCGACGAGAAGATAACCGAAGGTGACCGCTACAACGGGCTGAGCGATCAGCTCACGCTCTACACGGTGCTGATGGCCCTGTCACTGTTCCTTCTGGGTATCGCCGCGGTGATGAAGAAGTTCGGAACGCAGTTCTTGATCATCGGAATCGCTATGGTGATTTTCACGTTCTCGGCTGTGCTCACCGCAACGGTGCCGTTCGTCGCACTCGGCTAGTCCCGTTTGCGAGACAATCCGGGCGGGAACTCAGCAAGTGCGCGTAGGTTGAGAGCATGACAGAACGCCAGCCCTACACGGTGGTCGAAAAATGCATCGGGTATGAGATTCGCGATTACCCCGAATCCCGACTCGCTCAGGTCGATCTGCGCGCGAGCTTCTCCTCGGCGGGCAATATGGCGTTTGGTCCACTGATTCGCTACATCAGCGGTGGCAACGCGTCGTCACAGAGGATTGCCATGACGGCACCCGTCTTGCAGGAAGCCTTCCCCCAAGACACGTACCGCGTGAGTTTTGTGATGCCGGCGGAAATGACCGAAGCGTCGATGCCACGACCCACTGACACTCGCGTCACCATGGTTACGGTGCCGGCTCGCAGAGTTGCCGCACTGGGTTTTCGCGGTGGCTGGAGTGAGAGTCGCTTTCACCAGCAGGCGAGCGCACTGCGGTCTGCTCTCGCACGCGACAACGTGGCGTGGAGTGGTGAACCCACCTACGCTCGCTTTGATCCGCCGTGGAAGCCGGGCTTTCTCAAATACAGCGAAGTGCTGGTCGATCTCACGCCAATCGACGCCTAACGCCGTTCCTCGCTGATTAGCCCTGTTGCGATGGCGGCAGGAACATTTTGCCCGCGACGCGTGTTACGGTCTTCACCGGCAATCGAGCCGACATCCACGCCATAAACGCGTTGCGACCGCCCACAACAACCGAGGGCTTTGAGACTCGAGCGTCAATCTGGCTCATTGTCGCGGTGACCACGTCGATGGCGGGCGCAAGGCCCCCCGACGGCTTACTTCCCGCGACATCGAAGAATTCAGAGACGGTCGGGCCAGGGCTCACGGCAAGCACGCGAACGTTGGGTGATTCGATCTCACCCCACACGGCGACGGTGAACGACCGCACGAACGCCTTTGTTGCGGCGTAGACGGCCAATCCGGGAACCGGCTGGAACGAGGCGGTACTGGCAATGTTGACCACAACACCAAAGTCGCGGGCAATCATGCCGGGCAAAAAAGCGGCCGTCAGGTCGACCAGTGCTGTGACGTTGAGCGAAATCTCATCGCGAACGCGATAGCGATCCTCATCAACCAATCGACCGTTGGTGCCAAACCCTGCGTTGTTGATCAGCACGTCGACCTGCGTGCGAGTGGAGCGAAGCTTGGCTTCAAGCTCGGCGGCCGAGTTGGGCGTGCTCAGATCCTGCGCGACTACGGTCACGGTGACCTGCGACTCCGCGCGAATGAGAGCCGCCACGGCATCAAGTCGATCTTTTCGACGCGCAACCAAAACAACGTTGGAACCGCGCCGGGCAAATTCCTTGGCATACTCAACGCCGATGCCCGAGCTTGCGCCCGTGATCAGCGCTGTCTTGCCCGTCAGGTCGAGCGCCATGGTGTTTCCCTTCACTGGCCGCATTGTTTGCGCGCCGACAAGAAGTCTAGGTGGAGGAGTGCAGTTTTGACCTCACGGGCTCTGTGTAAGCCTGGCTAGCGGGAACGATAGTTCGGAATCCAGTCTTTGCCAAACCATTCCGAAAACTCTGGTGGCACAAATTCGAAGTTGCCGGCCGTGGGGTAATTGGTGATCTCTCCCACGCGCAATTGTCCCGAGTCATCGATCAGGTCGACGCGCGCGAAATCAACACCCTGCGTCAGCAGCTCGGCCACACGAATAATCTCGGGAAGGAAATCGGGCCGTGGTTCCACTTTGCCGATCGGGTGCGCGTACCCTGTCTCAACCAAGGTGGCGCGGAGTTGGTTCCACTCGCGGTCATAGTGAGAAAAAGTCTTTCCGCCGACCACCCTGCCTCTGTCGACCCGAATAACCTGAGCATGACCGTCAAAGCAAAAGGCTTTGTATTCACTGAGGTCGCCGCCATCAGGGTTCTTCATGAGCGGTTCTATCACCACCCGCCGAGTGACGTGTCGATACGCCCATTCTGGCCTGCGTCCCTGCCACCATTCAAAGTTCAAGCCCAACCAGTGCGCTAGGAGGTTGTTTACGCGAACCGGATCGAGCTGATCGGGGTGAATCTCAAAACGTGCCCAACCGACGCGAGGATCCTCTGGCAGGACCGCTGCAGGGTCGGCTCGATCTGACACCACAATGACTCCCCCGCTGCCGTGGCTCACCTTGATAGCGAATTCCCGGGGCAGTGAAGAAAAATCGACTGTGCCGCCGCGCTCAATGACGGTCAGAACAGGAACGACAAAATCTTCGCCGGCCCGTTCTGAAATGTAGCGTCGAACGCCAACCTTGTCGGCAAAAACCGTCAGCTGTGGGTTTCGGTCCCACGCCATCTTGTAAAGAATCTTTGACGCGAGTGTCGTTCCTGGCGTGGGGTGTTCTCTTTGGATGCGACGGTAGGCGCGAGCCCGAGCAATCCGATCAGTGAGCTTCATGCCACGCCCCAACCTTTTCTCGCTGAAACCGAGCGCCAACAGATGTCCGCCATTATCGCAGTCAGCCCAAGGCGTGCGTAACGCGGCGCATCGTCTCGGCGCAATAATCATGGAACCCTTCACGATGCTCCGGATTGCTTGATTGCAGGAGAGAGTTGAGCAACACAATGCGGCGCTGGAGCAACAGCAGTCCCATCTCTTCCGGGGTGTATTCGGGGAGGAGCCCTTCGCCGGAGTACCCAGTCAGGAAGGCGGCCACCTGCTCATCGTTGTCGAGGTAATAGAGCGACGTGGCCAGATCCTGCACGGGCAGGCCGATGCCGGAATCATCAAAGTCAAAGATGGCAAGCGTTCCCTCGTGCCACATAATGTTCCACGGGTGAATGTCGGCGTGAATCGGCTGCGGCGCGGCCCGCTCGCGTAAACGCTCAAGTGTTTGCTCGATGCGTGCGTGTGCTCTCGCCACAATTTCGCGTTCTTCGCTTGTGAGCACGCTCTCGGGCGTGAGGAGCACGTCGGGGTCTCCCCAGAAGAAGTCCGCAAAGTCGGGAAATACAGCGTCTGGGGGAAGTTCCAGAGTGCGAGCTCCCGCGTGCAGCCGCGCCATCGAGGCACCCGCTGCCGACAGCTGTTCGAGGGTCGGTTCGTCACCCGGCTCAACTCCTTCGAGCCAGGTGTACAGCACGCCGTGTCGTTTCCGGCCCGACGCCTCGTGCCAGCCGGACGTGACAAACTCGCCTTCACGGTTGGCCACTGGACGGGGGGTGACCACGTTGGAAACAGCGTTGACCCAGTGCGTCTCGGCACGCAGATTTTCTAACGTCCGATGTGAGTTCACGTTGACCCGCAGGGCATATTTCTCCCCGCTGTTGCAGGTCTCAGCAAACGTGGAATTCAACTCGTGATTGATGCACACGGCGTCATGCGGTCCGAGTTCATATTGGGCCAAGATTTCGGCAACGATGTCGCCGAGGCTCTCAATCTGCTGGTCAACACTCATATTTTCGAAAGCGGTGATTCCCGTCACCCCTCCAGTGTCCCGCCGACCTGATGTCTCGCTGACATGGGCGTTCGGCATGTCTAACCCAACACGAGTCGCACCTCGGCACGATCACTGCCGTTCGAGAAGGTGTTGGTTAGGGTAAGAGCGGCCAAGCCCTCGCCTGCCCCTTGGGCGATGCGATCCTGCTCATTGGTCGTGTCTTGCGTTCCCTCGTATCCGGCAGTGGCATAAACGCTGTCGGCATCGGACTGACTCACAAAGAACTGACTGGTCAGCACTTCCTGGTCACCCTGCCACACCTTCACGTGAATGTGCACGGTGCGACCCGGGTACCACCCGGGGAAGATGGTTTGGAACGTGACGTTGCCCGCAGAATCAGAGGTCTGGGTTCCCCGCAGGAACGTCAGGTCGCCGCATTCGGCGCAGCCTTCCTTGGGATCGGTGACTTGCGAATACTGACCGAGCGCGTTGACATGCCAGATGTCGACCCGAGCATTCGGTATCGGGTTGCACGCCGAATCGACGACCTGAATGGTCAGGCTCATGGGCATGCCTGACTGGCCCTCCGTAATGTCCGATCGCACGAAGTCGCCGGCAACGTAATATGGGCCTTCGGTGAGCGCTGCTGAGGGCGTCGCTGATCCCTCACATTCCGGCAGGGCACTGGTGGCGGCCTCTGCAGTAACAGCAGTCGACGGGGTTGTTGGTGCTGTCGTGGGCACCGTGACGGGAGCGCTCGCAACGCAGCCCGTGAGCGCAAGTGTCGCGAGTCCAATAAATCCGAATCCAAGGAGGTTTTTCTTTGTCAACATGGATTCAACCTAGACACGTTTCCTATGTGTATCGCAAGAACCTCGTGAGAAATTTCTCTGATCAACGGTGTTCTTCAGACCCCACGCATCATCGGCCACCGTTCGCGCACCCATCGCAGTTGGTGGAATAAAGTTAAGGTGCATGTGTTGGCTGCCCCAAACAGAGGCAGATTCATGACGAGGAGGCCTTTCGTATGACACGCAACCACCAAAGCAGCCGAGCACGGCGCATCGGCGTCACAGCTGTGCTGATGTCACTCTCCCTTCTGTCGGCGGCCTCCCTCGCTGGCTGCACCCCGAGCAGCGGCTCTCAAGCGCTTGCGTCGTCGCCGGCCGCCACCGAGCGTCAAGCCGGCGAAAAGAGCACACGCATCTGCATTCAGAACGACTCAGCCACGGAAGTTACCGCGAGCTTCACTAGATTCGATGGGATCAACGGAGATCCAAACGCCGACTACGTCGTCGGGCTCACGACCAACGGCGGACGCGTGTGCGCTGATGGCTGGTACAGCAGTCCCCCGGATGTGTCGGCGGACCTCATCTACATGACCGGTGACGGAAAATTTGTGACGTGGCAGGTGTCGGCCGAGAACCGCGCTTTTGATCCGCCCAATGGCCGCATCATGGATGACGGCAAAAACGGAGTGTGCCGAGTATATGCCGTGGGTGATGGCCTTTACCTCGCTGACGGAAACAAGGCCTTTTCACTCACGCGAGGTCCAGACAGCGGATTCATCGAGTTTCAGCTCACCATCACCGACTCCACCGATGTCTCGCAGAAGTACGACTGCACAGACAGCTACTACCCCGGTTAGCGACACTGACGTTTCGGTCGTTTCGCGATAAACTTTGAAGATGATTAAATCTGTGGTGCGATCAACCGGAGTTGTCGCTGTCGCCGTCATCACCATAGCTGGACTCGTTGCCTGCGGCCCAACTGAGCAACGCGAGGCTGCCCCCGCAACGAGTGCTGACACCGAGCCGGCGCAATCCGCCATCGTCGTATGCCCCGAGCTGGATAAGTCTAAATCAGAGATAAACCGACGAAAAGTCACCCTCATCAACGAGACATCGACCGACGTCAAACTCAAAGTTGACAATGACTCTTGGAGTTGCAGCGACTACAGCGGAAAAGACAACCCCTCACAATTCAACAACCTCGTTGTTTCGCCCAACTTTGGCTCCACCCCGGTCCAATTTGTGATTACGGTAAAGCTCAGTGCCCCCGATTTCACCATGGGCGTTCAGGGCAAAATCGGTAGTCCCGACCTACCCTGGATTAGCTTGGCATCAACGGCATTTACGTGCGGTGGATATTGGGGCTGCACGCCCGTTAAGGGAACTACTTTGGCTAAAGTGCCACTGACCACAAAGACGGGCGACCGCTTTGGGTGGTTCTTGCTCTCCAGCTCGGATCACACAGGCGAGACCGACGACAAATATTTCAATTCGCTGCGGTTCTTCGCCATGGATAGCTGGGTCACCGGCTGACCTCAGTCAATCGCTGGATTTTCGTGCTCGTTTCGTAACGTGACGTAACTCCGTTACGTCACATTACTTGTGGGTTCGCGGGCGCCGGGGTGCCCTCCCTACCCTCGAAACATGGCCTCCCCTTCGTCGAGTTCTCACGCTGTGACCAACACGGCGTTTGAGGTGCGCTTTGACGGAGTGGGGCGGAGTTTTGCCCCGGCCAATCCTCGTCGTGGAGAGTCGACCGAGGCTCGTGTTGTGTTGCGTGACATCAACATCACGATTGAGCCTGGTGAGCTTGTCGCGATTCTGGGCACGAGTGGTTGTGGCAAGTCCACTCTTCTGCGCATTACTGCGGGTCTCGACACCGGCTTCTCGGGCAACGTGACCATCGACGGCACTCCCGTGGAAGGTATTGATTCGCGCTGCGCATTTGCATTTCAAGAGCCACGCCTCCTCCCTTGGCGTTCTGTGACGCGGAACGTGGCACTCGGATTACCTCACGGCGTTGACAAGGCCGAGGGTGAAGCCCGAGTGGCTGAACTCCTTGAACTTGTGGGACTGAGTGCTTCGGCCCAACACCGTCCGCGTGAAATTTCCGGCGGAATGGCCCAGCGTGCTTCTCTCGCTCGTGCCCTCGCGCGCAACCCCGGCGTGCTCCTTCTCGACGAACCCTTCGGATCACTCGATGCGCTCACTCGCCTGAAGATGCAGGACCTGCTGCTCGACATTCACGCAGCAGCACCCACCACGGTCCTTTTGGTCACCCACGACGTGGATGAAGCGCTGCAACTCGCAGACCGCGTGATTCTGTTGGGACGAATGCCCGAGGAGCCCGGTTCAACCATTGCCGAACTGGTGACAGTTCCCGGTGACCGACCTCGCGACCGTGGCTCCGCAGAACTCGCTGAACTCCGAGCACACCTGCTCGAAGGTCTCGGTGTTGATCGACACACGACCAGCACTGCACGCACGTAAAAACTTTTTGCTCACGTACCCACATACGAAGGAAACACATCACATCATGAAGAAGACATCACTTATCGCCTCGGCCACAGCCGGCATTGCCGCCCTGGCCCTCGTGCTCACCGGTTGCGCCAGCGAATCAAAGCCCGTCGCAACCGACGACGCGTCCACGGTGATTGACCACACCGGCGAAACCCTCAACATTGATTTCGCCACCTACAACCCGCTGTCCTTGCTCATCAAGAACTACGGCTGGCTTGAAGAGGAACTCGCTGCGACAGGCATGAAGGTCAACTGGGTTCAGTCGCTGTCTTCTGCTGATGCCAACGCCAAGCTTCTGGCTAACGCTCTTGACGTGGGCTCCACCGCGGGATCCGCTGCGCTCCTGGCTCGCGCCAACGGTTCGCCCATCAAAACAATTGAAATCTTCTCACAGCCAAATTGGGCAGCCCTTGCCGTGGGTCCCGACTCCACAATCAAGAGCGTCGCTGACCTCGAGGGCAAGACTGTCGCAGCCAAGAAGGGAACGGACCCCTACTTCTTCCTGCTTCAGGCTCTGGACGAGGCAGGCGTTGACCCGGCAACGGTGACCGTTCAGAACCTCGCGCACGCTGACGGAAAGACGGCGCTTTTCAACGGTTCCGTTGACGCCTGGGCTGGGCTTGACCCCATCCTTGCCGGTGCGGAAACCGAAGGCGCACAGGTGATCTACAGCAACGTTGAGTTCAACAGCTACGGCTTCCTCAACGCGACCGAGTCGTTCCTCGAGAAGAATCCTGACATCGCGCAGATTGTGACAAACGTCTACGAGAAGGCGCGTCTGTACGCGATTGCGAATCCCGACGCAACGTACGCGGTTCTCGCTGCCGCTGCAGGCCTGTCGGTTCCTATCGCCAAGACAGTCATTACCGAGCGCACCGTCATCGACATCGACCCCATCCCAGGGGAGACTCAGACCAAGCTGTTACGGGTCATCGGCAAGATCTTCGTTGCGAGCGGTGACGTTGCCACGCAGGCACAGGTTGATGAAGCACTCAAGACGCTTTACGACATCACATTCATCACGAAGTCCGTCGAGACCGTCGACGTGCAGGCTCCCGAAGCCGCAGCAGTGAAGTAATTCGCTTTACGAAAACTGAGGAATACAGACGATGAGTACGACGACCGATCTCTCACCCGGGGCTGACGCCCAGGGAAAGACTGCCCGCAAGGGTGGGGGATCGGTTCGTCGCGCTCGCATAACGTCCACGAGGGGCGGGCGACTCCTCATCAGTTTCATCCTGCCGCTGGCCATTTTGGCCTTATGGCAGATCGTCTCGAGCCTCGGGGTCTTTACCGTCGCCCAACTGCCTTCGCCAGAAATGGTGCGGCTTGCCGGCGTCGACCTGATTCAGCGGGGACTGCTCGGGCCCTTCATTGGCATCTCTGTCCAGCGCGTGCTGGTGGGATTCGCTATCGGAGCTGCCTTGGGACTGCTCTTCGGAGCAATTGTGGGTTTGTCCCGGATTTGGGATTCCTTCTTTGGTTCCACCTTCGGTGCCATTCGCGCCGTTCCCTCGCTTGCCTGGGTACCGCTGCTGTTGCTCTGGCTCAAGATTGGTGAAGAATCCAAGATCACCCTGATCGCCATTGGTGCGTTCTTTCCCGTGTACACAACCGTTGCGGCAGCTCTGCGGCACGTCGACAGGCAACTCGTTGAAGCAGGTCGTGCTTTTGGCCTCTCCGGCGTTCAGCTCTTTACCACCGTTCAGCTACCCGCGGTTGTGCCGTCCGTGATCTCTGGCCTGCGTCTGGCTTTGGCACAATCCTGGCTCTTTCTCGTCGCCGCAGAGTTGATTGCCTCCTCTGCCGGCCTCGGATTCCTGCTCCTGGATTCTCAGAACAACGGTCGAACCGATCGCGTCATCCTGGCCATCATCTTGCTTGCCGTCTTCGGCAAGACCACGGATGCCCTGCTCGGTCTCTTTGAAAAGTGGGCAATTCGACGCTGGGCCTAACCCGCCGCTAAGAAGTGAGCCTCACTCCGTCGGCGCGTGCGCCTCGGTCTGGCCAAGCGAGTGAACGGTTACGTTCTTCGTTTGCCTTTTTTCACGATGGTGACGACCGTGACGACCCCGGCAACCGCAACGAGCGCCAGCAGCGTCCACAGCACACCCCAGGGGACATCAAAAGAAACTGAGAGCTGACGCGTGTTGAGAAGGACAATGAGAAATCCCACCACAAGACCCAGAATTTGCTGATGAATCTTCGTCACTAACCACGCGGCCAGGGGTGCAGCCAAAATTCCACCAATGATGAGAGCGAGCACCGCGTCCCACGGGATTGCGCTCGATCCCAGTCCGAGCAAGAAACCGATGCTCGCACTCAGCGAAACCACGAACTCCGCCGTATTCGTTGTGCCGATTGCTTTGCGCGGTTGCAGCACACTCGACACGGTTAAGGACGTGGTGACGACTGGTCCCCACCCACCTCCGCCCGTGGCATCAACGAAACCGCCAACGAGACCCAGTGGAACCAGCCATCTTTTGCGACCACTGCGCGCCGAAATTTCCGCTCTCACCCTCACGAACTTCGCGATAATCACCACTCCCAGCACGAGCAGAATTGCCGACGTCCACGGTCGAGCCGCACTGAGATCAAGATTGCTCAACAGCATCGCACCGATGAAGCCGCCGACTGCACCGGGAATCGCAATCTTCGCAAAGGTTGGCCAGTGCACATTCCCGAACCGGATGTGCGAAACTCCCGAAACCGCTGACGTTGCTACTTCGGCCAGGTGAACAATCGCGGAGGCAGCAGCAGGATTATACGCAAGAAGCAGCAGCAGGCTGGTGGCCGATACTCCGAAGGCCATGCCCATGGAACCGTCGATGAGCTGGGCCACGAAGCCCGCAACGGAAACGAGGAGGAGAGTCCACACCCCGCAACACTACTTTCTTACTGCGCCCGAAGCGCGCGAGCGGGACCGCGGGGTGATTGCCTGAGGCAGCACGCCTCACTTAAGCCCTCTAGTGACGACTCGTTCGTTCTGGGCCCCAGTGCTTTCGGGGTCCAAACATGATTCGTTGCACGATGCGGTCAATGAGTTCAACTGCCAGAACTCCGACAAGCCCGAACGCCTGGGTTACCCAGATAAGGTTGCCCTCGAGCGTGACGAAACAAAAAAAGTCTTGTGACACAGTAAAAAATAAAACGACAGCGAACCCGAGGTACATGGCCGCAACAATCAAAAATCGCCATCTGTTGAATGGCCGCGAGAGGGTGACGAGCACCCACATTCCCGCCAGCGCAAGGAACATACTCACGGAGGTCTGAGTCTGCGCCTCAGTA
>CAIWRM010000204.1 GCA_903915075.1 uncultured Microbacteriaceae bacterium
AGCCCTTGCCCAGACACTCGCCTCCGAAGGACTCGGTGACACGCCCGTCATCGTGGGCTTTCCGAGCGGTCCGTTGCACGACCGCGCTCGTCACGTCGAGCACGCCATTGCCCACAATTCCGCGGCCATCCTTGCCGACGGTCGCATCATCGGCATTTACAACAAGCACCATTTGCCCAACTACTCCGTCTTCGACGAGTACCGCATCTTCCGCTCCGCCGAGGGCGTCACGATTCTGCGCGTCAACAACTGTGATGTTGCCGTGGCCATTTGTGAGGACATCTGGCACGACCACGGCCCCGTCGAAGCCATTGCTGCCGAGAAACCCGGACTCGTTCTGGTGATCAACGGTTCGCCCTTTGAGCGCGATAAGGATGATGTGCGGGTGCCCCTCGTTGCTCGACGTGCTGAGCAAACGCACGCGCATGTGGCCTATGTCAATCTCGTTGGCGGACAAGACGACCTCGTTTTCGATGGGGACAGCTTTGTGACAGGCCCCGGGGGTCTGGTGATCGCTCGCGCACCCAAGTTCGCCGAGCACCTTCTCGTCGTTGACCTAGAGCTCCCCGACGCGCGCGTTCGGGCGGGACAACACGGTGAGAACGTCACGGTGATTGACGTGCCCGTGATTGAGCGCACGCATCCCCCGCTGCCACCCGCAAGTGCCCAAGAGACGATGACTGACGCCAGAGAGTCAGTCTGGAACGCACTCGTTTTGGGGCTTCGTGACTACGTCGAGAAGAACGGCTTCAACGGTGTCGTTCTCGGCCTCTCGGGCGGTATCGACTCCGCCGTGTGTGCCAGCCTGGCCGTCGATGCACTGGGGCCGGGGCGGGTTACCGGCGTCTCACTGCCCTCGCGATTTTCGTCCGACCACTCCCGAGACGACGCCGCTGACCTCGCCGCGCGACTGGGCGTGGAGTACCGGGTCGAACCCATCGCCGACGGCGTAGCAACCCTCGAAGATCAGCTGAAACTGGAGGGCGTCGCCGCCGAGAACCTGCAGGCGCGCATTCGTGGGGTCATTCTGATGGGGATCTCAAACGCGTCGGGACAACTCGTGCTGACCACAGGAAACAAGTCAGAGATTGCCGTGGGCTACTCCACGATCTACGGCGACTCGGTTGGCGGGTTTGCGCCCATCAAGGACGTGCCCAAGATGCTGGTGTGGGAACTCGCCCGGTGGCGCAACGACGAGGCACGCAAGCGTGGCGAGACACCCCCCATCCCCGAGAACTCGATTGCCAAACCGCCCAGTGCCGAACTGCGCCCCGGACAGGTCGATCAAGATTCACTTCCCGACTACGACGTTCTTGACGCCATTTTGTCGATGTACGTTACCGACCGATCGTCGCGCGACGAGATCGTGACGGCCGGGTTTGAGGCAGGCGAAGTCGACCGCATCATCGATCTCGTGGATCGAGCCGAGTGGAAGCGACGCCAGGGTGCCATCGGACCCAAGATTTCTGAAATGTCCTTTGGCCGCGACCGACGTCTTCCGATTACCTATCGCCGCGACCGGGCTGAGTAGGGCGACGTAGACTGAGCCCATGACCGCCACGGATGAAGAGGCATCTCCCCGCAAACGGGTGCGCATTCGCCATTTTGCTCGCGCCAAGGCAGAGGGCATCAAGATTGTCGGCCTGACCAGCTACGACATGCTCACCGCCCGCATTTTTGATGGTGCCGGTGTCGACTTTCTGCTCGTCGGCGATTCAGCGGGAAACAACGTTCTGGGCTTCGACTCGACGCTTCCCGTAACGGTTGACGAACTCATCCCGTTGACACGTGCTGTAGCAACGAGCGTCACGCGCGCCCTTGTGGTGGCCGACATGCCCTTCGGCTCCTACGAGGAGGGCCCCGAACAGGCGCTCGGCACGGCCATGCGGTTCATGAAAGAAACGCACGCGCACGCGGTCAAGCTCGAGGGTGGTGTGCGTTCAGCCGAGCAGATTTCTCGCATCGTGGAGGCGGGCATTCCTGTCATGGCCCACGTGGGCTTCACTCCGCAGAGCGAACACGGTCTCGGCGGTCACATGATTCAGGGACGCGGCTCCGAAGCGGACCGAGTTGTCGCCGATGCCCTGGCCTGCCAGGAGGCGGGAGCCTTCGCTGTCGTCCTCGAAATGGTGCCGGCATCGCTCGCGGAACGGATCACGAAAACCCTGACCATCCCCACCATCAGCGTGGGAGCCGGACCACACACCGACGGACAATTGCTCGTCTGGACCGACTGGGCAGGACTCACCACGGGACGCCTCCCGCGTTTCGTCAAGCAGTATGCGCAGTTGGCCCAGACCCTGCACGACGCCGCCGTGGCGTTTCGCGCGGATGTCGAATCCGGAGCATACCCCGGTCCCGAGCACAGCTTCGAAGACTAGGTTCAATCGGCCCGGTCTTCTTCGTCCCACTTCGCCGAGTTTGCGCGCAAGACCTCGAGGGCGTTCGCGGCCTGTTCGGCGGTGTCAAACGGTCCGGCGCGATCAAACGAGGGGCTGAGACGGCCGTATTCCACGATGCCCGTGGCCAGGTTGTACCAATACTTTTCTACTGAGTCAGTGCCCATAGGCTTGAGTGTATGCCGAAGAATACTCAAGGTCTGCTCATTCCGGGCACGCTCGGCGCAATGCGGGCCGTTCCTCCCGCAATTTCTCGTCCCGAGTATGTGGGCAAAACGGCACCGGCGACCTACGCGGGCGACGATATCTACGATGCCGAAACCATAGAACGCATTCGCGTGGCCGGGAGCATCGCCGCGGGTGCCCTCGATGCCGTTGGTCGGGCTATTGCTCCGGGAATGACCACCGACGACATCGACGCCCTCGCCCACGACTACGTGGTTTCCCACGGCGCTTACCCGTCGACGCTGGGTTACCGGGGATATCCCAAATCAAGTTGCACCTCGCTCAACGAAGTCATCTGCCATGGCATCCCGGACGACACAGTTCTGGAGGACGGTGACATCGTGAACGTGGACGTGACGGCGTTCTTGGACGGAGTGCACGGCGACACAAACCGCACATTTATGGTCGGTGACCCTGCACCCGAGGTGCGCGACCTCGTGGAACGCACTCACGAGGCAATGATGCGCGGCATCAAGGCCGTAGCTCCGGGGCGGCAGGTCAACATCATTGGGCGTGCCATCGAGTCATATGCGAAACGCTTCGGTTACGGCGTCGTTCGTGACTACACCGGGCACGGCGTGGGAACGCACTTTCACTCAGGACTGATCATTCCGCACTACGACTCCGCACCGCTCTACGACAGAGAGATCGCGGTGGGCATGGTTTTCACCATCGAGCCCATGCTGACCCTTGGCACCTACGAATGGGATATTTGGGATGACGGCTGGACCGTTCTCACGAAGGATCGCTCCATCACGGCACAGTTTGAACACACCATCGTGGTGACCGAAACCGGAGCGGAGATTCTCACACTGTCGGAGTTTGGCACGTAAGCCAATCAGGCTCACAAGTGGATGGGCCGACCGATACGCCGGGTTCTGTCTAGACCCGAAGGTCCGAGACGGTCATCTCTCTCGTCAATCGCGTTACCACGATCCTCTAGCGGCCTACCCGAGAACTAGACGAGCAGCCATAGCGTTCTCTG
>CAIWRM010000205.1 GCA_903915075.1 uncultured Microbacteriaceae bacterium
AAGTCGTAGGTGGTGCACGCAAAGATGTTGCCGATGCGACCGAACGCGCAGATCACTTCGTCGCTCACCAAAAGCACCTCGTACTTGTCACAGATCTCCCGAACCCGCTGGAAGTATCCGGGCGGCGGAGTCAAACATCCGCCCGCGTTCTGCACCGGCTCGAGGAAGACCGCGGCAACCGTGTCGGGCCCTTCAGACAAAATTGCCTGTTCGATCTGGTTAGCGGCCCACTGACCGAAGGCCAGCAGGTCGTCGCCGTGCTCCGGGGCTCGATAGAAGTCGGTGTTGGGCACGTGGTGAGCCGAGGGCACGAGCGGCTCAAACATTTGCTTCATCGCGGGAATTCCGGTGAGAGACAGCGCGCCCTGGGGAGTGCCGTGATACGCGACCGATCGGGCAATTGCCTTGGTCTTTAGGGGCTTGCCCTGAAGTTTCCAATACTGCTTCGCGAGCTTCCACGCCGTCTCGTTAGCTTCGCCACCGCCGGTCGCAAAAAAGACGCGGTTGAGGTCGCCCGGAGCGTAGTCGGCAAGCCGATCGGCCAACTCGATGGCAGACGGGTGTGCGTAAGACCAGATGGGGAAGAAGGCGAGTTCTTCCATCTGCTTGGCGGCAGCCTCGGCAAGGCGACGACGACCGTAGCCCGCATTTACGGTGAACAGGCCAGAGAGCCCATCGATGTAGGAACGCCCCTGAGTGTCGTAGATCGTGTGGCCCTCGCCGCGAACAATGATGGGCACACCCATCTCGTGCATGTTCGACTGACGGGTGAAGTGCATCCACAGGTGGTCGCGCGCTTTGGTCTGCAGGGCATCGTTGTCGTGGCGGAAATCGCCCGACAGCAGCCCCTCGTGATCCAGGGCGACGCTGTGGTGGGTTTCGAGGCTCATATCTCTCCGGTGGCCAGCGTTGTTGGCGGGGGCCGTTTGCTTCCCCTTGATTCTGCCAAGCCCCGCGATGGCAAGCAAATAAACATGCGGGCATCCGCACGACATAAAGTATGCACATGGCGGATAACGGGGCAGATCACGGGCTTGATGACGACCTTGATGACGGGCTGGATGACGCGACGCGACTGAACGCAGACACGACCCGCCTCAGCTTTGCGGACGACACCGTGCGCGACATCACGGCCCTGCGTGACGATCAGACGCGGATAGCCGCCGGTGATGACACCGTCATCATCGAAGAGTCCACCGTCATTGTGGGAGCAGCGGCTGGTGCCGATACACCGGTCGATGACCTCACCGATGTTCGGGTCGTTCCCCGTGTTTCGACTGCCCCGGACCCCGAGTCCTGCGCCCGATTGCGGGAACCCGGTGGCCAAGAGTTCACCCTGCATCGTCCGATTGTGCTGGGGCGTGCTCCCCGCACACCCCTCGGCCCCCGAGAACGCGTGCTCTTGCTGACGTGGCCGGGAGATGATCGTGAAGTGTCGGCGTCTCACCTGATGCTGGAACAGACGGGCGCTGGAGTCGTCATTACCGACCTCGGGTCGGCCAATGGAACGCGCGTTCGCGTGCCCGGTCAGACCCCGCGTCGTCTCGGTCCGCGGGAGACCTACACAACGACCGGCGAGGCGACCGTGGAATTTGGGCACAGCGGTAGAATCATGGTTATCCCCGCTCGGTCGCACTCTCAGATCTGAGGCCCGTGCAGCGGGGAAACCTATTTGCAGGGGAGTATCGAGTCGTGACCGCTATCGGAGTCAACACCACGGGGCACACCGTGCGCGACTCCGCTACCGGCGCCACCGTCACGATCTCGTGGGCCGTAGCCACCGATGTGGGACTGCACCGCTCGGCCAACGAAGACAGCTTTGTGGCTGCGTGTCCCGTTTTTGCGGTGGCCGACGGCATGGGCGGACACTCGGCGGGTGATATCGCCAGCGGCGCAGTGGTCTCGCGACTGGCGG
>CAIWRM010000206.1 GCA_903915075.1 uncultured Microbacteriaceae bacterium
ACTGGAAAGTAACGGCCGGCCCGTGAGGGCAGGTACGAGGACAGCGAAAAGGAAACATCATGAAGGTAAACCCCAGCGTCAAGAAAATCTGTGACAAGTGCAAGGTCATCCGTCGCCACGGCAACGTTATGGTCATCTGCGAGAACCCTCGCCACAAGCAGCGCCAGGGCTAGTACCCCACACACTTACCCGCACGACCCACAACTAAATAGATACGAGCACATCCACGAACTCGCGTAAGCGAGGGACACCCTGGGACAGAGGCCCAGGCACCGGCTGCGCCCCACACCTCTGATAAACACACAGGAGAAGCCACCATGGCACGTCTCGCCGGAGTCGACATTCCACGCGATAAGCGCGTTGAAGTCGCCCTAACCTACATCTACGGTGTCGGCCGTACGCGAGCAAAGAAGACGCTCGTTGATACCGGCATTAGCCCCGACATCCGCGTCAAGGATCTGTCCGATGAGCAACTGATTGCTCTCCGCGACTACATCGAGGCCACCTTCCGCGTTGAGGGTGACCTGCGACGCGAGGTAGCAGCCGACATTCGCCGCAAGGTTGAGATCGGAAGCTACGAGGGTATTCGCCACCGCAAGGGCCTGCCCGTTCGAGGTCAGCGCACCAAGACCAACGCCCGTACGCGCAAGGGTCCGAAGCGCACCGTTGCCGGAAAGAAGAAGGCCAAGTAGCCGCTCGGCTCGCCTTCATTCAGAACAGGTTTTAGGAGAAGCACATGGCTACACCAAAGTCCGCGGTACGCAAGCCGCGCAAGAAAGACAAGAAGAACATTGCTGTGGGTCAGGCCCACATCAAGTCCACGTTCAACAACACCATCGTGTCGATTACCGACACCACCGGAGCTGTTATCAGCTGGGCATCGTCGGGTGGCGTGGGCTTCAAGGGCTCGCGCAAGTCCACGCCCTACGCCGCACAGATGGCCGCCGAGTCGGCCGCGCGTCAGGCGCAGGAGCACGGCATGAAGAAGGTCGACGTCTTTGTGAAAGGACCGGGATCGGGTCGTGAGACCGCAATCCGTTCTCTCCAGGCAGCCGGCCTCGAGGTGGGTTCGATCAGCGATGTGACGCCCCAGGCTCACAACGGCTGCCGCCCGCCCAAGCGCCGCCGCGTCTAGTTTTCTGCCTCGCGCCTTCGGACGCGGTTGTGCCTCCGCAGTGAGGCGTGCCCGCTGCCGGAAGCAAAGAGGATGCACCACCACACCACTCCCACAACTAAACAACTCGCACGGAAGTGTCATATAGCGGACACTTGGCCGAAAGGAACACACAGTGCTCATTGCACAGCGCCCCACGCTTGTCGAAGAGAACATCTCGGAATTCCGCTCGCGGTTCGTTATCGAACCGCTCGAGCCTGGTTTCGGATACACCCTCGGCAACTCACTCCGCCGCACCCTGCTCTCGTCGATTCCCGGCGCCGCGGTCACCAGCATCCGTCTCGACGGCGTGATGCACCCCTTCAGCACCATCCCCGGTGCTAAGGAAGACGTGACCGAGATCATCTTGAACATCAAGTCGATTGTGGTTTCCAGCGAGCACGACGAGCCCATCACGGTGCGCCTCAGCAAGAACGGCGCAGGTGTTGTTACTGCGGGTAACATCACGGCACCTGCTGGCGTCGAGATCCACAACCCCGAACTGGCCATCGCCACGCTCAACGACAAGGCGAAGTTTGATCTCGAGCTCATCATTGAGCGCGGTCGCGGCTACGTGTCGTCGGAACAGAACCGCAACGAGTACTCGGAGGCCGGTCAGATGCCGGTCGACTCCATCTACTCGCCGGTTCTCAAGGTCACCTACCGCGTGGAAGCAACGCGTGCGGGCGAGCGTACCGACTTCGACCGCCTTGTGGTCGATGTGGAGACCAAGCCCGCCATCACGCCGCGCGACGCCATGGCTTCGGCCGGCCGCACGCTCACCGAGCTGTTCGGTTTGGCTCGTGAGCTCAACACGGCCGCCGAGGGTATTGAGATTGGCCCCGCACCCGTGGACGCCATCACGACCTCGGAGCTTCAGATTCCCGTTGAGGACATGGACCTTTCGGTTCGCTCCTACAACTGCCTCAAGCGCGAGGGAATCAACACCGTGAGTGAACTGGTTGCCCTTTCGGAGCACCAGCTCATGAACATTCGCAACTTCGGCCAGAAGTCGGTCGACGAGGT
This sequence comes from uncultured Microbacteriaceae bacterium, assembly GCA_903915075.1. Taxonomy (GTDB): domain Bacteria; phylum Actinomycetota; class Actinomycetes; order Actinomycetales; family Microbacteriaceae; genus UBA963. Next base: position 2,180 of record CAIWRM010000206.1, read on the forward strand.
GCGCGACAAGCTCATTGAAATGGGACTCTCGCTCAAGGATTCGGTTCCCGGATTCGACGGCGCCCACTTCTACGGTGAATACGACGACGAGGACCGGGTCTAGGCCTCGCCTAGATTGAGTCTTCTCAGCTAAACGGAGAAAGAAAAATGCCTGCACCTACTAAAGGTCCCCGTCTCGGTGGCGGCCCAGCTCACGAGCGCCTCATGCTTGCGAACCTGGCCGCGGCCCTGTTCACCCACAAGTCGATCCAGACCACCGAGACAAAGGCCAAGCGCCTTCGTCCGTTCGCTGAGCGCCTGGTTACCTTCGCCAAGCGTGGCGACCTGCACGCACGCCGTCGCGTGATCCAGGTTCTGCGCAACAACAAGGAAGCCGTGCACATTCTCTTCACCGAGATTGCCCCCCAGGTAAGCGAGCGTGAGGGTGGCTACACGCGCATCACCAAGCTCGGCTACCGCAAGGGCGACAACGCCCCCATGGCGGCCATCGAGCTCGTTCTCGAGCCCGTGGTGAAGAAGCCCGTTTCGGCCAAGAAGGCCGCTGCTGCCAAGGCTGCTGCGGAAGCACCCAAGGCTGCCGCTCCCGTTGCCGCAGCTCCTTCTGAAGAGCTGGTTGTCACCGACGGCGTTGTCGACGAGATTGTTGAAGCTCCCGTTGACGCTCCCGAGGCAGTGGAGGTCGCTGAGGCACCCGTCGCCGAAGAGGCTGCACCCGCTGAGGAAGCTCCCGCCGCTGACGCTCCTGCAGAAGAGACTCCCGCTGAAGACGCTCCCGCTGAGGACGTCGCCGCAGAAGAACCGGCTGCCGAAAAAGAGTAGTTTGCGTGTCACGCGCATGAGACCCTCGCCCAGCGGGCGGGGGTCTTCTCTTTCTCGCGCCCGTTGTCTCCGCGCGCGCCGGCGTTGGCGGCTGCGCCCTAGACTTTTGGCATCATGACCCCTGCTTCCCTCGCGCGCATCCGCCTGGACATCGCCTACGACGGAACGAACTTTGCCGGGTGGGCGGTGCAGCCCAACCGGCGCACGGTTCAAGGTGTGATCGAGGAGGCCTTGGGGCGCATCCTGCGATCCAAGACGATCATCCGGCTCACGGTGGCCGGTCGCACCGACGCGGGTGTGCACGCGCTGGGTCAGGTGGCCCACGCCGACGTCACCACCAACATGGCACCTGCCGAACTCCAGCGCCGCCTCGGGCGTTACCTGGGAGCCGACTCGGATGTTGCCATCCACGCCGTGACCGTGGCGCCGCCCGGATTCGATGCCCGCTTCTCTGCCGAGGCCCGGCGCTACGAGTACCGCATCATGGACGGCCCCGAGCGGGTGAATCCCATGGAACGGCACCGCGCGGTGATCCTGCAGGACCGGTTGGATCTTGCCGTGATGAACGACGTGGCCGGCCGCGTTCTGGGGCTGCGCGATTTCGGCGCCTTCTGTAAGCCCCGCTTTATGTCCACCACCATCCGCGATCTTCAGGAATTTACGTGGCGACGCGATGATGACCACACGCTCGTGGCAAGCCTGCAGGCGGACGCCTTCTGCCACTCCATGGTGCGTGCTCTCGTCGGCGCCTGCGTTGCCGTGGCTCAGGGCCGCCTGTCGATGGCCGGACTCGAACGCCTCCGCGACGGTGCCAAGCGCACGAGCAAGTTCAAGGTGCTGGCCCCCCACGGACTCTGCCTGACCGAGGTGATCTACCCGGCGGATGCGCTCTTGGCCGAGCGCGCCGCACTCACCCGCGACCGACGCGATTTGCCCAGCGAATAGCCCATCGCGTATCGTTGAGTCTTGGTGCCACTGCTCCCTATGGGCAAGGCATGCGAATGAGCCCTCAATAGTTGGGTTCTCGGACATGTTCGAGAACGTAGCGACCGAGCGGGATTCACGAACCACTCACTTCGAAATGCAAAGGCAGTACTGTGACGCGTACATACACGCCCAAGATCTCCGAGGTCAAGCGCGGCTGGGTCATCATTGACGCAGCCGATGTTGTGCTCGGACGCCTGGCCAGCCACGCGGCGGCCATCCTCCGCGGCAAGAACAAGCCGACCTTCACCCCCCACATGGACATGGGTGACTTCGTCATCATCATCAACGCCGACAAGGTTGCCCTCACGGGTTCCAAGCTGGCGCAGAAGAAGGCGTACCGTCACTCGGGTTACCCGGGCGGGCTCACGGCAACCACCTACTCCGAGCTGCTCGAGAAGAACCCCGAGCGCGCTGTGGAGAAGGCCGTTCGCGGCATGCTTCCCAAGACCTCTCTGGGCCGCGCTCAGATGCGCAAGCTCAAGGTCTACACGGGTGCCGAGCACCCGCACGCTGCTCAGCAGCCCACGCCGTACATTCTCGACCAGGTCGCTCAGTAAGCGCCGGATACACAAAGGATTGAATCGACATGACTGAGATTGAGACCACCCCGGCCGAAGACGCCGTAGAGGTTGCCGAAACCGAAGAGGTTTCCGAGTACACC
>CAIWRM010000207.1 GCA_903915075.1 uncultured Microbacteriaceae bacterium
CTTCGACTGTGCGACCCACTGAGGAATCGAGTAGGCCGCAATGGCGCCCACGCCCACCGTCTTGATGGAGATACCGTCGTGCTCGTTAATACCCTGAATAGGGGTTGTGGCGGGCTTGAAGGTGTCTGAGAGGCAGAAGGTTCGCTCGTTCGCGGGGTCGATCAGCGTTGCACTGTCGGTGTGACCCACCTCTTTCACGAAGTAAGCGCGTGTTCCCGAGCCAAATGCGGGAATCTGGGGCTTGAGCAGCGTGGCCTTGGTGGCACCGGCGGGCAGCGGAGTGGCCGTGGCACCCACACCCACGTAAACACCAGCATTCGTCGTGTAGACGTAGCGAACGATGCAGTTGTAGATGTTGTACCACGAGGCTACGTTTGCCGCGTCACTCGCCGAACCCTTGATCAGCTGACCGTTCAGAGCGGCTGTGTGGTCGCCCGTAGCAGTTGCAACCAGTGGGTTGGTGACCAGCGTCACGGCATCCTTGGCAAAGGGAACATAGGACCAGATTCCGGTTTGGTTGGGACTGGAAATTCCACTCGAGCTTCGGGCGAAGTCAACCTGTCCGGCAGCCTGGGAGGTCGTCACGGTCACGGGGGACTTGGTGCTTCCCGACGTGATGGCGGAGCTTCCCAGCGTACCCTTGGCTACCTGGAGGAGCTTAAAGCCCTCTCCGGAGCCGTTTGCGCGGGGGATGGCTACTCCACCGGGCTTGGCAACAACAGTTGTCGCTCCGTTGGTGTCGTAGTTAGCAATCCACGCCGAAGCGGTTCGGCCCGCTTTGGCGTTAACGTCCTTGGCAATGCCGTTCATCAGGTCTTGGGTGGTGTCCGAACCGAAGCCGGCAAGTGTCGTCGCCGTTACCGGCGGGGTAAGAGCCGGATCTGCCATGGCGGGCGCCACTGACAGACCGGTGATAATTACCGCGCTAGCGGCGCTGATAGCGACCGCTTTCGCGAAAGACCGAGCTTTCATTGTGTTCCTTTCACACGTGTCAACCGGAGCGTCCGGACGACCTTGAACGCAAAGTTACCGAGGCCAGGTTTCTAAAAAGGTGGCGTCAAGTTAACTGTTGCTGAACCGCAGGTAACCCTTAGAACTCGCGCCGACGCCCAGAGGGGAGAGTGCGGTTATTTCTTTGCATGAGGAGGCCCGCTATGGCAAGCGGAATGCCGGCGATGTAGCCCCCCGCGGTGAGAAGTCGGGTCACCACGGGCTGTCCGTCACTGTCGGCAGATGTGCCGTAGAACGGGGATCGAATGAAGAGCTTCGCCCCCGCGTCGGCCTCGTCCCCGGTTGGATCCGACGACCGCGTGAGGCCACTCGACGATTGCGACCCTGAGGTGACAAGCGATTTCGTGGACTGTGGTGAGCAGCGCGCCACTTTGTTTTGCGGGTTGCTCAGGTCAGCCAGGGCACTGTTCACCAGGGCCTGTTGCGCGTCGCTGATGGGAAAGTAGCCGCGAGGCATCTGCCCGGGGGAATCTCCTTGGGCCTGACCGCCATCGGTGGAGGTTAGCCACCGGATGAGATCCTGATACACCGCTCGCTCATCGTCGGTGGCATAACAGATGCTTACGGCCGCATAGGACATCTCCGCCAGAGGGTACGCATCAGATACCGGAACCGACCAGGTGGGCGTGGCGACGCCATTGCTTGCCGCGGGCGTCCAAGAATCAATGGCCTTGGCTACCGTGCTTTCTGTGGGATAAACAAAGTTGTCGGCGACCGTACCCTGCAGGGAAGCAATGTCGAGCCCAAAGCGAGAAGCGGAAGCCATGTCGGTAATGCCAATCGAAAAACGCTGCCCAATCGGCTGCGGTGGAGACACCACGTACTGTCCCGGGGCCGGAGGCTTGAGCGTGTCAAAGGAAGATTTTACGTTTCCATCGGCCCGCAAAATGCGGGTTGCCGTTTCATCCAAGGAGTTAAAGTATGGCCGCAAATCAAGACTGCCGTAAGCGGGAATGTTCGCCGGATCCACCGAGTAGGTGCGCAATTCTGTCTTGGGAAAATTCGGCGGAGCCTCGCCCGTCGTGAGCCCAAGAGCCTGGTACGTGGGGTTGACGGACATTCCCCACGGATCGGGGGTGCCGTCGATAAACGCTTTGGCCTCGGGATTGGCAATAACCCACTGCCACACGTGTTGATAAACGTCGGAATTCCCAAACGGGACAAAAAGACCCTGGGGGTAGACGCGATTAAATGTGGCGAAATCCGGATTCAACGCCACAAACTCCGGGTCGACAGTGAGCGCCCGCGGATTGGCTTGAACAACCTCGTTGCCAAAACCTGCGCCGGGATTGTCCTCTCGATACGACTGCGTGAGCAGTTTGGCAATGAGACGTTGATTTAGCCGGAGGTCGCGAACCTTCGTGCCGTTCTTCAGGGCATACAGGGGACTATCGGAAGCAAAAGAATAATCAATATTGAATGCCACGACGAGCGCCGACTGAGCAACGGGAGCGTAATCGATTCCCGCAGCCTTGGGGTCTGACTCCTTCATGGCGCCCGAGACCAGGCCAATGTGCGATGCACCAAGCCCGGTGCTGGTGATCTGGTGGCGTGCCTCGTCGTCGCCGATGCGCGAGAATCCATAGGTTGATCCGGTTTGACACAGCGCGGGTTGCCATGAAGAAAAGGCTTTGGCAATGAGATCGTTGCCGACCACGCGAACTTCTTGCTGACCGAGCGGACACGACACCGACACCGGGGCGAAATTCAGTGGCACGACTATTCGATTGCGCCAGGCAGATAGCGACAACGGCGACCCGTTGATTTTTCCTTCAGAGTCGGCAGCGGGGTTGCCGTCAAGGTCGAGCTCTCCTCGGGGAACAAAGACCAGGTAGCACGGAGCTCCCGCGCCATACCCGTCGTCGAGCCCGCACCCCAAGTGACGGGATTCGAGGCTCGTCTGAACCTCGAAGTTGACCGCTCCCGTGCCGTCCGCGCCCGTGGGTGCCGCACCAATTTCGTTGGACGATGTGGGTGAAAAAAACTCGAGAACATTAAACGTTGATTCCCCAGAGCCCGCCGCGACGAAGGGGTAGGCATAGGAGAGGGGGTTACCGTCGTCGTCGACGGCAGAAATCATGTCATCAGTGAGCTCGCCTGCTTGCTGCGGATCCAATTGGGGTGAAATGATGCGCGACTGAACTCGAAAACCGCTCTTTGAGGAGAGAGCGTTGGTGGGAGCGCCAAACTGACACGTTCGCGGGTCATCGCTCCAACACTGCATTATCTGCATGAAGTTTTGCGCAAATTGAACCGTTGACGAGGGGCTGGCGCCTGTCCATGACACCTCAACGCCCTGGTACCTCAAATTCTGCGTCTGGCTCACCGTGACCTGGAGGTTCTGAAAATTAGCGTAGTTGGGGTCGGTCGTGTCGCGCGGGGTCACACCTCCATACGCGTCGGTGATGCCGTCGGCCCAGTTCACCGTGACCGCCGACGACCCGAGCGAGGAAGCGCCGCTCTCGGCGATTGCCGGCACGACGTCAATGCCCAGCGAGACGGTGGCCAGTGTCGAGAGGAACAAACCGCCCGCTACAAAGCCGCGCGCTAGCATGCGCCGGCGCTGGGGTCGAGGCCTCTCCGGCATCATCTCTTGCCCCGTGCGGCAACCACACGACTCATAATCGGCGGGGCCACGATAATCAGCACGAAGAGAAATACGGAGAGGGCCATGATTGTCTCTTTAATCGTCCACTCGGGCTCGCCCGAAACTGAGACAGCTTCGGCCACTACCGAAACGCACACGCCCGTGTCGGCGTTGCACGAGATGGGGCCGCCCAGAGTGGTCAGGTCAGACGTCCCGGAAGACGAACCGTTTTTCTTTTTCGTGCTCGCGCTCGCGCTCGTGCTCGAGGCGCTGGCTGAATTTGCCGTACCGGCTGCACCGCCGGTGCCCGTGAGGCACTGATCGGGGCCCTGCCTGTCGCACTCCTCCGGCTGCGGCGCCGTCGCCGCCAACGTGTTTTCTCCACTCGCCGAGAATGTCGGGTTGTTGCACTGCGAAATGTCGACGCTCTGCGTGGCTGCTCCCGGAATCTTGGGAATTTGATCAAACCCGGCCTGCACCAGGTTAATCGGGAGCGGCGAATACCCGAGCGCGGGCGCCTGTTGCTGCCCCTCGCACAAGAAGTAGTAGGCGAAGGCCCCCAAAGTCTTGCCCTTCGCCTCGGTGAAGCTCTTCTGAGTCGAGGTGGGAATGATCATGTACGAATAGGAGGACAGCGGGTAGGCGCGGGGGTCGACGTTATTATAAACACCCGTCAAGTCAGAGGTGAGATCTTCGGCAATCCTGTTTTCCAAGAGCCCCACGGCCACGTTGGAGGCTGTTGGTTCGGAGTAATAGCCTGCGTTATTCAGCACCTTGGCCACAGGGAAACCAGCGTTGAGCGCATACGAGTACTCGACGTAGGTAATGGTTCCGTCGTTAGCACGCTGCGCCACGTAGCCGGCCACACCCGTTGAGTTGGGCTGGGCCACGAATCCGCTGCCGCCGATTACGGGGAAGTTCGAGGTTAACCCGCAGCCGCTACCGCGTCCGGCGGCCTCACAATAGGCGCCCCAGATGGATCCGTGCTGCGCCGTCATCCACGAGGTTAACTGGGCGGTCGAACCGGACCCGTCGGAGCGAACCACGGGAACAATTTGGCGCGCGGGTAGCGCGATTTTAGGGTTGTCGGCCGCAATGGCGGGGTCGTCCCACTTCGTAATGGTGCCCGTAAAGATTTTTGTGATGACCTCACCGGACAAGCGCAGATTGGTGATCTGTTTGCCACCCGAGGTGAGGTTGTACATAAAGGCCGTACCACCGGCCACAATCGGCATGTAGGCGAAATCCCGGTCGGTGGGGAGAGGGTCCACCGTTTGGCCGTCGGTGAGACCGTAAGGAATCTCAGAAACGGCGTAATCAACGGTTCCCTCTCGAAACTGGTTTCGACCGTCGGAAGAACCCGTTGAGGCAAAGTTGACGTTCATTCCATACTGTTTGACATTGGTGCGCCACTGC
>CAIWRM010000208.1 GCA_903915075.1 uncultured Microbacteriaceae bacterium
CACCACGTTCCCGCAGCTTCCCGAGGGTGAGTTGGCCAAGCGCCGGGCTGCCCTGGTCTCCACCCAGGCTCTCGCGCGCATCGCCCGCGGCATCAACCTCGGCCCGAACATCCTGCTGGGTAAGGGCGAGCAGCAGACCGGCGGATCCGACAAAGACTCCATTTTGGCCGACACCATGGAGGCCCTCATCGGAGCCACCTATTTGTCGGCCGGTCAGGCCGTTGCCACCGACCTTGTTGAGCGTCTGGTTGAACCCCTGATGAACGATGAGGAGACCTTCGGGTCGCACATCGATCCCAAGACAAGCCTGCAGGAGGCCGCCGCCGCCCGCGGGCTCGGGGTCCCGAACTACTCGGTTGAGTTCTCCGGCCCGGATCACGCGCGCGTGTTTGCCGCCACCGTGGTGGTGGGCGAGGTCACCGGCTGGGGCACCGGCACCAGCAAGAAGCACGCCGAGATTGCGGCTGCTCACCACGCGTACGAGCAGCTCACGGCCTAACGTATCGTGCCCGAGCTTCCCGAGGTCGAGGTGGTGCGTGCCGGGCTGGCACCGGCCGTCACGGGTTCCGTTTTTCGCAGCGTGCAGGTTCTCGACACCCGTTCGCTCAAGCGTCACGATGCTCGGCGCGGTGATTTTGTGGGCCTGCTCGAGGGCGCCACGGTTCTCGAGATCAAGCGGCGCGGCAAGTTTCTGTGGATGCCTCTGGCCCACGCTGAAGGGCTCGGAAACGGCGACGCACTCGTTGTCCACCTCGGCATGAGCGGCCAGGTGCTACTGCGCGAAACGGATGCGCCCGACGACCGACACCTGCGCGTTCGACTGGTGACCGAGATGCCCGACGGCAAGCCGGTCGACGTGCGGTTTGTTGACCAGCGCATCTTCGGCTCCATGGCGGTTGATCGACTCGTGGAGGGCATCGGCGGACTCGTTCCCGCGCAGGCCGCACACATCGCGGCCGATCCGCTCGAGGCGGATTTCGACGACGACGCCTTCGTGACGGCGCTTCGCAAACGGCGCACGGGAATCAAGCGCGCCCTGCTCGATCAGGGTCTCATCTCAGGCATTGGCAACATCTACGCCGACGAATCGCTCTGGCGGGCCCGCCTGCACTACGACCGCCCCACGGATGCCCTCACGGCGGCAAAGGCGCGTGAACTGCTCGGTCATGTGCGTGACGTACTGGGCCAGGCACTTGCCGAGGGCGGCACGAGCTTCGACGCGCAGTACGTGAACGTGAACGGACAAGCCGGCTACTTTGAACACAGCCTCAACGCCTACGGTCGACAGGGCGAGGCCTGCGCACGCTGTGGTGCCACCCTGCGGCGCGAGTCGTTCATGAATCGCGGCTCACACTTCTGCCCAATCTGCCAGCGCATGCCGCGCACGCGATCTGCCAAGTAATCTAGAACCAGAGCACGTGACACCAACGGAGGTGACCATGGCAGAGCCCGAACAGATTCGCGGCGCCAGCGTCACGTCGCGCGCGCTCTCGGTGCTCGGCGCGTTCGAGGGTTCCAGTGGCTCGCTCACGGTGGCGCGCATCGCGGCCCGCGCCCAGCTGCCGCTGTCTACTACTTACCGCATGGTGCACGAGCTCGAACAGTGGGGTGGCCTGCGCAAGGGATCCGACGGCAAGTATCAGGTGGGCTTTCGCATCTGGGAACTCGGCCAGTTGGCCGGGCGCCGGCTGCGCGACCGCGCACATCCGTTTTTGCAGGATCTCTTTGACCTGACCCACGAGAACGTTCACCTGGCCATCCGAGAGGGAACCCAAAGCCTCTACGTCGACAAGATCTATAGCTCGCGCAAAATGCCCCAGGTCTCGCGCATCGGCGGGCGTCTCCCGCTGCACGCCACGGCCGTGGGGCGCGTGCTCCTGGCGGCCCAGCCCGACTGGTTTGTCGACGCTTACCTGCAGCGCGAGCTCGAGGCGCCTACGCCCAAGACCGTCACGGATCCGCGCATGCTCACCCAGCTCATCGACGATGTGCGCCGCGACGGCTATTCGGTGACCATCGAGCAGATGCGCATGAGCGCACTCTCCGTGGCCCGACCCGTGGTGTTCAACGGCCAAACGGTCGCGGCCCTCGGACTGGTCTTTGAGGCCTACCGCTACCGCGAGGTGCAGCGGTTCATGCCCCAATTGCGTGGCACGGTGGAGCGCATCGAGTTCGCCATGGCGGGCCGGCCCCTCACGATCGGCGAATAGCGCCCAAAAAATCTCCAGAAGTCGTTCTCACTGAGTGAGAAGAGATTGTCGCGGGGGA
>CAIWRM010000209.1 GCA_903915075.1 uncultured Microbacteriaceae bacterium
ACCGCCTCGCTGCCCGAGCACGTGAAGATGGTCTTGTTCAGCGCTGCCGGAAAAAGGCTCTCGAGCCGAGACGCGTACTCGGCCACTGAGGGATAGACGTAGCGCGTGTGGGTGTTTGCCGTGCGCAACTGTGCGGCAACACGGTCGGCCACGTGGGCATTGCTGTGACCCACCACGGGAACGTTGTTGTACACGTCGAGCAACGGAATACCCGAAGCATCGTGAATCCACACGCCCTCGGTGTGGTCCACCACAACAGGGTGCTCATAGAACAGCCGATACGACGACGGCAGAGCTGCGCGTCGCGCCTCGAGTGGTGACGTCTCACCGGTCATGAGACTATTCTCCCCGGAGTGCAGCCGTGCCCGTGACATCCACCTCGAGTGAGGCATCAATAACGTCGTGAACAAAAGCCACGCCGTAGTCATTGCGGGCACCCTCAAGCGAAACGAATCCCGCCAAAACGTCGGTGCGCACACTCTCGGCCGGCCGGTCGTGCGGATTGCCGTAGCCACCTCCACCACTGAGTCGGTGACCCACCATCTCGCCGCGCGCCAGGGTGACGCTGCCGATGAGCGGTGCCGAGACCTCGGCCCCACCCTCGCTCAACACATAGGGCTCCGAGGGCGCGGCATCGCCGCCGCCAGCAACTCCCCGCGGCGGATTCACGTTGCCATCGGTCACATAGTGCGCCGTCATCTCATCGATGACCGGGCCATACTCGCAGACGATGCCCGGCGCGCCACGCCACTCGCCCACGCCCCCTGAGTCGGTGCGCACGCGCATTTGGCGAATGAGGATGGGGTACTTCTGTTCGTCCACCTCCACGCTGTCGCGCAGCATCAAGCCGTTCGTCACGGAGTTACCGAACGTCACCCAACCGTCGTAGCCAGGACCACCGGGGCCTCCCTGACTGCCGATGAAAAGCTGGTTGACAAACGTGGCGTTGTTTCCGCCACGGGTGTCTTGACCCGAAATCACCGCAAAGCCGGGGCCGAGTCCGTTCGACCCTTCGGCCATGCCCTGTCCCGGCCAACGCTCGGCGATGATGCGCTGCGTGATCATGACCAGTCGCTCCCCCACATTGGTGGTGGCCACCGAGGTGGAGTGGGGAAACTTTGGCCGACCCACAATGCAGTTGTCGCGAATCATGACCTCGATGCATCGGAAACTGCCCGCATTGCGTGGCACGGACGCATCGAGACAGTTGAGTACACCGGTCATTGCATTGTTGATGGCACACGTCTCCGACTCATTCATGCCGCCGTCGATGCAATCGATGTTGTCGCGCAGGTCGATCACAATGCGACCCTCGTCGGGCTTAATCTCGAGTGACACGTTGATGGTCAGTCCGTCCGGAGCAAGGTCACCCACCGGGTCGTGCACGCCAAAGCCCGACGCGACGCCGGGTTCCATGCGCGAGATGGTGTCTTTCATCAGAACCTCGGAGTAGTCGAACCAATCCTCGATGTAGTTCTTGATCACCTCGAGACCGTATTTGTCACACAGTGCCTTGAGCCCACGCTCACCGATGCGGGCCGCGCCCACCATGGCGAGGTAATCGCCGTACCACTGGTTGGGTACGCGAATGCGGCTGCGGCACATCGTGATGATGTCGTCGATGTCGGTGAAGTCGCGCTGCACCTTGATTGCCGTGAAGACGAGCGCTCCCTCCTCGTAGACGTCCTTCGCGAAGGGCATATACGTGGTGGGCGCCGAGTTGCCGATGTCTGCCTGGTGAGCTTTGGCCAGAGTCGTGAACATGTGCACGCCATCCACGAACACCGGCACCATGAGTGTGTGGTCGGCCGCGTGGGTGTTGCCTGCGTAGGGGTCGTTGTGAAGAAAGGCATCGCCCTCGCGCAAATCGGGATGGCGGCGGGTCATGGCCTCGCCCAGACGCTCGCCGCCGATCACGTGGACGGGCAGGCCCTCTGCGGTCGCGAGCAGGCGGTTGTCACCGGTGATGATCGAGCAGGAAAAGTCACGGGCCATGTTGAGCACAGCGGATCGGCCCGCACGAAGCAGGGTGTTCTCCATCTCGCGCACAATTCCGTCGAGCCGGTTGGCGATGACTGACATATCGATGACATCGGTCTTGTACGTGCGCATCAGGCGTTTCCTCCGTCGGCTGCGATGTGGAGTTGATAGTTTCCCGAGGCGAGAATCTGGAGTCTCTGGCCGGGATAGACCACGAGCGTGGTGGTGTCTTCGCGCACGATGGCCGGACCAGCAATCTCGCCGAGCTGACGCATGTGCTGTGCCGATACGAGACGCGCATCGACCCAGCCGGTATCGCGGAAAAACGTGGGGCGCACTTCTTCGACCGCAGCCTCGGCAGGCTGATCGATGAACACGTTCGGTGCGTCGTTACCGGCGAGTCGAGCGGTGGCCCGAGCGCCGTAGCCGAGAATCTCCACATGCTCGCCCTCCTCGAACACGCCAAAGACGCGTTCGTGTTCGGCGTGAAAGCGCGCCTCGATATCCGCCGCGGTGATGGCCCGCGCGTCGTCGAAGTTGCCCAGCGACACCGTGAGCTCCCACGCCTGCATGGGGTAGCGGGCCTGCAGGTAAAACTCAATGTCGGTCGATGAAATCGTTGCCGGATCAATCGAGTCAAGAAACTCTTGACCCTGACGATGAACCTGGGCGAAGGCATCGTTGATGAGTTGAAAATCGGGAGAGCCGGTTGTCTGGAACGTCACGATGTCGAACTCCGAGAGGATGTCGGAGTGGGCGGCGCCGTAGGCGCTCATGGCACCCGCACTCTTGGGCAGAATCACGGTGCGGGCACCCAGTTCAGCGGCCACCAGACCGACGTTGATGCCCGCTGCACCGCCGCCGGCCACGAGAACGATCTCACGGGTGTCAATTCCCTTGGAGACCGTCTTCTCTCGGATAGCCGTGACGATGTTGTCGACCGAGATGCGCATGGCGGCGATCGCCGCTGCCTCCGTGGTCATGCCGAGGCGCTCGGCCACGGCCGCTATGGCCGCTTCCGCATCGGCCTTCTTGAGCTCCAGGCGACCGCCGAGGAAGTTGGAGGAGTCGAGGTAGCCGAGCACGAGTGCCGCGTCCGTGATGGTGGGCTCGGTGCCGCCACGACCGTAACACACGGGCCCCGGCTCGGAGCCGGCACTCTGCGGGCCCACTTGCATCAAGCCACCCGAGTCGATGCGAATGATTGACCCGCCACCGGCACCGATGCTCTCGATATCGACGGATCGCGTTCCCGTGATATCTCCAATCCACTTTCCGCCGAGCCACGTTTCGTTGGTGCGCTCAATTCGACCCGCCTGAATCACCGAGAGGTCAAAGGTCGTGCCGCCCATGTCGGTGACCAACACGGTGTTGCCCGCAGCGCCTCCCGGCACGTCCTGATCAACCTCGCGCACGGCCGCTACCGGAGCCAACGAGGGGCCCGAGCCAATCGAATAGACCGGCTTGGCCGCGATGCGGTCGGCGCTCCAGCCGCCGCCGTAGGAGGTGGAGATGAGCAGACTGCCGGTAAATCCGGCGGCGTTGAGATCCGACTGGAGGTCCCCAAAAAACTTCTGCATGGCGGGCTTGAGCGAGGCGTCAATGGCCGTCGACGAGGCGCGGCGATACTCGCGAATGCTGGGGTTCACCTCGTGCGACAGCGTGACCGGGATGCCCGGCAGTTCATCCGCGAGAATCTGGGCGATGCGCAGCTCGTGGGTCGGGTTGGCGATCGACCACAGCAGGCTGATACCCACAGCTTCAATTCCCGCATCGGTGCACGCTTTCGCTGCCCGGCGAACCGAATCTTCGTCAAGCGGAATGTGAACGCTACCATCGGCCAGTATGCGCTCGTCAATCTCAAACGTCAGGTGACGCGGCACCAACGGTGGCCGAAAGTGCATGCGCCGAAACGGATCCGGTTTGCCGCCCTCGCGCAGCAACAGAATGTCGGGAAAACCGTTGGTCACGAGTAACGCCGTCTTGGCGGTGCGCGACGTGACCACCATGTTCGTTGAGCGCGTGGTTCCGTAGTTGATCTGCACCGACTGGCGGATCAGATCGGCCACCGGGACGCCGATGGTGGCGGCAATATCAGTAAGCCCCTGCTCAATCGCGAGGTAGGCGCGGTCACGAGTTGTCAGCGCCTTGGACATGAAAATCTGACTGCTGGCGTCCTTCACCACGACGTCGGTGAACGTTCCTCCTGTATCCACAGAAATCCGATACAAGATGCCTCCTCGCGCCCAGATCTTTGCTTCTTCACGGTGACCGTGGCTTCTCCTTTGACTCTGTCACCCCCCGCCCCGCGGAACAACGCTCGACATGTGTCAATATGAGACCGGCCAGTGGCTAGGCTCGTGCAGATGAATCCCTTCGACAACACCTGGCTTCTGCTGGCGTACCTGTCTCCGCTGATCGTGGTGATGACCATCATCGACATTCGCGGGTCACTCTACGGTCGTCGAGTGCTGCACCTCCCCAAGGGAAATTTTGTGCGCCGCCTTATTCTCGAGGCGCTCGACCCCGTCATGGAACTGCTGTTCATCGGCGTCGTGCTCTGGCGCGACCTCACCAGCGACCCGTGGCACATGGTCGCCGGCGGAGCGGGAATTGTGGGTGGTTACTTTTTGGCTCGCTACCGAGCACGCATCATGTACGTGCGCCCGCTCCCGGAATATCAGGCGATCATTGTGCGGCGCAGTTTTGCCGAATACATCGTGGTCGTCTTCCTGATCACCGTAAAGCTGCTATCCGAGAACACCGCGATCGAAAACTACGCGGTGAGCCTGTTCATCACCGCGGGGCTCATGCTTCTGCTCTCGGAGTCGGCCCTGCGCATCTCGATGGTCTATCGGCGCTATCGCCGAGAAACGGTGGATGCCCGGGCAGCCATTCGCGTGTTGAAGAGGGCTGCGAAGTCGCAGCCCTCGAGCAACTAGCTGCGGGCAAACCGATCGAGCACGTCGACAAGCTCCGCCTGCTTCGAGAAGAAGACCATGTGGTCGCTGTCAATCTCGACCGTTTCGGCAACAGCGGTGGCTCCCGCCATCTTGCGCTGAAGGGCCACGGGAATAGCTCGGTCTTGCAAAGCAAAAATATAGCGGCGCGTCAACGGCCGGTCATCGGTGATGTTCACGGGATTGGTAAACGGAATAATCGGCTGCGACTCGATGCTCTCCGGCGGGACAGTTGCGAACATCTCGGGCGACGTCGTATTGAAGAGCGCGATAGGTGCAGCCTCGGGCGGGAACGTTCCGATGGGGGGAGCTCCGGCCACAACCATGTTTGCCTGCACCTGATCTCCGGCGCCTTCGGGGGAACCCGCAAGGTCGAGAAGTGACTGGCCGTTGCGCGGCAAAAATGCCGTGAGGTAAACCACCTGCGCGAGTTCACCACCGGCGGCAACGAAGTCGTCGGCCGCCTGCGTGACTACCACGCCACCCATCGAGTGGCCCACGAGAACAGCAGGCTCGGGGCGCGACCGCAACTGCTCGACCGTGCGGTCGGCATATGCCTGCATGGTAACGGCTTCCTTGGGTGTGGAATCCTTGCCCTGGGCGGGGAGGTCGAACACTTCAACAGTGTGGCCCTTGCTCTCCAGCGCCTGAAGAAACGAGGCCGGCCAGGTTGTTGCGTTGCCCATGGCTCCGTGAACCAAAACAAATCGTGCCATGATTTTCCTTCTCACTCTCGGGAACCGAACCACGGACGTGGCTCGGAAAAGTTTTGAGGTATTTGCACTTAGCTGCGAGCAAACCTGTCAATGATGTCGACAAATTCGTCCGTGCGAGAGAGAAATGCTGAGTGATCCGTGTCAATCTCAGCGACCTCCACAATGCTGGGGTGCTGTGCAAGCCTCCGCTGAAGCAGGGTCGGCAACGCTTTGTCTTTTCCGGTGATGACATAGCGTCGAGTGACCTGTCGACCGTTGTCAATGCTCACCGGCATCACAAAAGCCAGGATCGGCTGGGGGCCGAGACGCGCAGCCGCCGCTTGGGCAACGGCCGGGTCGCACTCGCCATAGAACGCGGCGATCGCGTGCTCGGTTGACAAAACTCCGATGGGCGGTTCGCCCGACACCTGTACGTTCGCCTGCACCATGTCACCGGCGCCTTCCGGGAGGCCCGCGAGGTCAACCAAGCTCTGCCCGTCCTCCGGCAGAAACGCTGAGGCGTAGATGACCTGGCTCAGTTCGCCTCCGCCGGAAAGAAAATCATCGGCCGCCTGAGTGACAACCATGCCGCCCATGCTGTGGCCTACCAACACAGCAGGTTCCGCATCAGATTTCAGCTGTTCGACCACCCGGTCGGCATAAGCCTGGAGGGTGACCTGTTCGAGCGGCGTTGTATCTGCGCCATGTCCGGGAAGGTCAAGCGTTTCAACGCGATGCCCACGTGACTCAAGACTCGCCTTGGCGCCGTCCCAACACGACTTCTCGTGAAATGCTCCGTGAACCAGCACAATTCGCGCCATGAGAACCTCTTTCGTTGTGTCGACGGTGACC
>CAIWRM010000210.1 GCA_903915075.1 uncultured Microbacteriaceae bacterium
AGGTCAAGGCCATCCAGAAAGAGCTTGGCGAGGGCGAGGACGGCGCCGACATCGAAGAGATCGAAAAGAAGATCAAGCTGGCCAAGATGCCGCAGCAGGCGCGCAAAAAGGCCGATGCCGAACTCAAAAAGCTGAAGCTGATGTCGCCCATGTCGGCCGAGGCCACCGTTGTGCGCACCTATATCGACGTCATCACCGGTCTGCCCTGGAGCAAGAAGACCAAGATCAAGCACGACCTGGCCCTGGCCGAGGACGTGCTCAATGAAGACCACTACGGCCTGGAAAAGGTCAAAGACCGCATCGTCGAATACCTGGCGGTCCAGCAGCGGGTCGACAAGGTCAAGGCCCCGATTCTTTGCCTGGTCGGCCCTCCGGGCGTGGGCAAAACCTCGCTGGGTCAGTCGATCGCCAAAGCCACCGGCCGCAAATACGTGCGCATGGCCTTGGGCGGCATGCGCGACGAGGCCGAAATTCGTGGCCACCGCCGCACCTACATCGGCGCCCTGCCCGGCAAAGTGCTGCAAAGCCTGTCCAAGGTGGGCACGCGCAACCCGCTTTTCCTGCTTGACGAGATCGACAAGCTCGGGATGGACTTCCGTGGCGACCCGTCCTCAGCCTTGCTCGAGGTGCTGGACCCGGAGCAGAACCACACCTTCAGCGACCACTACGTCGAGGTCGATTTCGACCTCTCGGACGTGATGTTCGTGGCCACCTCGAACTCGATGAACATCCCGCCGGCGTTGCTGGACCGGATGGAGGTGATTCGCCTCTCGGGCTACACCGAGGACGAGAAGCTCAGCATCGCTCAGCGCTACCTGCTGCCCAAGCAGAAGAAGAACAACGGCGTCAAGGACGAGGAGGTCGAAGTCACCGAGGGCGCGCTGCGCGGCGTGATCCGCTACTACACCCGCGAGGCGGGTGTGCGCTCGCTCGAGCGCGAGATCTCGAAGATCTGCCGCAAGGTGGTCAAGGGTCACCAGCTGAAGAAGTACGAGGGCCAGGTCGTCGTCACCGAGGACAACCTCAACGACTTCCTGGGTGTGCGCAAGTTCGATTTCGGTCGCGCCGAGAAGAAGAACCAGGTCGGCCAGGTCGTGGGGCTGGCGTGGACGGAGGTCGGTGGCGACCTGCTGACCATCGAGGCCGCGGTGATGCCCGGCAAGGGCAACACCACCCGCACGGGCTCGCTCGGCGACGTGATGAAGGAGTCGGTCGAGGCCGCCCGCACCGTGGTGCGCTCGCGCGCCCATCGCCTGGGCATTCGCGACGAGCTTTTCGACAAGCGCGACATCCACGTTCACGTGCCTGACGGCGCCACTCCCAAGGATGGCCCGAGCGCGGGCATTGCGATGACCACGGCAATCGTTTCGGCTCTCACCGGGATCCCCGTCAAGGCCGACGTGGCGATGACGGGCGAGATCACGCTGCGAGGCGAGGTCACGGCCATCGGTGGGCTCAAGGAAAAGCTGCTGGCTGCGCATCGCGGAGGCATCCGCACCGTGCTGATCCCCGAGGAGAACGTCAAGGACCTGCAGGACATCCCGGAGAACGCCAAGAGCAACCTCGAGATCGTGCCGGTCAGGTGGATCGACCGAGTGCTCGAGGTCGCCCTCGAGTCGATTCCGGTCCCACTGCCCGAGGAGGAGCCGGCGGCCAAGCCCGCTGAGGCTTCCCCGGTGGCTCCTGGTGCAGGGGATGTCGTGGCTCACTGATGTGAGCGGAGTTATCGTCACATCGAGGAAATGCTCTATAATCTGAGGCTGACGCGGGAATAGCTCAGTTGGTAGAGCGCAACCTTGCCAAGGTTGAG
>CAIWRM010000211.1 GCA_903915075.1 uncultured Microbacteriaceae bacterium
CGCCAATACGCCACGTGTGTAGCGCGGTGGGAGCGGTTGCCAGCTTTGTCGGCGGCTTGCGAGCTCTTCTTCGTCAACCAGTAAGTCGAGAGTCCGAGTCGCGATATCGACCCGTATGAGATCACCATCGCGCAGAAGTGCGATGGGACCACCATCAACAGCTTCTGGAGCTATATGGCCAATACACAGTCCGGTTGTGCCGCCTGAGAATCGACCGTCCGTTAACAATAGGACATCTTTACCCAAGCCCGCACCCTTGATGGCGGCCGTGATGGCGAGCATCTCGCGCATTCCGGGCCCACCCTTAGGACCCTCATAGCGAATAACGATAGCGTCTCCGGCTACGATCTTTCCCTCGGTGAGGGCGTCCATGGCGGCGCGCTCCCGCTCAAATACGTGCGCAGGCCCTTCAAAGATTTCAAGGTCGAAGCCCGCGGTCTTCACCACGGCACCCTCGGGGGCCAGGGTTCCTCGCAGAATGGCAATGCCGCCGTTGTGGTGCAGCGGGTTATTGAGCGTGCGAATCACCTCACCGTCGACCGGCATGATGTTCATCTCGGCCAGGTTCTCGGCCAGCGTCTTGCCCGTCACCGTGAGCGCATCACCGTGCAGCAGGCCGGCATCGAGCAGGGCCTTCATCACCACGGGCACGCCACCCACGCGGTCCACGTCGTTCATGACGTACTTGCCGAACGGCTTGAGATCGGCAATGTGGGGCACCTTGTCGTTGATGCGGTTGAAGTCATCGAGCGAGAGTTCGACTTCGGCCTCGTGCGCGATGGCCAGAAGGTGCAACACGGCGTTGGTGGAACCGCCGAAAGCCATGAGTACGGCAATGGCGTTTTCAAAGGCCGTCTTGGTGAGAATGTCGCGCGCGGTGATGCCGAGGCGAATGAGGTTGACCACGGCTTCGCCGGAACGGTGCGCAAAGTAATCGCGGCGGCGGTCGGCGCTGGGCGGGGCTGCCGAGCCGGGCAAGCTCATGCCTAAGGCTTCGGCAATCGACGCCATGGTGTTAGCGGTGTACATACCGCCACAGGCACCCTCGCCCGGGCAAATCGCGCGCTCGATGCGGTCGAGGTCTTCCTCGCTCATCTTGCCGGCCTTGCACGCGCCAATGGCTTCGAACGCGTCGATGATGGTCACGTTCTTCTCGGTGCCATCGGACAGGCGCACCCAGCCGGGCGCAATTGAACCGGCGTACAGGAAAACGGAAGCCAGGTCGAGCCGCGCCGCGGCCATCAGCATGCCGGGCAGGGACTTGTCGCACCCGGCAAGAAGAATGGAGCCATCGAGACGCTCGGCCTGCATCACTACCTCAACGGAGTCGGCAATCACCTCTCGCGAGACGAGCGAGAAGTGCAGTCCTTCGTGTCCCATGGCGATGCCGTCCGATACCGAAACCGTGCCGAACTGCAGCGGGTAGCCGCCGCCGGCATGCACGCCCTCCTTGCTGGCCTGGGCCAGCCGGTCGAGGCTCAGGTTGCACGGCGTGATCTCGTTCCATGAGCTGGCGATGCCGATTTGCGGCTTCACCCAGTCTTCGTCGCCCATTCCCACTGCACGGAGCATGCCTCGCGAGGCGGCCTTCTCAATGCCGTCAGTGACGTCGCGGCTACGGGGCTTCATGTCGATTTTTGCCATGGGTCGAGTCTATAACCGCTCGGAAATGGCGCGACTCTGGGAGGCTTCATGAACGCCAGGTAACTTTTGCCCGAACTCTTGTTCGGCGCGGTGCAAACGTCCAGCCTCCTCCTATATTTGCCCGGTAGCGTGGACACATAATGATGAAAATCGGCATGAGCACCTCGTGTGTCTACCCCCTGTCCGCCGACGAAGGTTTTCGCTTCGCCTCGCTTGCCGGCTACGACGGCGTTGAGGTGATGGTCACCCGTGACCCTGCCACGCAAACCGCCGACGGCCTGCGCCGCATGATGGATACGCACCAGATGCCGGTGCTTTCCATTCACGCCCCCGTTCTGTTGCTCACTCACTTCGTGTGGGGTCGCGATCCGCAGATCAAGTTGGAGAAGGCCGCCGAACTGGCCGCCGAGGTAGGCGCGACCAGCGTTGTGGTGCACCCGCCGTTCCGCTGGCAGTCCACCTACGCAGATCGCTTTCTCGACATCGTGCGCCAAACGGGCAACAACACGGGCGTGAACATTGCCGTGGAGAACATGTTCCCGTGGAAGGTGGGCAACACCTCCATGCAGGCTTACGCGCCCGGGCCGGATCCGCGCCACTTTGACTGCGATGCGGTCACCCTCGACTTTTCACACGCCGCGCTCTCGGGCCACGATGCGCTCGAACTCACGCACGCCTACGGCGAGCGCCTGCGTCACGTGCACCTGTGCGACGGGGCCGCGGCTGCCGACGACAACCGCATCTTCGACGAGCACCTGCTGCCCGGCGAGGGTCGCCAGCCCGTGGCCGAAGTTTTGCGCCACCTGGCCGCTACCAACTGGGACGGCCACATTGTGGCCGAGGTCAACACCCGCAAGGCCAAGTCGGAGGCCGAGCGTCTCGAACTGTTGGTGCGCACCCTCGACTTTGCGCGCGAGCACACGGGTTCCGCTGGATCCACAGCGTCACCGCTCGTTGGCGAGCTCACGCCTATCGCGTAGTGCCTTCCGGCATGACCCGGTAGCCTGTCAGTGAGTGCGGAGGGTGACCATGCGTAGGTTCTTGTTTAACGGCGGAGTGCTGGGTGCACTCTTTGGCGGCATCTCTGCCGCCCGTCAGACGGCTCGTGGCCCGCGCGACTGGCGGCTCGCCCTCGTGTGGCTGGGCTGGGGAATCTCCGTGACACTGGCAGTTCTCGCCGTGCGCGACGAAGCCCGTGAGGCTCGCGAGCAGGCCGAGCTCGAGGGCTACGACTACGGTGACTAGCGTGTCGCCCCACGACGCAATCCTCAACGAACTCGAATCCGAAGCCATCTGGGCACTGCGCGAGTGCGCCGGAGCTTTCTCCCGTCCCGTGCTGCTGTATTCCATTGGTAAAGACTCCACAGCGCTGCTGCACCTCGCGCGCAAAGCCTTTGCGCCCGGCCCACTGCCGTTTACCGTTCTGCACGTCGACACCACGTGGAAGTTCGGCGAAATGATTGCCTTTCGCGACCGACTGAGTGCGGAGTGGGATGTGCCCATCCAGGTACGCACGAATCCCGCAGGGGCGGCCGAGAACATCACCCCCTTTACCCGCACCGCCGACGAGTAC
This sequence comes from uncultured Microbacteriaceae bacterium, assembly GCA_903915075.1. Taxonomy (GTDB): domain Bacteria; phylum Actinomycetota; class Actinomycetes; order Actinomycetales; family Microbacteriaceae; genus UBA963. Next base: position 3,218 of record CAIWRM010000211.1, read on the forward strand.
ACGAGGGTGATGAAGACGGAGACCCTGCGCTCCGCGCTCACCGAGGGTGGTTTCGACGTGGCCATTGGCGGAGCGCGGAGAGACGAGGAACGCTCGCGCGCCAAAGAACGCATGTTCTCACTGCGCGAGGCCGGTCACCAGTGGAACCCGAAGGCCCAGCGCCCCGAGTTTTGGACGAGCCCCAACCTGACCCTCCAACCCGGACAGACCATGCGTGCCTTTCCCCTCTCCAACTGGACCGAGCTGGATGTCTGGCGCTACCTCCGGCGCGAAGACCTCGAGGTCGTGCCCCTCTATTTCTCGGCGCCGCGTCCCACCGTGCTGCGCGGAGACAAGATCATTGTGGTCGACGACGACCGATTTGAGCTGGCGCCCGACGACGTGGTGACCACCCGCACCGTGCGCTTTCGCACGTTGGGCTGCTACCCCCTCTCGGCCGCCGAGGAATCCGCCGCCGCCTCGATTGACGACATCATCGCCGAGCTCGAGGACTCGCGCACCTCGGAACGCGCCGGTCGTCTCATTGACGGTCGCGGCAGCGCGTCGATGGAAGCCAAGAAGAAGGAGGGGTACTTCTAATGATGGCCCCCACCCATGTCGACCCGATCGTTCGCGTGGTTTTTTGCGGCGCTGTTGACGACGGCAAGAGCACTCTTCTGGGACACCTGCTTTTTGGCACTGACACCGCGACGCTCGACGAGATTGCGTACGTGACATCTCACGACCCCGTCGATGGCGACCTTGACTACAGCCTGTTTGTTGACGGCCTCGAATCTGAACGCGAGCAGGGCATCACCATAGATGTGGCCCACCGCACACTCACGCTCGGTTCGGGTCAGCGCCTCATGCTGCTCGACTCTCCCGGACACGCCCAGTACACGCGCAACATGGCCGTGGCGGCCGCCTCGGCCGACATCGCCGTGCTCGTGATTGATGTCACTCGCGGCATTCGCGATCAATCGTTGCGGCACGCCCTGATCGCCCAACTCATGGGAGTTCGGCGCATCGTGGTGGCGCTCAACAAGCTCGACGCCGTTGACAATGTCGCCGAGGTCGTGAGTCGACTCACCGCTGAGTTCACCGAGCGTCTGGCCGCAATGACGCACCACAACATTTCCGAGGATGCGAGCTCGACCGTGACCGTTGTGGCGCTCAGCGGTCGCACCGGCGCCAACGTGATCGAGGTTGACCCCACGTTCCCGGCGGGCGAGTGGCCCACGCTCTCTGCCGCGCTCGAAGGGTTGTCGGCAGACGTGCGCGCATCGCGCACCGCCACGCTCGATGCCTCACCGTTTCGCCTGGGCGTGCAATTCGTCAACCGATTCGAGCTCACGCGTCGCTACCTCGGTCGGCTGTCGGGCCGCGCGCCCGGGGTCGGCACGCAGGTGACGGTCTTTCCCTCGGGCGAGTCGGCCCACATTGTTGAGGTGGGCTGGGCAACCCAGCGGAGTGCCGGTTCTCCCGTGTCAATCGAACTCGATTGCGAGCTTGACGTGAGTCGGGGCGACCTCATTGTTGAGGCGAGTGCGTGGGACACTCTGTCGGTTTCCCAGGGTTTTCTTGCCGATGTGGTCTGTCTCTCGCCAGACGGCATCACGCTGGGTCAGTCGTACAACCTCGTGTGCGGGCCACTGGAAGTGCCCTGCCACATCGACGTGACGCGCTACACGGTCAATCCCGAATCCGGGGAGCAGGTGGTTGGTCAGCCCCTGGGCGTGAACGACATCGCGCGCGTTGAAGTGAGCACATCGCGCCCCATTGCGCTCGACCACTTCAGCGAGTCGCGCGAGACGGGTGGCTTCATCATCGTCAATCGCGCCACCGGCGAGACCGTTGCGGTGGGCATGAATCGCGGCGGGCTCACCCGAAAGTCGGACGTGACGCGTCACGCGTTTACGCTCAATCGGCAGACGCGCGAGCGCGCGACCGGAATCCGTGGCGCTGTTCTCTGGGTCACCGGTCTGCCCGGTTGCGGCAAGAGCACGCTGGCCAACGCCCTCGAGGTGGAGCTGTTTCACCAGGGCGTGCACACGGTGATTCTCGACGGCGACACGATTCGCCAGACGCTGAGCGAGGATTTGGGATTCTCTCCCGAGGATCGCTCCGAAAACGTTCGCCGCGTCTCACGGGTGGCACAGCTCTTGCTCGACACCGGCTGTGTGGTCATTGTCACGCTCGTGTCGCCCTACCGCGAAGACCGCTCATTGGCTCGCGGCCTGTTTGCCGACGGTGACTTTGTTGAGGTCTTTGTCGACACCCCGGTAGCCGTCTGCGCCGAACGCGATCCCAAGGGTCTCTACGCTCGCGCCGCGAAAGACCCCACGCTCAACCTCACCGGGGTCACGTCGCCCTATGAAGTTCCCGAGTCACCCGAGGTGCACATTGACGGAACCGCGCCGGTCACAGAGTCGCTGGCCAAACTTCTTGGGGTGGTGACCAGCCGGCGCTCCCGCTAGCATTGAGACACTGCCGGCTAAATCGTCTTCGGCACCCACCGACACTTCGATTCACGCCAGTGTTTCGCATAAAACAGGAGCCTCGTGACTACGTCAGCCACATCAAAAAAAGCCGGTTCATTCTCCACGTGGCTTGCCAAATCCATCGAAATCATCGTCGTGTCCTGCCTCGGCTTGGTGTCGGTGGCAACGGCCTACACGTCGTTCCAGGCAGCC
>CAIWRM010000212.1 GCA_903915075.1 uncultured Microbacteriaceae bacterium
CGCCTCGCGCACGCGCCCCATGATGTCGTCGATCACGTTTTCCGGCACGGGGTGCGTGTTCTCGTTGACATTCAGCTCGACCCGAACGTGCTTCTGCGGGGCGCCGTAGGGCGTGAGTCCGCGCAGATCGTCGCGAAGGGGAAGGTCGTTGAGCGAGGTCACGCTCTCAAGTTTAGGCGGTGGGGTTCAGCCCGGGAGGCCTCACGCCCTAGACTCGTGTCGAACTTCTGCCCACGTAAACAACCGCTCAAGCGAAAGAGGATTCACCGTGCAACATGTGATGGAGAGGCTTATCTTTGGAGCCCGTTGGTTGCTCGCGCCTCTGTACCTGGGCTTAATCGTGGTGCTGATAATCTTGGCCTACAAGTTCGTGGTGGATCTCATCGTGCTCGTTCAGCACGTCGTCGAGGAGCAAATCGCTGGCACGCACGGCAACGAAGGACTCTTCATCATTGACCTTCTGACGCTGCTCGATCTTGTGCTGCTCAGCAACCTGATTCTGATCGTGCTGTTTGCCGGCTACGAAAACTTTGTGTCGAAGATTGAGATTGCTCACAAGTCTGTCGACCGCCCCTCGTGGATGGGTTCGGTGGACTTCTCCGGCCTTAAGATCAAGCTCATCGGTTCACTGGTTGCGATTTCGGTGATTTCTCTCTTGGCGACCTTCATTGAGCTTTCTCTCGAGCCCTCCGCCGAGGTGGGACCCGCCGTCTTCTGGCAGATCATCATTCACCTCACCTTTGTGGTTTCCGGTGTCATGTTTGCCGTGATGGACTGGATTTCGGATTCGCGCGCCATCCGTGCGCGCGCCCTGCACGGTCCGGGTGCGCCGCCTCTCGGCGACGGCCTGTAACGAGCCTGAGCGAGAAGCGTTAGAAGCCCGAAGGCAATGCGAGGCGCTGGCCCGGCTGGATCTCACCCGTGAGGCGATTGAGCGAGATGATCGCCTCGACGTATTCACGTGTGTCGGCCTGAGGTGCCTCGCGCTGCGCGATCTGCCAGAGGTCGTCGTTGGTGTCGACCGTGATGTAGCTGAGCGAGTTGCCGGTGAGTGTGTTACTGGCGTTGGCGCCCACTCCGTTGAACATTGCCCACAAAAGCGCCAGCACGATGGGAATCGCCACTAGCGCGATGAGGAAACGGCGACCGCGGGCAGTGAGACGCAACTGTGTCTGGGGAGTTGCCGCATTCATGTGACCGATGTGAGTGATGTTGGTGCTCATCTGCGTCTCTCGCTTTCTTGTCGTTCTGTTTGATGTTGTGCTGCTTGGTGTTGTGCTGGTGGTTGCGGGATGTGAAGTTCTGAGGAAACCTTCGCCCGGGCACTCGGCCGGGAGCGCCCGGTGCGAAGATTTATTTCGAAGATATATTCGGTTTGTTCGAATGTCAAGCCCGATATTCGAATTTTTTTGCACAATTTCAGCGACTTGTTCGAATATGTGTTTGTTATTTGCCATTTTTTCGAATACCCTTTCGAATGTCTGAAGCGATTCCATCGGAAACGTCGGACAGTGAAACTCACGAAGGGCATCACGACATGACGACAGCCGCAGCTGACAACACGGGAAACCTCGACGCACGTCGTCGCACCGAACTCAGCGCCACACAGCGCCGCGTGTTCGACATGATTCGCGAACACCTCGCCACCATCGGGTATCCGCCCACGATGCAAGAGATCTCTGATGCCACCGGTCTCAAGTCGCTCGCATCCGTGACGTACCAACTCCAGCAGCTGGAGCTCGCCGGCTACATCAAGCGCAATCCCGGCCGCGCGCGCGGCCTCGAGGTGCTCATCGACCTCCCCGATGCCAACGGCGAAACTCCCGAATCGGTAATCCCGCTCGGCGACGCCGCCATGGTGCCGCTCGTGGGGCGCATCGCCGCCGGTGTTCCCATCACGGCCGATCAGAACGTCGACGAAGTTGTTCCGCTGCCCCGCACGCTCGTGGGCAAGGGAGACCTCTTCATGCTCAAGGTTGTGGGCGAATCAATGATTGACGCCGCGATTTGCGATGGTGACTTCGTTGTCGTGCGCGCCCAGAAGACGGCCGAGAACGGCGAAATTGTGGCCGCCCTGCTCGACGGGGAGGCCACGGTCAAGACGTTCCGTCAGCGCGACGGCCACACCTGGCTGTTGCCCCA
>CAIWRM010000213.1 GCA_903915075.1 uncultured Microbacteriaceae bacterium
CTCACCAGCAGATAGGCCACCACGGTCACGCCGTAGCCGACCAACAACACCAGGGTTCCCTCAATCGTGCCGAAGGCCTGGCGCCCCTCCGGGCGCGTTCCCAAGACGAGGACGGCAATCCAAGGAGCCAGCGCGCCCACAACGGCAGCCACCCGAATCCAGGCCGCGCGAGCGCGGACCTCAGCCTGAACCGACGTTTCGCGTCGCACGTCGCGCGCCAGTGCGACCAAGCCGTGCATGACGCCGGCACCGCCGCACTCACCGGCAAGCCGCAGTGTCTCCACGACCCGGTCACCCACCGCACTGGCCCACACGCGCTTGGCGAGCGCGAGTGACCCCGAAACATCCGATGTGGTGCTCACCGCGATCATGAAATCTCGGGCTCCGGCTGCGATGACGCCGCGAGACGAGTGGGCAAGCACCGACATGGCTGCCGTGACCGTGCCGCCGGAACGGAGCGAAGAAATGAGGTCGTCAATCACGCCCGGCCATTCCTCTGCCACAAACCGGGAGCGCCGGGCAACCCTCGCGCGCGTCACGGCCCAGGGAACAGCAACTGCGGTAGCTCCACCAACCACTCCGAGCCCGGGGATGCCGGTGATAAATGCCACCGCCACACTCACGAAAACTCCCACGGTCACGGTGACGAGATGTTTGCGCAACGCGCCGGGGTCTCGGCGGCGGGGTGCAATTCTGACCACCACTCTCTGGGCCTCGACGCGTCGGCTCGCCAACACCGACAGCACGAGCCACGCACCCGCTCCGAGACAGACCCCGAGGCCTATGCCCCACAACACGGTCAGCACGCGACACGCTCCAGCAATCGCACGGGATCAAATCCGGCGCGCTCGAACTTGGACAGGTGCGAGGGCTGGTTGCCCGTGGGGAGCAGACCGTCGGGGCCCGCGGCAAAAATCACCTCGACATCGGGCAAACCGTGGTTCGACGTCACGGTGGCAATCTCTCGAACGCGCCGAACGCCCGACCGGTCAATCTCGCAGTGCACCACAACGTCGACACACGCGGTGACCGTCTGGGCAACGAACGCGCCGTCCACGTTGCCCCCCGCCAATAGGGGTAACGCACACAGTTTGTTGAGGGCCTCGCGCGCGCTGTTGGCGTGAACCGAACACGCGCCCGCCAACCCACTGTTGAGAGCGAGGAGCATGTCGAGGCTCTCGGCCCCGCGCACCTCGCCCACCACCAACCGATTGGGGCGCATCCGCAGTGCTTCACTGATCAGCCGCCGCAAGCTGACCTCCCCCGCGCCCTCGAGGTTTGGGGCCCGGCACTGCAGCGAAACAATATCGGCAGCATCGATGTCGAGCTCTCGAGTTTCCTCCACCGTCACGATGCGCTCGTCAACCCGCCCTGCTGAAAGAAGAGCGTTCAAGAGGGTGGTCTTGCCCGCCTGAGTCGAACCGGACACAATCACGTTGAGGCCCGCGAGGACACACATGCGCAAGAACTCGGACGCCTGCTGGGTCAGCGCCTCGCGCTCCACGAGATCGCCCAACGAACGGATGGAGCGCGAAAACTTGCGGATGTTCACCGCCCAGTGTCGGTGCGAGATGTCCGGAATGACCACGTGGAGCCGAGAGCCGTCGGGCAGGGAAGCGTCAACAAAGGGCATCGAGGCGTCGACTCGTCGCCCCGCCTGCCACAGCATGCGCTCAACGATGCGGTGAATTTCACTTTCGCTCACGGTCCGGTCGAGCCGTTCGGCCGTTCCATTTCTCGCCACGAACAGAGCATCCGGGGCATTAATCCAAATCTCCTCGATTGTCGGATCGTCGAGCAGCGGTTGCAGCGCGCCGTATCCGGATAACTTGTCGGCCACCGCCAGAACGGCATCATCAATGTCGGGGATGCCCGGCTTCCCCCGCGCGTGCGACCGCTCGGCGTAGTGCGTAACCTCTGCGGCAATGAGTTGCTGGATCTCCGACTGTGTAAGCGACATGGTGTCATCGTGCCGTCCACTCCCCGCTCGTTCGGCGACCTTTCCACAGCCTCCTCGTGATTTCAGCCCACACAGACCTGCCTAAGATTGAGGAGAGCGGGAGTGGTGAAATGGCAGACACGCAGGATTTAGGATCCTGTGCCTTCGGGCGTGAGGGTTCAAGTCCCTCCTTCCGCACGCGGGGGTAATGACCAAACGAAGACGTGTCCCCACGACACACGCAACGAGAGGACGACCATGATTCTGGCTTCAACCCTCGGCACTCAGATGAGTGATCTGCTCGCCAGCGCCGGCCCCATCCTGTTCTACCTGGTCGTGTGGGGCTTGGTCTTCGCCGGAACCGGTCTCTTTGTGGGCGTGTTCATTCCGTTCATCACGGGCGACTCACTGCTCTTCGCCGCCGGACTGGTCACGGCTGCCGCGTCGGACACGCTCAACGTGTGGGTCTTGGCCATCGGTGTCGGTATCGCTGCGTTTGTCGGCGATCAGGTGGGGTTCATCATGGGGCGCCACC
>CAIWRM010000214.1 GCA_903915075.1 uncultured Microbacteriaceae bacterium
GCGGCAGCATCGTCACCGCGGGCAACTCGTCCACGCTGAATGATGGCGCGTCCGCTGTGCTCATTGCGAGCGGAGAGGCCATCGAGAGACTCGGTCTTAGCCCGCGCGCACGCATTGTCGGGGGAGCATCCGCGGGTCTTGCGCCCGAGGTCATGGGTCTCGGACCCGTTCCCGCGACACAAAAACTCCTGACGCGCACGGGCGTTCGGGTCGACCAGCTGGGGGCCGTCGAACTCAACGAGGCATTCGCCACTCAGGCGGTGGCAAGCATGCGTCTCATCGGCCTGGACGAAGCAATCGTGAATGCAGACGGTGGCGCGATAGCACTCGGGCATCCGCTCGGTGCATCGGGAACACGCTTGCTCGTGACCCTGCTCGGTCGCATGGAACGAGAGGGTGCGAAGCATGGACTCGCAACAATGTGCGTCGGTGTTGGCCAGGGAGCCGCGCTTCTGGTGGAGGCTGTCTGATGACGTCGACCCTGCTGATTGACGACACTAAGACAGATCGGTTGCACGTTCGCCTCAATCGACCTGCCGTCAAGAACGCTATCGACAGGGCGATGGTCGACGAGCTGCATGCCGTGTGCGCGCAACTCGAAGCAGACCCGCGCATCCTGATCGTGAGCGGAGGCGACGGCGTTTTCGCCTCGGGCGCCGACATTGCTGAACTTCGTGAACGCCGGGCTGCCGACGCCCTCGAGGGGATCAACTCCTCACTCTTTCACCGCATCGCGCTGCTGCCCGCTCCGGTGATCGCCGTCATAGATGGCTGGGCCCTGGGCGGTGGCGCCGAGCTCGCCTATGCCGCAGACTTTCGCATCGCGTCGAATCGCTCGCGCTTTGGAAACCCCGAAGCGTCGCTGGGCATCATCGCCGCCGCCGGGGCCACCTGGCGACTGGCCGAACTCGTGGGCGAACCGCTGGCAAAGGAAGTCCTGCTGGCCGGTCGAATTCTGTCGGCCGATGAGGCGCTCACCGTTCGGCTCGTCACCGAGGTTCATGAGCCCGCAGAACTTGATGCGGCGGCAGAGGCGCTGGCCGATCGCATCGCGAAACTCGATCCACTCGCGGTGCGCGAGACTAAGCGCGTGATGGCGGCTGATCGGTCTGAACATCCGCGCATTGACAACGAGACACAGGCGGTGCTGTTTGAATCGCCGGAGAAGTTTCGCCGAATGACCGAATTCCTCGAAAGGCGCCGTTCATGACCGTCCCCTCTCACGTCGGTGTGATTGGTGGTGGCCGCATGGGGGCCGGCATCGCACACGCTTTTCTTCTCGCTGGAGCATCGGTGACGATCCTTGAACGGGACGAGGCGGCGGCAGCCCACGCGTTGGCAGCACTCGCGACGACCATTGACGCGAGCATTGCCCGAGGGACGTCCGAAGAGACACGCGACGATCTCGTTGCGCGTTCTGCGTCGACGGTTGATATGGCCGAACTCGCGGGCAGCGGACTCGTTGTCGAGGCCGTGCCAGAAGATCTTGCCCTCAAGGTACAGATGCTCACGAAAATCGAAGCGGTTGTCAGTGCGGACGCCTGGCTCGCCTCGAACACCTCGTCGTTGTCTATCTCCTCGATCGCCGCGTCACTGTCCCGGCCCGAGCGCTTCTGTGGTCTGCACTTCTTTAACCCGGTGCCCAGCTCAACCCTCGTTGAGATTGTGCGCGGTGAGCGGTCGCAGCCTGACCTGATCGACTGCGCTCAGCAGTGGGTCGCGGCGATGGGCAAGACCCCGGTGACCGTCAACGACTCACCTGGCTTCGCGAGCTCACGTCTCGGAGTCGCTATTGCACTCGAAGCAATCCGTATGCTCCAGGAAGGCGTTGCGTCCGCCGAAGACATCGATGCCGCCATGGTCTTGGGCTACAAGCACCCGGTAGGCCCGCTGCGTCTCACGGACATGGTGGGTCTCGACGTGAGGCTGGGAATCGCTACGTACCTGCACAGTCAGCTAGGTGAGCGATTCGAGCCCCCCGCTCTTCTTAGGCAGATGGTCGCCGACGGCAAACTCGGACGCAAGAGCGGCGAGGGGTTCTATCGATGGGCCGACTAGCGTTTGTCAACAATCAGGTTCGTGATGCGCACCGTGCAGAGGCGGGCCCCTGCCTCGTCTGTGATCACGACCTCGTGACTGGTGACGGTCTTTCCCAACTGAAGAGCCGTGGCCACTCCCGTCACGACTCCGTCACGCACACCGCGATGGTGGGTGCCGCTGATATCCAGGCCCACGGCCATTTTTCCGAGCGAGCTCGCGTGAATCACGGCAGCCCACGAGCCGAGCGCTTCGCCGAAGGCCATCGAGGCACCGCCGTGCAGCAGGCCAAACGACTGGGTATTGCCGTGCACGGGCATGGTGGCAACGACCCGCTGAGCAGACTCTTCGAGAACCACGATGCCGAGTTTGTTGTCGAGGGCTCCGAGCTCAATCGTCCATGGCGGGTTCGTCATGACGTCATTCTACCGACCGTTCATCAAGCGAAGGAAAGCACATCGTGACCAAGACTGCCGTTGACATCCAGGTACTCCCGAGTTTTGTGCAGGGCAAATGGTGGCGGGCTGCCACCGGCTCGCCGATCCGAGATGCGTCCACGGGGGTGGATCTTGCGCTCGTTGGTAGCGAGGGGCTCGACCTCGCTGGCGCGATTGACTACGCACGTACCGTGGGGCAGCGCTCGCTTGGCGCTCTCACGTTTCATCAGCGCGCGCTCATTCTCAAAGCGCTCGGCGCGGCGCTCACCGAGGCGAAGGAAGATCTCTACACGGTGAGCGACAGAACCGGAGCGACCAGGCGTGACTCCCTTGTCGACGTCGATGGTGGCATCGGAGTGCTCTTCACCTATTCCTCGAAGGGCCGCAGAGAACTGCCGAACACCCACACGCGCATAGTCGACGGGGGTCACGAGAACCTGTCGAAAGACGGATCGTTCGGTGGTCAGCACGTCTACGAGCGCATCTCGGGTGTCTCGTTTCAGATCAACGCGTTCAACTTTCCGGTCTGGGGCATGCTCGAGAAGTTCGCGCCAGCCTTTCTCGCCGGGGTTCCCTCAATCGTCAAGCCGGCAACGCCTACGGCGATTCTCACCGAAGCGGCAGTGCGTGTCATGGTCGACTCGGGTCTCCTGCCCGACGGATCGTTGCAACTGGTGTGCGGGGGAGCGCGCGACGTGCTCGATCTACTCGATCTGCGCGATCACGTGTCATTCACCGGTTCGGCCAACACCGCGGCGGGCCTCGCCATGCACCCCGGCATCATTCGCAGGGGGATCCGATTCACCGCAGAGGCGGATTCGCTCAACGCCGCCATCCTTGGTCCGGATGTAAAGCCAGGCGAACCCGAATTCGACGCGTTCGTGGCTTCTGTCGTCTCCGAGATGACCACGAAGGCGGGGCAGAAGTGCACGAGCATTCGTCGCATCATCGTGCCGGATGCCGTGGCAGAAGACATCGCGGCTGCCATCGCTGAGCGCATCACCGCGCGCACTGTGGTGGGTGATCCGCGCACTGAGGGCACGACCATGGGTCCGCTCGCGAGCACGGAACAGCGCGACGATGTTGTTCGCAGCGTGGAAGCGCTGATTGCCGGGGGCGGCCGCATCGTCTTTGGCAGCACGGGTGCTCCCGACGTTAAACTCGCGGACGGCACTGTGGTTCCTGACGCTGACGGCGCGTTCCTCGCGCCCATCCTCCTGCGCTTTGACGATTCCGAAGCGAATGCCGTTCACGAGATTGAGGCGTTTGGTCCGATTGCCTCAATCGTCACCTACTCGGCACCGGAAGATGCGGCGCGGCTCGCCAATCGTGGCGGGGGGTCGCTCGTGGCCACCGTGTGCAGTCACAACCCCGCGTTCGTCGCACGGACCGTGTCGCTTATCGCGCCCTACCACGGTCGCATTCTGGTTCTCGATCGCGACGTGGCTCGCAGCTCGACCGGTCACGGATCGCCGGTGCCGCACCTCGTGCACGGTGGTCCCGGTCGTGCAGGTGGTGGCGAAGAATTGGGCGGCATCCGAGCGGTCAAACACTTCATGCGTCGTGTCGCACTGCAGGGATCGCCCGATGTCCTCAGTGGGCTCACCGAACAATGGCGCGGCGGCGCTGCGGTGGCTGAGGGTGAGCATCCCTTCCGCAAGCCGCTCTCGCGACTTCGCACCGGTGACCGCATCGTGTCTGAAGAGCGTGAGATTACCCTCGAAGACATCGGGCACTTCGCCGAATTCAGCGGGGACACGTTCTACGCACACACCGACGAAGAAGCCGCAGCGGCGAACCCGTTCTTCCCCGGGCGCGTGGCTCACGGGTACCTCCTACTGGCGTGGGCGGCAGGGTTGTTCGTTGATCCCGCCCCGGGGCCGGTGCTCGCGAACTACGGGCTCGAGAACCTGCGCTTCCTGACTCCCGTGTCACCCGGTGATCGGGTGCGGGTGACGCTCACCGCAAAACAGATCACCCCGCGCGAGAACGAGATTTACGGCGAGGTGAGGTGGGATGCCGTTCTCGTCAATCAGAGCGATGAAACGGTCGCCACCTACGACGTCCTCACGCTGGTGTCAAAAGAGGACTAGCTAGCGAGAGGTCGCCAGGCCGTCGAACGCAACGCTGATTACATCGTCGGCGAGGCGTTCCGGAGTGATGGGACCGCCCGGCCGATACCACTCCACAATTGAGTTGATCATGCCGAAAAGCAGACGCGTGGTGGTGCGCGCGTCAATATCGGCACGCAACGTGCCGTCGGCCCGGGCTTCGTCTACGAGCGCCGCGACGGCACGGTCAAAGTCGCGGCGTCGAGCAAGCGCCTGGCGTTCGACATCTGTGTTGCCCCGAAGTCTCAGGAGCAGGGTGACATAGGGGAGGTCTTTCACCAGCACATCAACCGCGCCCCGAAGAACAAACCGGAGTCGATCGGCGGCGGGGCCCTGTGTGGCTCCGTCCCGCGTCAGCACGAGTTCGAGTTCGCTGAGTGCGCGGTCGAGGGCGAGACGCAGCAGGTCCTCTTTTCCGGAGACGTGATAGTAAATCGCAGACTTGCTGGTGCCGAGCCGTTGGGCCAACACGCCCATCGAGGTTGCTTCGTAGCCGTGGTCGTTGAACGCCGCGACCGCGATGTTGAGCACGGCAGAAAGGTCGTATGCCTCGCGACCGATGCGCCCGTTGCCGGTGCTGCGTCCGAGTGCCGTCTGCGCCATCTTTTCTCCGAAACCGTTCGAATCTTGACCCTACCGGAATCCTTGCTTGGACCCACCGAGGCTGTTATAGTCTACTGAACGCTCGGTAAGTAAAACAAAGGAGATGGCATGTCTGTCACCCGCGCAGCGAACACAGACGAAGGCACAGTCGACGAAGCCGGCGCCGCTCGTTTTGCCGAATTACTGGCTAACGAACAGCGGGTTGAGCCCACAGACTGGATGCCCGAGGGGTATCGAAAGACGCTCATTCGTCAGATTTCTCAGCACGCTCACTCCGAGATCATCGGCATGCAGCCCGAGGGCAACTGGATCACCCGAGCCCCCAGCTTGAAGCGCAAGGCCATCCTCATGGCCAAGGTGCAGGATGAAGCGGGACACGGTCTTTACCTTTACTCGGCTGCGCAGACTCTGGGCGTCGATCGCGAGACGATGTTCGATCAGCTCATTACGGGCGCGGCCAAGTACTCGTCGATCTTTAACTACCCCACCCCGACCTGGGCCGACATGGGATCCATCGGCTGGCTGGTCGACGGAGCAGCCATCTGCAATCAGGTGCCCCTGTGTCGCGCATCGTACGGTCCCTACGGGCGCGCGATGGTGCGCATCTGTAAAGAGGAATCGTTCCACCAGCGCCAGGGATTCGAAATCCTGCTGCATCTCATGCGTGGCACCGAGGCGCAGCGGGCGATGGCTCAGGAGTCGGTCAACCGCTGGTATGCCCCGGCGCTCATGATGTTTGGCCCGCCCGACGACGATTCGCCCAACTCGCGACAGAGCATGGCCTGGAACATCAAGCGCTTCAGCAACGACGACCTCCGCCAGCGTTTTGTCGACATGCTCGTGCCTCAGGCGGAGATTCTGGGAGTCACCCTTCCCGATCCGCACATTAAGTGGAACGAAGAGCGCGGGCACTATGACTTTGGCGACCTCGACTGGACCGAGTTTCACGAGGTTCTCGCGGGCAACGGCCCGGCCAACACCATTCGGGTTGCCCGACGCCGCGAGGCTCACGAAGAGGGCGCTTGGGTTCGCGAGGCCGCGCGTGCTTACGCTGACGCCCGCGAAGCCGAGTCACGCGCCGCGCAGAAAATCGCCTCGTGACCAGCCCGGGAGATTCCGGCGGTCGTGAAACGTGGCCGCTGTGGGAGGTGTTCGTGCGCTCCAGCCGGGGACTCTCGCACGTCCACGCAGGTTCTCTCCACGCGCCTGACGAAACCATGGCAGTGCGCAACGCGCGAGACCTCTACACCCGGCGCGCTGAAGGCGTCTCCATCTGGGTCGTACCGGCATCGGCCATCACGGCGTCCGATCCCGATGCGCGCGGTGCGTACTTCGAATCGCCGCAGGGCAAGGAGTACCGCCACGCGACCTACTACACCGAGTCAGATGCGGTACCGCACCTGTGACGCACACCAGTAATCGCACAATTTCAGATGCGGTGACCGCCGAAACCATTGCCACCGCGGGCGAAGTCGCACCGGAGGCCGTTGCGCGCTATGCGGTAGGCCTCGGGGATGACGCGCTCATACTCGCCCAGCGTCTCGGCGCGTGGATTGCGCACGCTCCCGAACTCGAAGAAGACGTCGCGCTGGGCAACATCGCACTCGATCAATTGGGTCACGCCCGCAGCTTTCTCACCTACGCCTCGTCGGCCTGGGGAAAAACTGAGGATGATCTCGCCTACTTCCGTGACGAATCCGAATTCCGCAACCGTCAGCTCTTCGAGCAGCCCAATGGTGACTTTGCCCAGACAATCGCCCGCCAGCTCGTGGCATCCGTCTACTTCGAGGGTCTCTACCGGGCGCTTTCGCTTTCTGCCGACCCCACCCTGGCGGCAATCGCTGCCAAGGCGGTTAAAGAGGTCGACTACCACGTCGATCACAGTGTGCAGTGGCTGTTACGTTTGGGGCTTGGCACGGACGTTTCGCACGAACGCATGCAGCGCGGACTCGACGCGGTGTGGCCGTTCGTAGCGGAGCTCTTTAGTGTCGACCCGCTCTCTGAGAACCTCGCGGGCATCGCCGTTGATCCTGCGTCACTGCAGGCCGATTTCGACCAAGTCGTGCTGCCGGCCATCGCCGACGCAGGGCTCACCGTTCCCACCGCACCCGCGGCACGTGGCGGTGGTCGCTCCGGTGTTCACACCGAGTTTCTCGGCCCGCTCCTTGCCGAAATGCAGGTGCTGGCGAGGGCTCACCCCGAGGCAACGTGGTGACGAGCATCGAGACGGTCGCCCGCCCGCGTCCGGCGAGCGGCCCTGAGCGAGAAATCTGGAACCTCGCCGCAACCGTTGTCGACCCTGAGGTTCCTGTGGTCACGATTGAAGATCTGGGCGTCCTCCGACGCGTTGAGCTCCGCGAAGACGGCGGCGTTGTGGTTCAGATAACTCCCACCTATTCCGGATGCCCCGCGGTCGATGCCATGCGCGACGACGTTGTTTCAGTGCTCACTGAGGCGGGGTACCGCGATGTCCGTGTAGACGTGGTGCTGGCACCGGCCTGGACCACCGACTGGATGAGCGAATCTGGCCGCGAAAAGCTCGAGGCCTACGGCATTGCGCCGCCTGCGCCCCGCCGAACAGACGGCAAAGTGAATCTTGGCGTCGGCGTGCGTTGTCCGCGCTGCTCCTCCCTCGACACGCGCGAGACATCGCACTTCGGATCAACGTCGTGTAAAGCGCTCTACGTGTGCCGACGCTGCCAAGAACCCTTCGACTACTTCAAGGAACACTGATGGCTGCCTCGA
>CAIWRM010000215.1 GCA_903915075.1 uncultured Microbacteriaceae bacterium
GCCACCGAAGCGCTGATTGCCGCTCAAGAGTATGGCCTTGACCCCAACCTTTTTCTCGACGTTCTCAGCGTCTCGACGGGCAGAAACTTCAGTACCGAAATGACGCTCAAGCTGAATGTTGTCCCGGCCACCTACGACTCGGGATTCCCCCTGGCGCTCACGACCAAAGACGTGAAGATCGCCAATGAACTGGCACACCAGCTCGGCACGCGCTCAACAATGAGCGATGCGGTGGTGGCACAGCTGTCGGCCGCGCTTGGTGTTTTGGGCAATGACCCGGCAGCGGATCACGCGCTCGCGGCCAAGGTGTGGAAAGACGAGAAATAGCGGATAGTTTCTTCTTACAGGAGAAGAAGAAATGACAATCACACCCCACGGCATTCACCACGTGACCGCCATTGCCGGAGACCCTCAGCAGAACGTCGACTTCTATACGAAGGCGTTGGGTTTGCGTCTGGTCAAACAAACCGTCAACTTTGATGCACCCCACGTGTGGCACCTCTATTACGGTGACGAAGCCGGCTCGCCCTCGTCGATTCTGACCTTCTTTCCCTGGCCCGGCGTTGCCCGGGGTCGCGAGGGCGCTGGAATGACGAGCGCGACGGCCTTTTCGGTTCCAGCCGAGTCGCTGGGCTTTTGGTCGCAGCATCTGGAATCACTGGGCATCGAGGTCTCTCGCGGCACGGACGCGGCCAACCAAGACGTGCTCGAGTTGCGCGATCACGACGGCATGCGCCTTCAACTTGTGGGCACCACGGGCGATACCCGGAGCGGCTGGGATGGCGTGGGAAACATCCCCGCCGAACACGCCATCCGCGGGCTGCACGCGGTGGAACTCTCCGAGAGCGTGATCGACCCCACCGCGCACATGCTCCACGAACTGCTCGGCATGAACTATGCGGGCGAGAACTCAGGCCGCGCGAGCTTCTCCATGGCCGACGGCTCTTCGGGAGCCCAGGTGGAGGTGTTGGGCGGAGTTCGCGACCGAGGTATGCAGGCCGGCGGAACCGTGCATCACGTGGCCTTTAGCGCACCCAACCTGGCAACCATGGATCTGTGGCAGCAAGAGCTGCGCGAACAAGGCGTCTCGGTGACCGAGATCATGGACCGCCAGTACTTTAAAAGCATCTACTTCCGGGAGCCCGGCGGCGTGCTGTTCGAAATCGCTACCGACGAACCGGGCTTTGCCACCGACGAGCCGCTGCTCGAACTGGGTCGAAAGCTCAAACTCCCGCCGTGGCTCGAACCCAGTCGCGAACAGATCCACAACTCGCTTCCCCAGATAAGCGTGTAGTCAGATGGCGAACAACGATCTCTCGCGCCCGCACGTCTTTATTCAGGGAACATCCTCACGAACAATCCTGGCGTTGCACGGAACGGGCGCTGATGAGCACAACATTCTCGGACTTGCTGGGGCCCTCGACGCGACGGCATCAGTTTTGTCGCCTCGAGGCATGCACCTCGAAAGTGGAATGAGCCGCTTCTTTGAGCGTTATGCCGACGGCACGTTCAACGAGCAGTCCATCGACATCGCGGTGAATGATCTTGCAGAATTCATCGGCGCGGCATCGGCCGAGTACGCCATAGATGTCAGCAACATTTTTGCCACCGGGTTCAGCAACGGCGCAAACACGGCCTCGGCGCTCATGATTCGGCGGCCGCAGATGCTAGTGGGGGCAGCGTTGTTTGGCTCCACGATACCGTTTGCCGAGGTGGAGCCCGTTGACCTGTCCGGCAAAAAGATCTGGCTCGCGAATGGCGACCACGACTCTTACGCGCCTGTCGACGTGAGTGAGCGCTGGGTCGACCAACTTCGAGACTTCGGCGCTGACGTGACCTGGTTGAGGCACCCCGGGGGCCATCAAATTGTGGCAGAGCACGTGCGCATCATCGCGGATGAGCTTCGGGCCTGACGAACAGGGCCGCACTGCAGCTCCGCGTTCCCGGTGGCCCAAACCGGGGAGGCTGGCCAGTACCCCGACGGTGACCTGGAAGTGTTGCTCTCTGTGAAGCCCCTGAGGCTTCTGGTGAACCCTGACCTGCCCGCGCTACCCGCTGAGGGCGCAGATGAGTATCACGTCATGGTCTCGCTTCAGGCCCCCAAAGGGCGAGGGCGCATGACGCTCGTCTCGGGCGACCCCCTCACGCAGCCCCGCATCGAATACAACTATCTGAACAACGAGAGTGACCGACAGAGAATGCGCGTGGGTGTGCGGACGGCGGCGCGCTTGTTGACATCGGCTTCCTTCGCAGCAGTGTTTCGTTCATTCGCGTCTCTGACGGACGACATCCTCGGGAATGACGCGCTCCTCGATGAGTGGATCGGCACCCACCTCAGCACCGCGATTCACCTCAGTGGCTCAGCGCCCATCGGGCCGGTCGTTGACGGGCAGGGTCGTGTTCATGGCGTGAGTGCTTTGCGCGTGGCCGACACGTCGATCTTGCCCACCGTCCCCTCACGTGGAACATTCAATGCGGCTGTCTTCATTGGTGAATTCATCGCCCATCGGATGAGCGAGACGCGCTAGGCGGGCCTGCGCTGATGCCAGAGGAACTCTTGCTCGAGACTGTGACCCAGCTGAAACAGTGTTGCCTCTTCGCCGGGCCCAGCGATGAGCTGCACTCCCACGGGCATGCCGTCGCGGTCAACGCCGACCGGGAACGTGGCCGCCGGAAGGCCCGACAGGTTGGCGGGAAGCGTGAACGTGGCCATGCGCCGCTCCAGCAGCCTCTCGCCGCCCGGGTCTTCGTTGGCCTCGTGGTAGACCTGGCCGACCGGCGGCACCGTGGCCGCCATGGTGGGCGTCGCGAGCACGTCAAACTGGTCACCCCACTGCGCCACAACCCGACGGGCCTGCGCTTGTAGTTCGATTTCAAGAGCCACATAGTCGATTGAGTTGACGGCACGGGCGCCGTCGAGCCGGAAGCGAATAAACGCATCGCACAGCGACGGATCCGTGATGGGGCTGTTCGCCGTGTAGGCACTCATCACAATCCCGACGAAGGCACCGAGGGTTTGCGGCTCGAAGAAACATGCATCGACGGTGGTGACGCTGTGGCCGAGCTTTTCGAGGTGCGTGGCGGTGAGCTCAACAGCGGCCACGCAATCGTCGTCAAC
>CAIWRM010000216.1 GCA_903915075.1 uncultured Microbacteriaceae bacterium
AAGTCGGGCGATGCCGCGCGCCAGCGAGAAAACTTTGATGTGTTCAGCTTCACGTTGACCGACGCCGAAATGGCCTCCATCAACTCACTCGAGCGGGGTCGGTTGCGTGCCGAGTTCGACCCCAACACGCACGAGGAGTTCTAGCCGCCCATTCCGCCGTCGATGCGGAAGATCGTGCTCGTCACGTTGGTACTGTGGGGGCCGGCTAGGTAGAGCATTCCGTAGGCGATGTCAGCCATGGGAATGTGGCGACCGAGCGGAATCAGCGTGTCAAAGATGGCGTTGGCATCCTTGCCCTCCTGCTTGGTGATCTGCTCTTCGAAGGCGGTCTGAAAGTCATTGGCGACGGGCCCGGGATTGATGGTGTTGACGCGGATGCCCCGGGGCGCGAGATCCACCGCTAGCGAACGCATGAGGCCAATCTGCGCGTGCTTGGCCGTGCCATAGGCCGACACCTGCGGCGTGCCCACGAGGCCGGCCACACTCGAGGTGATGATGATGCTTCCGCCGTCGGGCACGTGGGGGAGGGCTGCCTGAATGGTGTGGAACGCACCCACAACGTGCACCTTGAGCACACGTTCAAACCCGTCGAGGGGGTACTCCTCAAAGGGTGCGGCGGGTGAACTGATACCGGCGTTGGCGATCACGATGTCAATCTTTGTGCCGCCAGCAGTTGCAACCGCAACGGCCGCATCCACCTGCTCGCGAGCGGTGACGTCACAGGCATTGACCGAGCCGCCGGTGGGCTCAACGACCGCAGCGACCGCATCGAGCTTGGGGCCGGGCAGGTCGAGAATGTGCACCCGCGCGCCCTCGCTAACGAAGAGGGTGGCCGTCTCCAGGCCGATGCCGCTCGCACCGCCGGTGATGATGACGTTCTTGTTGTTGAGCAGTGCCACGAGTGGTTCCTTCCAAGGTGGGCCAATGTGTGCGGTCTCGCCTGATGCGGCGACACTGAATTGCGGTGGCCACTAGCGTCGAATGTATCCTAGGCAGGTGCCCCCGCGTGAGGAAGACCCCGTCGCGTGGCAAGTGACCCTCATGGTTCACGTCGGGCCCCACAAAACCGCCACGACAACGATTCAGGCGGTTCTGGCGCACAACACGTCCTACTTGGCAACGCGGGGTGTTCACGTTCCTCCCGGCGGGCACCCAGAACGTGGCGGACACCACCTTCTGCCGTTTCTCCTTGATGGTCTGAGTCTGGCTCCCCTCCTCGGCCTGACTCAGGTGGACGTCTCGGTCGGTGATCTGCTCGACGCATGGCTCACCGGGGCTCGTGAGACCGGTGCACACCGCGTTCTCGTGTCATCCGAAGTGTTCGATGTCTTCGAAGAAGAGGCCTGGCGGGCGTTCGATCGTGAGCTGCAGCAGTCTGCACTGCGCACTAATACCGCGGTGACGCGCCTCGTGATTCACTTCACCCGTCGTGAGATCGACTCCCGAGTGAGCAGCGCAGTCGGGAATTCCTATATTCACGGAGCCACCCTGCCCCGGCAAGAACTGGGTGAGAGGTTGCGTGCCGAGATGGCTCGTCAGGACGCCACCATCGAGCGCATACCCGAGTTCCTGTCGACTTCGGCCGAGGTTTCCTACCTCGATTTTGATGTTGCGGTGAAATCACCCGACGTGGCTCCACCACCACCAGATTTCGTCGACCGTTGGTTTGCGCACGTGCTGGGTGCCGAGGATGCCAAAGGCATCGAGATTGCGCAGGAATCGTCGCGACTCAACCCCTCGCTCGCCGGCGTGACGCACGACGGAATTCGTGCGTTCAATGTGCTCAACAATCCGCGGCACGCCGATGCCGTTTCGCCATTCCTCAGATTCGACGGAGACTCAGAGATGGAACGCGCCTTTGAACGGCTGAACTTGGTGAGGTCTGTGTTTTTTGGGCTTGACGCCAAGGAGCAGTTGGTGCAGGAGCTCCGTGCAGAGATTCAGAATCTCCGCGATGAGGTGGCATATCTGTTGGATCGAAGCCTGCGGGCGCGCATCCGGCGGTTCCTGCGAGGCTCGCGGCCCCCGAAAGACGCCGGCCTCGAATTTTGACGCGGAGCACACCGTGGGCTTGGATGGTCTCATGAGCGAAAACAAACTCTCCAAGCCAGAAATCGACGCCCCCGTAGGCCCGGCGCCCACCGAACTCAGCGTCGTGGACATTGTGGTCGGCGACGGCCCCGAGGCCACGCCCGGCGCGTCGGTTGACGTGCACTACGTGGGTGTTGAATACGACAGTGGCGAGGAGTTCGATTCGTCGTGGAACCGCGGCGAGTCGATCGCTTTCCCGCTTCAGGGACTCATTGCCGGCTGGCAGGAGGGCATCCCGGGCATGAAGGTCGGCGGTCGCCGCATGCTCGTGTGCCCGCCCCACCTGGCCTACGGCCCCGAAGGCGGCGGACACTTCCTCTCGGGTAAGACGCTGATCTTCGTGATCGACCTCCTGGGCGTCAACTAGGTCTGTCCGCGGAATTCTCGTGACGGCACTCATGACGGCACCGAGATGAAGGCCGCCACGTGAGCGCGCCCGCCGTGGACCCGGCCCGCATCCGCTGGTCGCTGCCCGAAGGTGAGCGTTCACGGGCGCTGGCCGAGCGACCCTTGCTGCTCCTCCTGCACGGGTACGGATCAAACGCCGACGATCTTTTCGGGCTCGTACCGCACCTGCCACACAGTTTCGTGGTGGCCGCCATCGAGGGTCTCGAGCCGGCCGGACCCGGCTGGGCCTGGTTCCCCCTCTCGGTCGACCCGGTGACAGGCGAGCTTGTTCGCGATTTGAAGCAGGCCGACGCCGCCTCGGGATCGCTCGTGGAGTGGTTCGATGCGCTCGCCGTGGAGTACCCCGACATCCCGAGCATCCACCTTCTCGGTTTTTCGCAGGGCGGGGCGATGTCTCTCGAGCTGATGCGGCATCGACCTCATCACGTCGACAGCGTTGTGGTGTTGGCGGGATTCGCACTGCCCGCCGAGTCGCCCGAGGCACACGCCCGGGACGCAGTTCTGGCCGAGGTCCGACCGCCGGTTTTCTGGGGACGCGACCCCCACGACCCGGTCATCGCACCGCCCATGATTGAGGTAACTCGACGCTGGCTTCCCGAACACGCGGACCTCACCGCCCGCCTGTATTCCGGCGTGGGCCACGGCATCAACCTCGAGGAGCTCGAGGATGTCGCCGAGTTCCTCGCAGAGCGTCTCCTCGAGAACGGCTAGGCCGGGCGGATCTCGATGCGTTTGATCCGCGCCGCGGCACCGCCCACCACGATGAGGCGTGAGGGCGCGATGCCCAGGTGCTCACTCATGGCCTTGATGACGCCCTGATTGGCCTTGCCGTCGATGGCCTTCTCCTTGACATACACGACGAAGTGGTCGTCGACCTCTTCCACGAGTGGTCCGCGGGCACTGCCCGGCTTCACGTGCACAGTGATTTTCTCGCCGCTCATTTTTCCCTCCAGGGTGTGTTGTCGATAACGTGCAGGCGTCGACCGCGCACCTCGTTGGGCGCAATCCTCATCCACACGTATTCCTGCTGTGGTGCAAAGTCCAGGTAGGGCATGCTGTCGAGCTCGGCCACTTTCTCGATTTCCGAGACCACAACGACCGCACCTCGGATTACGGTCGATGAAATGTGCTGCATCATCTGCCACGACACCTCAAACGCCACAAGCTGGTTTTCGGTATTCAGCAGCAGTCGGGATGAGGTCCCCGTCCGGAAGTAGATGTGTTCGTCGTGCACCACATACGTCACCGGATGAATCTCCGGCGCGTTTGAGTGCAGGGTGGCAATCCGGCCCAGCTGGCTCGTGCGAACGACATCCCACGCTTCGTCGGCAGTCAGATGGTCGATCGGATTGTCGCTCATGCGAGAACGGCCCGAGCTAGGAGTCGAACCGATTCTTGCCCTCAGTGCTGGGGAGGAGGGCAAAGACCAGGAGAACGATGCTGCCGGCAAAGGGAACGAGAATGATCCAGAACCAGCCGCCCGAACGGTCGATGTCGTGAAGGCGTCGGATTGTCACCGCGAGGCTGGGCAAGAGAAAGACGAGCGTCACGATGAAGAGGAGCCAGTACGTGGGGCCAAAGAGCGCTGCGAGGTAGGCGGCCTGGTCGCCGGCCGCCAGGGCCGCTTCAAGACCTGCTTGTGAGCCCACGTTGTAAATGATGTTGAACGGCAGAGTGACCAGGAAGACAAACAGTGTCCACCACCAGTACTCGGCACGCGTGGCGCGGCCTTTCCACGTGACGTAGTTCTTGAACCCATTGGAGATTGATTGGCCGAAAGTCATGAAGTTTCCTTACTCTCCAGGCACCCACCGTGGTGACCCTACGGTCAGCCTAGCCAGAAGCCCTCCCCGCGCACCGTATCGAGCTTCCTGTTTGCTCTGTTAGGCTTGTCAGGTTGCCGTAAAACGGCCGCGGATTGAGAGCGCTACAACATCAGGTTGTGGCACCGCGCAACGAGAGAAAAAGGAACCACATGGCCCTGGAAGCAAGCGTCAAAAAGGCAATCATCGAAGAGTACGCAACTCACCCGGGTGACACCGGTTCCCCCGAGGTGCAGATTGCCCTCCTCTCCACCCGCATCAAGGACCTCACCGAGCACCTCAAAGAGCACAAGCACGACCACCACTCGCGCCGTGGACTGCTTCTTCTCGTGGGTCAGCGTCGTCGTCTGCTCGGTTACCTGTCAGATGTTGACATCGAGCGCTACCGTAAGCTCATCGAGCGCCTCGGCC
This sequence comes from uncultured Microbacteriaceae bacterium, assembly GCA_903915075.1. Taxonomy (GTDB): domain Bacteria; phylum Actinomycetota; class Actinomycetes; order Actinomycetales; family Microbacteriaceae; genus UBA963. Next base: position 4,734 of record CAIWRM010000216.1, read on the forward strand.
TCCGCCGATAACTCACTCTTCGCAATGGCCGCCCTCGGGCGGCCATTGTCGCTTAAGGCGTCCGAGCGCCAATGGGCGCCTGTTTTCATAGTCTCCTGCTACCCTTGAAGGTAGAGGGACGCAAAGTTCGCTGGTCCTCGGTGGTGGTTTACCGAATCGCTCAAAAAAATTCGGTGGATTTCTACTGACGGCCAGCACGAAAGTCTGATCTCGTGCAACAAACAAGTGCGTGTGTCACGCCTTCGTTCTGTGTGCTTCCTCTACGCATGCGCGGCATCCACACGGGATGTCCGCACCATAGAAGGAGAAGACCTGTGGAAGGTCCAGAAATCAAATTCGCCGAAGCCGTGCTCGATAACGGCAAGTTCGGCAAGCGCACCGTGCGCTTCGAGGCAGGACGCCTCGCGCAGCAGGCTCAGGGAGCCGTTGCTGCATACCTCGATGAGGAAACCATGTTGCTCTCAGCCAC
>CAIWRM010000217.1 GCA_903915075.1 uncultured Microbacteriaceae bacterium
ACGGGCGACCACGAAGGCCCCATCCAAGCGCACAACTACTGGGGCTCGATGCGCGACCGTGTGCCGCTCTCGGGAACAGATCCCCTCGAGCCACCGCAGCTGATCACCGCTGCGGGAGATCCGAATCGGCATCAGAGTCGAGGCGCACGCGTCTCCCTCGCCGGTGTGGCGAACCTGGCCACGATTCGGTCGGGTCACCTCTATGGTGACGTCGAAGGACGCGAGTTGGAGGTTTTCGAGGGCGAAATCATGCCGTCACTGCACGAAGGCATGCAGTACCTGCACGACAACCCCGTCGAAACCGGATGCTACGTGGTTCGCGACATGATCGAGACCGACGGTGACGGCGTCCCGCGCAAGCGCGGTTTTGCCACCGCGCACTTCGACTCGCTCACGCGCCTCGAAGACTGGGCGGAATCTCACCCCACCCATCTGCGAATCTTTGGTCGGTTCATTGAACTCGCCACCGAACTCCAGGGCGACATCAAGCTCAAGCTCTGGCACGAAGTGTCGGTCGTGCCGGCCGAGATGCAGGAGTTCGAGTACGTGAATTGCCACCCCGGCACAGGAATGATGCCGTATGCGGCCATGAACGTCTCCGCACCTGCTGCCTAAAAGCCCCCATCCACTGTTACGTGCACACACACAGTAAAGGAAGAGAAAAATGATTGATTTCGAACTCAGCCCAGAACAGCGCAAGCTTCAGCTCGACGCTCGCGCGTTTGCCAAGACGCACCTCACCGACCTGCGCAGCAAAATGGTGGGCCTCGATGCCGCCGGCCGCTTCGAAGTCACCAAAGCCGCCTACGAGGCCGCCGTGAAGGCCGGCTACCTCAAGCTCCAGGTGCCGCCGCCCCTCGGTGGCACCATGAACAGCCTCGTTGACGTGGCGATCGTTGCCGAGGAACTTATCGCTGTGGAGTCGAGCCTTCCCCTGTCGGTGCTTTCCACCGGACTTGGGCTCATGGGGCTCTTGTTCTTCGGAACGCCCCAGCAGTACGAAAAGTTCTTGCCTCAGTTTGTGAGCGGTGAGGGTGCGCCGCTGGCCGGCCTCTCGTTCAGTGAGCCCGATGGCACGGCCAACTACCACAACACCGATCCGAGCAAGGGTTTCAAGACAGAAGCCAAGCTCGATGGCGACGAGTGGGTCATTAACGGCCGCAAGATCTGGACACCTCACGCAGCCGGCTGGGGAGGCAACAAGGCCGACCTGCTCGCCGTAGCTGCCCGAGTCGACAAGGGCAAGTCTCCCCAAGAGGGACTTTCGATGTTCCTGGTTCCCGGCAACACCCCCGGTGTGATTATTGAAGAGAACATTGAAGCGGTGGGCCAGCCCGGGGCCGTGTGCTGCATCGTGCGCTACGAGAACGTGCGGGTCCCCAAGGAGAACATCCTCGGCGAGGTCGGCATGGGAATCATGATTGCCGAAACCGCCTTCACCGCAACGGCCGGCCTCGTGGGCATCATGGCCGTGGGTGTGGCTCGCAAGGCGTTCGGTATCGCCCTCGAGTTCGCACGTACGCAGACCCGCGGTGGCTCAGTGCCGATCATTCAGCACCAGAACGTGGCAACAATCCTGTCGGACATGAAGGCAAAAATTGAAGCTGCCCGCTACCTCACGTGGAAGGCCTGCTGGAACTTCGACCGCTCGATGGGCCAGAGCCAGGAGCTTTCCATCATGAACAAGGTCTTCTCTTCGGAGCTCATGGTCGGCGTGATCACCGACGCCATGCGCGTGGTGGGCGTGGAGTCGTATCGCCAGCACACCGGCCTCATGGAGCTCCTCCAGGACGCCATGGTCTACCCGCTGTTCGACGGCGGCAACGTGGGCGTTCGTCGCCTGCAGCTCCAGCGCATCCTCTCAGCCGAGGGATACGACCCCATGGCTGCGGCCGAAGCACAGTTCTAGGAGAACTGAAATGACAAAGATCACCCTTATCGGTGGGCCCACGGCCCTCATCGACATTGACGGCTTCACGGTCGTCACCGATCCCACGTTCGATGCTCCCGGGGAGTACCCCATTCCCGGTGGCGTTCTCGTGAAGCAGAGTGGCCCGGCGATTGCCGCCAGCGACCTTCCTGGTCTCGACGCCATCGTGCTGTCTCACTCGCACCACCCCGACAACCTGGACACGTCGGGAGCAGCCCTGCTGCCCTCGGCGGCCAACGTACTGGGCACGTCGATGGCGGCAGACCAGTTCTCGCTCGTCACGGCTCTCGAGCCGTGGCAGTCGGTGTCTCTCACCGGTGCAAACGGCAAAGACGTGACGATCACGGCCGTGCCGGCGCGACACGGACCGGTCGGTTGCGAGGAAATCACGGGCATTGTCACCGGGTTTGTGATCGAGTCGGCCGGGGCCGGAACCGTCTACATCAGCGGCGACAACGCAGCACTCGAGCTCGTTGACGAGATTGCGGCACGCTTTCCGAACGTGAGCGTGGCGGTGCTGTTTACCGGAGCTGCTCGCGTGGGTCTCTTCGACAACGCTCCCCTCACCCTCACGGCTGAGATGGCTGTTGAGGCGGCCAAGAAGCTGTCGGGCGCATCCATCTTCCCCGTGCACAGCGAAGGCTGGGCGCACTTCAGCGAAGACCGCAAGCTACTGGTCTCCGCGTTTGAGGCCGCGGGAATCGCAGATCGACTCCTGCTCGTTGACCCGGGGGAATCCGCGACCGTCGCTTAGGGGCGACCGGCGCTCATCGCCAGTTTCGCCGTCAGACGCTCTTTGCGACTGGCGGCGTCTCTGTTTGCGCGAATGTTGCGTCCTGAGCAAAGTTCGACTCGCCAAACGGCGTGTGCGGCGTGCGATCGACGCCGAACGAAAACACGTCGGGACGCGCGTAGTGGCCCGAGCCGTCGGCAAAGAACTTGGCGAACGGAATGAGCGAGAGGTCGAGATCGGCGTAAACAATCGCCTCATCGTCGCGGTGCGGATCGCCCATCCACTTCCCGTTGGGGGCAATGAAGCCGGTCATGCCACCACCAACGGTGGGCGCATCGGGTCCCTCGGGAAC
>CAIWRM010000218.1 GCA_903915075.1 uncultured Microbacteriaceae bacterium
CAAGCTCTCCGACGCTCTCGGTGCCGGGTCGATGACCGGACTTCCGATCATCGAGACCAAAGCCAACGACGTGTCGGCCTACATTCCCACCAACGTCATTTCAATCACCGACGGTCAGATCTTCCTGCAATCCGACCTGTTCAATGCCAACCAGCGCCCCGCTGTTGACGTGGGTATCTCGGTGTCGCGCGTGGGCGGTGACGCTCAGGTGAAGTCCATCAAGAAGGTGTCGGGAACCCTCAAGATTGAGCTGGCTCAGTACCGCGCACTCGAGGCATTCGCCATGTTTGCCTCCGACCTGGATGCGGCCAGCCGCCGCCAGCTCGCTCGTGGTGCACGTTTGACCGAGCTCCTTAAGCAGCCGCAGTTCACGCCGTACCCGGTGGAGAACCAGGTTGTGTCGATCTGGGCCGGCACCACCGGCAAGCTCGACGAGGTGCCCATCGAAGATATCCTGCGCTTCGAGAAGGAGTTCCTCGACTACTGCGGTCGCAAGACCAAGGTGCTCAAGAACCTCGCCGAGACAAACGAGCTCTCGGACGCCACGGTATCCGACCTTGAGAAGGCCATCGCCGACTTCAAGCAGGAGTTCCAGACCGGTGAGGGCAAGCCGCTCGCCTCGGTAGGACGCGAAGAGTTTGATGCTCTGCCGGCCGATGAGGTCACGCAAGAGAAGATCGTCCGCAAAAAGAAGTAACGCGTCCAGCGGGTCACGTCACTGATTACACCAACCTAAGAGAAGGCAAGCAATGGGAGCGCAGCTTCGGGTCTACCGGCAGAAAATTCGTTCTGCCCAGACGACCTAGATGATTACGAGGGCCATGGAGCTCATCTCGGCGTCGCGCATTCAAAAGGCGCAGGCTCGAGTGGCGGCAGCGACCCCGTATTCGACTGCCGTGACGCGGGCCGTCTCTGCCGTGGCCACCTACACCAACGTGAGCCACGTGCTCACGACCGAGCCCGAGAAGGTGGAGCGCGCCGCCATCGTGATCTTTGCTTCCGACCGCGGTCTGGCCGGTGCGTTCAGCTCGCAGGTGTTGCGTGAGGCCGAGGAACTCACCGAACTTCTCCGGAGCGAGGGTAAAGACGTTGCCTACTTCCTCGTGGGTCGCAAGGCGAACGCGTACTTCTCGTTCCGCCGCCGCACCCCTGAACGGGTGTGGACCGGTGGTACCGACGCTCCCGTGTTCGAAACAGCGCGCGAGATTGGCGACGCCATTCTGGAGTCGTTCCTGCGCGATGCCAGCGACGGTGGCGTCGACGAGATTCACAACGTCAACAACCGCTTTGTGAACATGGTCAGCCAAGTCCCCCAGGTCGTGCGTGTGCTTCCGCTCGAAATCGTGGAGGGCGTAGAAGAACCGGGCGACTCCGAGATCCTGCCACTCTACGAATTCGAGCCGGATGCCGAGAAGGTCCTCGATTCGCTGCTTCCCGTCTACATCGAGAGCCGCATCTACAACGCCATGCTGCAGTCGGCCGCTTCCGAGCACGCCAGCCGCCAGCGCGCCATGAAGTCGGCATCCGATAACGCCGACAAGCTCATTCGCGAGTACACGCGTCTGGCCAACAACGCACGTCAATCCGAGATTACCCAGCAGATTTCCGAAATC
>CAIWRM010000219.1 GCA_903915075.1 uncultured Microbacteriaceae bacterium
CCGACGCTACTCCTGGGGGTCGTTTTCTGGCTCGTCCTCCGATCGATTCTTCGCGCCGATCGCACCGAACGCGATGTGTACGCGCGAATGGAAGCCGAGGAACGCCAGCGCCGCGGGATGCCGCCCCGTTCTGCGGAGTAGCCCGCTATGGACGTGGGATCAACAACGTTCTGGACCACCGTGGTCGTGCTCGGCGTCGACTTGCTCATCCGCATCGCCGCCATCATTGTTGTTCCCCGAAACCGTCGGCCCGGCTCCGCCCTCGCCTGGCTGCTCGCCATCTTCTTTATTCCGTATGCCGGAGTCCTGCTGTTTCTTCTTATTGGGAGCCCTCGCCTCGGGCGCAAGCGTCGACGCAAACAGCGCGAGATCAACGAGTTCATCTTCAATTCCACTGAGGGTCGCGACCTTGTCACGAAAGACCGCGCGTGGCCACAGTGGCTCAAGTCAATCGTGTTGCTCAATCGCAATCTCGGGTCCATGCCGCTCGTGGGAAATAACGACGCGGAGATGCACATCGAGTACGACGAGGCGATTCGCCTCATGGCAGCGGATATCGCCCGAGCTAAGAAGTTTGTGCACGCGGAGTTCTACATCTTCTCTGCCGATGCCGTGACGGAGCCCTTCTTTGTTGCCATGGAGGAGGCCGTCCAGCGCGGTGTTGTGGTGCGCGTGCTCCTTGACCACGTGGCCGGATTGCGCACCGTGGGGTACCGGGAAACACGCCGACGCCTCACCCGCATCGGCGTTAAGTGGCACCTGATGCTCCCGTTCGCGCCGCTGCAGCGCAAGTACGAGCGCCCCGACCTGCGCAATCACCGAAAGCTTCTTGTGGTTGACGGACTGGTGGGCTGGATGGGCTCGCAGAACGTCATCGACTCGTCGTACCGCAAGAAGGGAAACTTGCGCCGCGGACTGCACTGGAAAGACGCCATGGTGCGTCTGCACGGGCCAATCGTGGCTGCCCTCGACGCCATTTTCTTGGCCGACTGGTTTAGCGAGACCGACGACTTCTTGCCGCAGCACGAGTTGGCCGTTCCCACGCGAGCGCGCACCACGCAGAATCTCGACTGTCAGCTGGTGCCAAGTGGCCCCGGGTTCGCCACGGAAAACAACCTGCGTCTGTTTTTGGCCCTCCTCTATGCGGCGCAGAAAAAGATCATCATCACGTCGCCCTACTTTGTGCCGGATGAGTCACTGCTGTACGCCATCACCGCGGCCTGCCAGCGCGGTGTTCGTGTCGAGCTCTTCGTTTCGGAAATCGGCGACCAGGCGCTCGTGTATCACGCCCAGCGTTCCTACTACGAAGTGCTTCTCGAGGCGGGCGTCATCATTTGGCTCTACAAGAAGCCCACCATCTTGCACTCGAAGCACATGAGCATTGACGACGAAGTTGCCGTTATCGGCTCGAGCAACATGGACATGCGCTCGTTTTCACTCAACCTCGAGATCACCATGATGGTGCGCGGCAAGAGTTTTGTGGCGCAGATGCGCAAGGTCGAAGCCAGCTACCGCAAGGATTCTCGGGAGCTCACCATGGAAGAGTGGCGCAAGCAGCCGTTCCTGCAAACGGTTCTCGATGGCCTCGCCCGACTCACATCAGCGCTGCAGTAGTCAGCCACGCGCTCGCAGCGCCGCGAGCCTAGGACAGGGCAACCGCGACACCCGGCACGGGAACCGTGAGGCGGCGCGCGATACCTCGCTCGGCGAACGCCGACACCAGCGCTTCGGTGCCTTCGAGAAGGTGCGACCATCCGGAGGTGTGGATGGGAATCACGAGCGGCAGGTCTCCCGCGCGCGCGAGATCCGCAACGTCTCCGGCAGACATCGTGAACCGCGCTTTACGCGTGATCTTGGGGAAACCGGCGTCGCCCACGTGGGCAATCAGCGTGCCCACCTGAAATTGTTCGGCGACAGCACGCACCTCGGGCGTGAGCAGCGTGTCTCCCGTGATGTAGACAGCACCTCCCGTGAGCGCCTCTGATTCAATAACGAACCCGATTACTGGTCCGCTCACAAACTCCGGCCAGTACCGCGGGCGATGGCGGGCGGCCACTGCCGTGATGGTCACATCCGGGCGCCGGTTGTCGGACAGTGCGTAGCTGTCGCCCGGCGCCATGCCAAAAGCGAGCGCTTCGTCATCGGAAGCTTCAATGCGTGTGGCACCGGCTTGCGTGGTGAGGATGATGGGGGCCTCAAGGGCGACGGCGCGGCCGGCGGTGTCGAAATTGTCGGCGTGCTGGTCATGACTCAGCAGAACGGCATCCACGGCGCCCACCTGGGCGGGACTCAGGGCCGGTCGTGACGCCTTAACCGACGACGTGCCCCAGCCGAATCGGTACGTCTTTCCCGGTTCGTCAAACGTGGGATCTGTCAGCAGCCGCCAGCCGCCCACCTCAATCAGCCCGCAGGCTGTGTCGATGTGGGTGAAGGTGGCCCCCCGCGGTGTCTCCATGGTTTCAGCCTAGGACGTCCCGACCTGCTCGCCCACGGCGAACACGGGGGCGTTTCGTCACGCCCACGGCGAACATTCCCCCACAGTTCGGTTTGCGCTGGTTAACTCACATTGTCGGTAAAAATCGCGAATACCGACACACCAAAAAAAGGAGTTGTGCCCATGTTTGAACGGTTCACAGACCGCGCACGGCGTGTTGTTGTCTTGGCTCAAGAAGAAGCCAAGATGCTCAACCACAACTACATCGGCACCGAGCACATTTTGCTCGGCCTCATTCACGAGGGCGAGGGTGTCGCCGCGAAGGCACTCGAATCGCTCAACATTTCTCTCGAGTCGGTGCGCGAGCAGGTGCAGGAGATCATCGGTCAGGGCCAGCAACAGCCCACCGGTCACATTCCCTTCACCCCCCGCGCCAAGAAGGTGCTCGAGCTCTCCCTGCGCGAGGCACTGCAGCTCGGTCACAACTACATCGGCACCGAGCACATTCTGCTGGGCCTGATTCGCGAAGGCGAGGGCGTTGCCGCCCAGGTTCTGGTGAAGCTCGGCGCTGACCTCAATCGCGTTCGCCAGCAGGTGATTCAGCTTCTCTCGGGATTCCAGGGCAAGGAGCAGGTCTCTGCCGGCGTCAAGGAAGACTCGGGCAGCGCCCAGGGCGGCTCGCAGGTGCTCGACCAGTTTGGTCGCAATCTCACGCAGGCGGCCCGCGAAGGAAAGCTTGACCCGGTCATCGGTCGCGAGAAGGAAATCGAGCGCGTGATGCAGATTCTGTCGCGTCGCTCCAAGAACAACCCCGTCCTCATCGGCGAGCCCGGCGTGGGAAAGACCGCGGTTGTGGAGGGCCTCGCGCAGGCGATTGTGTCTGGCCAGGTGCCCGAGACGCTCAAGGACAAGCAGCTCTACACGCTCGACCTCGGTTCGCTCATCGCTGGTAGCCGCTACCGCGGTGACTTTGAGGAGCGCCTCAAGAAGGTGACCAAAGAGATCCGCACGCGCGGTGACATCATCACGTTTATCGACGAGATTCACTCGCTCGTGGGTGCCGGTGCCGCTGAGGGCGCCATCGACGCGGCCAGTATTCTCAAGCCCCTCCTCGCCCGCGGTGAACTTCAGACCATCGGCGCCACCACGCTCGATGAGTACCGCAAGCACTTTGAGAAGGATGCCGCGCTCGAGCGCCGCTTCCAGCCCATTCAGGTCGCCGAGCCGTCGCTCCCGCACACCATCAACATCCTCAAGGGCCTGCGCGACCGTTACGAAGCGCACCA
>CAIWRM010000220.1 GCA_903915075.1 uncultured Microbacteriaceae bacterium
GATCGAAGGGCTCCGGGGGTCGACTCAAGGCCGTTCCGTCAAGGAAATTGACATGATGGCGCGCGATTACATCTCGATCATGACCGAAACAGCACCCGACAGTTTCGACGTCAACATGAAACTGCTCCTCCCCGACGATGTGGCGGCCACACTCAAACGAGCTGGGGAACTGCGCGACATCGCCGACAACGCGCGCAAGGAGGCCGCCGTCGAGTCGCGGCGCGCAGCCAAAGCGCTGCGCGCATCCGGCCTCACCGTTCGCGACATCGGCGCAGCTCTGGGGGTGTCATTCCAGCGAGCCCACCAACTCGTCAAGGGCTAAACTGAAGAGGCAGATTTGGAGGGCGAACAGCTGCCACGACATCCCGGGGCATGAGCGAGGTTCGTCCACCGCGATGAAAGGGATAAACATGGAAGACGTAGACAAGTGCCCCTACCTTGCCGGTAAGGCAAACGAGAGTGTTCAGAACTCCCAGTGGTGGCCCAATCAGATTGACGTGGGCATTCTCCGCCGCAACTCCGAGAAGTCCAACCCCATGGGCGACGACTTCGACTACGCCGAAGCCTTCAAGTCACTCGACCTCAACGCGCTCAAGAAAGACATCTTTGCGCTCATGAAGGACTCGCAAGACTGGTGGCCTGCCGACTACGGTCACTACGGCCCCTTCTTCATTCGCATGGCCTGGCACAGCGCCGGTACCTACCGCACGGCCGACGGCCGCGGTGGCGCAGGCATGGGATTGCAGCGCTTCGCCCCCCTCAACAGCTGGCCCGACAACGTCAACCTCGACAAGGCGCGTCGTCTGCTCTGGCCCGTAAAGAAGAAGTACGGCAACAAGATTTCGTGGGCCGACCTCATGATCCTGGCCGGCAACTGCGCCCTCGAAGACATGGGCCTCAAGCCCTTCGGCTTCGGTGGCGGTCGCGCTGATGTGTGGGAGCCCGACACCACCTACTGGGGCAAGGAATCCGAATGGCTCGCCGACGAGTCGCGCTACTCGGGCGAACGTGACCTCGAGAACCCGCTCGCAGCCGTGCAGATGGGTCTCATCTACGTGAACCCCGAAGGCCCGGCCGGCAAGCCCGATGTTTTGGGTTCAGCGCGCGACATTCGCGAGACGTTTGGCCGCATGGCCATGAACGACTACGAGACCGTGGCGCTGATTGCGGGAGGACACACCTTCGGTAAAGCACACGGTGCCGCAAACCCCGACAAGTACGTCGGCCCCGCACCCGAGGGCGCACCGCTGGAGCAGGCCGGCCTCGGCTGGGCCAACAGCATGGGCACCGGTAACGGCGAAGACACCATCTCGAGCGGACTCGAGGGTGCCTGGACCCCCACCCCCACCACGTGGGACAACAGCTACTTCGAGACGCTGTTTGGTTATGAGTGGACGTCGACGGTCAGCCCCGCGGGAGCCATTCAGTGGGTTCCCACCGGCGGTGCCGCTGCGGATGCCGTGCCGGATGCTCACAACCCGAGCAAGCGCCACGCACCCATCATGTTCACCACCGACCTGGCGCTGCGCGAGGACCCCATCTATCAGCCCATCTCGAAGCACTTCCTCGAGAACCCGGCCGAGTTTGCCGACGCGTTTGCGCGCGCATGGTTCAAGCTGATGCACCGCGACATGGGTCCCGTTTCGCGCTACCTCGGCGCTGAGGTGCCCACCGAAAGCCTCATCTGGCAGGATCCGGTTCCTGCCGTGGACCACGCGCTCGTCACCGACGCACAGGTCGCCGAGATCAAGAAGAAGATTGCGTCTCTGGGCCTGAGCGTGGGTCAGCTCGTGGCAACGTCGTGGGCCTCGGCCGCATCGTTCCGCGGATCCGACAAGCGCGGTGGTGCCAACGGTGCCCGCATCCGTTTGGAACCCCAGCGCTCGTGGGCCGTCAACAGCCCCGATCACCTGAACACAGTGCTCTCCGCTCTTGATGGTCTGCACGCTGAGCTCAACTCTGCCGGCACCGCGATATCGCTCGCCGACCTGATTGTGCTCGCCGGCGGCGTAGGAATTGAGATGGCTGCCGAAAAGGCGGGAACCTCGGTAACAGTGGGATTCACTCCCGGTCGCACCGACGCCACTCAAGAGATGACCGACGTCGAGTCGTTCGCCCTTCTTGAGCCCGCAGCCGATGGGTTCCGCAACTTCGCGAAGCCTGATCTGCTCCAGTCGGCCGAGTATCACCTCATCGACCGGGCCGAACTGCTGGGCCTCACCGCTCCCGAGATGACCGTCTTGGTGGGTGGCCTTCGGGTGCTCAATGCCAACACCGGCCACTCCTCGGTGGGTGTTCTCACCTCACGCCCCGAAACCCTCACCAACGACTTCTTTGTAGCCATCACGGATTCCGCTCTCGTGTGGAACCCGGTCGGCTCAGACGGCGATGCGTTCGAGGGCGTTGACCGCGCTTCGGGTGCCAAGAAGTGGGAGGCAAGCCGGGTTGACCTCGCGTTCGGCTCGAACTCGGAGCTTCGTGCACTGGCTGAGGTTTATGCCAGCGACGACGCTCAGGAGAAGTTCGTGCGCGACTTCGCCGCCGCGTGGACCAAGGTCATGATGAACGACCGCTTCGACGTTCGCTAGGTCGTTGCCGCAATCGCCAGATTGCTCAAGACAAAAGCGCCGGCCCTCAGGGATTATCTGAGGGCCGGCGCTTTCTTCCTGTCTTGCGAACTACTTCTTCGTCGCGGTGGTGCGCGCAGCTGGCTTCTTTGCAGCGGGCTTCTTAGCGGCCGGCTTCTTGACCGCAGCCGCCGGAGCGACGGCAGTGGACTTAGCAGCAGCCGAAAGACTCTCAGCCTTCTTAACCGAACGACCAAACAGCGGGCCGTAGGTCAGACCGGCAATGAGTCCACCCACGATGGGGAACAGGATGAACACCCACAGCTGGGCCAGAGCGAGCTGGCCGCCATAGATTGCCGTGGCAATCGACAGAGCGGGGTTGATGGCGCCTCCCGACACGGGTACCGAGATGATGCCCACCACGACGAGAGTGAATCCCACGGCAATCGGAGCGAGGCCGTTGGAGGACGTCTTGTCGGTAGCACCAAGGAACACCCACACCAGAATGGCCGATGCCACAACGGTCATGATGATCACTGGGACTAGGGCAAATTGGAGCGGCGGAACGCTGGCCTCGCCAAAACCATTCGCACCAAATCCGTTGCCCACTAAGAAAGTGAGCAGACCTTCCGGGCCGAACATGGCAACCAGGTAGAGCAGGCTCGAGGCGATGAGACCACCGATGAGCTGGGCCACAATGTAGCCGAGTACGTCGCGCCACGCGAAACGGCGGCTGATGGCCATACCGAGCGTGACCGCGGGGTTGAAGTGACCACCGGAGATGCCACCCACAGCAAACATGGCGGCCACCACCGAGAGCCCGAGTGCCAGGGCAACACCGAGGTAGCCCGCGCCGTTGTATCCGCTCTGCGTACTTCCGAAGATGGTGGCAAACAGTGTCGCACCGCCCACGCTAAAAACGAGAACGAATGTTCCAAACAGCTCAGCAAAGAACCGGTTGTTATAGGTAGGAGTTGAGTCAGCCATAACTGGCGGCACCCTTTCTTTTCGAAGTCGAGCAACCAACAGTGGTCACTTCCGTAGTCGACAGTATCCGCCCGAGGGGCTCAACTCCTGCAGGAACTGCCGGAGGCCGGCATCCGCAACGAATCGATGAAAAAGGTAACTATTGTGTTTCTCAACGAATTTCCCGGCTAGCATTGCCGAGACGAGAGTCGCGACGTGCATCGCATTTCGGGTGTCACTGAAAGGGATTTTGTTCCATGGAGAACAAGGGCATTGGTTCGTGGGCCACACGGCGCCGCGTCAAATCGGCAGGCAAAACGGCCTTCATCTTTAACGATGACATCACCACCTACGACGAGTTTTACGTGCAGGTCAACCAACTCGCCCACGCACTCCGTGGTGCCGGAGTTACCGCGGGCACGCGCGTGGCATACCTCGGAGAGAACCACCCCAGCTTTCTCGTGACGTTCCTGGCCACCACCCAGATCGGCGCCATCTTCGTGCCGCTCAACACGCGCCTCGCTCCCGCCGAGGTGTCGTACGCCCTCGAAGACAGTGGAGCGAGCCTGCTCATCCACTCGAGTGCTCTGGCACACCTCGCCGTGCAGGGTTCGGCCGGTATGCCGTTACGTCTGGTGCAGGCGGACGGCGACCCCCACGAAGCCGGCGCCACCACGCTCGCCGCATTTACCGAGGGCGCTTCGGTCGAGTTCATTGATGAGCCCGTGCAGCTGCGTGACCCCGCTCTGATTCTCTACACCTCGGGCACAACCGGACACCCCAAGGGTGCCGTGCTCACGCACGAAAACTTTCTGTGGAACACGTTCAACGCCATCGTGGACTTCGACATCACCTCAAAAGAAATGTCCCTGATGATCTCGCCGCTGTTCCACGTGGCCTCACTCGGCATGGGCGCCCTGCCCATGCTGATCAAGGGCGGCACCATCGTGCTCGAGGCGGGGTTCAACCCGGAGCGTGCCCTCATGCTCATTGAGAAGTACGGCATCACCATGCTCAGCGGTGTGCCCACGACTTACCAAATGATGTGCGAGCACCCCAACTGGGACACGACGAATCTGTCGACCGTGCATCACATGACCTGCGGTGGATCGGCCGTACCCGCGCGCGTGCTCGACGCCTACGAATCGCGCGGTCTCGCCTTCACGCTGTCCTACGGCATGACCGAATCGTCACCGGGGGCCACGAGCATGCCGCCGGCCTATAGCCGTGCCAAGGCGGGCTCATCGGGCCTGCCCCACTACTTCGTTGACATGCGCATTCGCGCCGAAGACAACACGGAGGCGCCCGTGGGTGAGGTGGGCGAGATTCAACTGCGCGGACCCAACGTGATCGCCGAGTACTGGAACAAGCCCGAAGCCAGCCGCGACTCCTTTGTCGACGGTGAGTGGTTTAAGACCGGCGACATGGGCTACGTCGACACCGACGGCTTCTTGTTCGTGGCCGACCGCATCAAAGACATGATCATCTCCGGTGGCGAGAACATCTACCCCGCAGAAATCGAGCAAATCATTTTTGAGCTTGATGGCGTCACGGGAGCTGCACTCATTGGCGTGCCCGACGACAAGTGGGGTGAAGTGCCGTGGGCCATCCTCACCATGGCGGGCGGCGCAACGGTGACTCTCGAACAGGTGCGCGACCACCTCACCAACCGAGTGGCCCGCTACAAGATGCCTAAGAACGTGATTGTGATTGACGAGTTTCCGCGCACCGCCAGTGGCAAGATTCGCAAGGCCGATCTGCGCAAGCGTTTCGCTTAGGTGAAGAGTGGTGCGGTGACCGCTCGGATGAGAGTGTTCCACGCTTCCGGGTCGACCTTGGTGATGGCCACGTCATCAACGGCGCGCCCCAGCGTGTAGGCCTGCAGGAAAACAGCGATCGCTCGAGAATTCAGGTCGTAGCGAATCCAGCCCTTTTCCTTGGCAACGTTTACCGCGTCTACCAGGGTGTTGGTCAGGCGTTCCTGCTCAACCGACAGGAGGGCACGAAAGCGTTCATTGGAGTGGGCCATACCCAGTTCTCGAGCACGTTCGGCTCGTCGGTGTGCACGGTTGGGGTGCTGGGCATCCGCCGACATTTCGTACATTCGGTCGAAGAACTCGGTGGCCGAGGTGGAGGTGGCCGTGATGTCGCCAATGATTGCGTTCGAATAGTCAACACCGGCAGTGAAGCGACGAACCAGCGTGGCTTCGATCAGGGCGGGAAAGTCGCCAAAGTGGTGATACAGCGAGCCGCGGGCAACACCCGAGGCGGCCAGAACGTCTTCGACGAGAATGTGCTGAGGGTGAGCTCCATCGAGCATCTCGGAGACCGTGTTGATGAGCCGGTCCTTAGTGGATACACCCTGTTTTGCCATGACATCAATCATAGAATATCTCGGCGCGCGTTGTGCAACTAACGCACCATTAGGGCGGAAAACCCCCCGTGTGACGAGAGAAAATCGACGAAAAAGCAGGGCTAAAGCGTTATTTTACTGAGTAGTCTGCGCAAATCTTCTCGCTCATCGGCCGACAGGGCAGAGAGAGACTCGGCTTCAGTTTCGTGCGCCACGGCACGAGCGCGCTCATACAACTTCTGGCCGGCCGCAGTGGCCACAATCACGTTGGTTCGTCGGTCGGTGGGTGCAGGTTGGCGTTCAACCAGCTCTGCCTTCTCGAGCTGATCCACAAGCGCCACAATCTGGCTGGCATCGAGCGACAAGAACTCGGCGAGTTCGCGCTGCGTGGGTTCGAGACCGCTGGCGGCCAGTGACAAGACGGCGTAGCTCCGAGCCTTGAGTCCCAGCGTGAGCAGACGGCTGTTGGCGTGGCCGGTGCCGCGGGCACGCGCACGGGCGAGCAGGAACCCAGTCTCCTGCGCGAGCTCCGAGGAACCAAAACGCGCAATGTCAGACTTTGCCATCGTTCTCCCGCTCGCTCTCCAGGTTGCACTCGCCCGGTATTTAGTTGAAACTATAAACCATTGACACTTGAAAGTAATCCAAGGAGAACCATGTCACTCGCAGGCAAAGTAGCAGTTGTCACGGGAAGCGGTCAGGGCCTCGGCCTCGCCTACGCCCAGGAGCTCGCCGCTCAGGGCGCATCCATCGTCATTAACGACGTCAACGCTGAGGTGGCCAATGCCGCCGTTGCCAGCATCGTCGACGCCGGCGGAAAGGCCGTGGCCGTAGTGGCCGCCGTGGGCTCCACCGAGACGGCAAAGAAGCTCGTTGAGACAGCTGTGGCTGAATTCGGACGCCTCGACATCATGGTCACCAATGCGGGAATCCTGCGCGACACCGTGCTGTGGAAGATGTCGGACGACGACTTCGACGCCGTGATCAACGTGCACCTCAAGGGAACGTTCACGTGCGTTCGTGAGGCAGCCATCTACATGCGCGAGAACGAGATTGCCGGCCGCATTATTTGCATCGGTTCGCCCACCGGACAACGCGGAAACTTTGGCCAGACCAACTACGCAGCCGCCAAGGCCGGCATCGTGGGAATGGTGCGCACCTGGGCGCTCGAGCTCAAGAAGGCGGGCATCACCGTCAACGCTGTGATTCCCGTTGCCGCCACCGCGATGACCGCCACAGTGCCCTACTTTGCCGCCGCCATCGAAGCCGACGCCAAGGGCGAGACCATGCCCGACTTCTTCCGCAAGACGCTGGGCTTCGGCACCAGTGGCGACGTGGCTCCGCTCGTGGCGTTCCTCGCCTCCGACGAAGCGGCCGCCTTCACGGGCCAGGCCATCGGCATCGGTGGCGACCGCCTGCAGGTGTACACGCACCCGGACGCTGCGGTGACCGAGTACCACGACGGCGGCTGGTCCTACGGTGACCTCGTCGCCGCGTTTGCCGGACCCCTCGCCGGATCCGCTCAGTCGGTGGGCGAGCGTATGCCCCCGCTGCCCGAAGACCTGGTTCGCGAGCCGGCCAAGTAGGCATCGTGCGTTACGAACTCAATCTGGATGTGGCCAACCTCACGGCCATCGACACGCACGTGCACATCGAGGTCGACGATCACGGACACAACGCCCTGACCGACGACCTCGTTGAGGCGGCCAGCAAGTACTTCAAGACCGACGGCCCCCGGCCCACGCTCGACGACATCGCCGCAATCTACCGTGAGCGCAAGATGGCGGCCGTGGTGTTCACCGTGGACGCCACCACCTCGCTTGGGCACTCCCCCAACTCCACCGAGGAGATTGTGGCGGGCGCGATTCGCAACAGCGACGTGCTGATCCCGTTCGGCTCGGTTGACCCCCTGCAGGGCTCGCGCGCTGTGGACCGCGCCAAAGACCTCTTCGAAACCTACGGTGTGCGCGGTTTCAAGTTTCACCCCACGCTGCAGAACTTCGATCCGAGCGACGAAGCCTTCACGCCGCTGTTCTCGGTGATTGACGAGATGGAGGTGCCGGTTATATTCCACACGGGCCAAACCGGAATCGGCTCTGGGCTCCCCGGTGGTCGCGGTCTTCGTCTCTCGCTGTCCAACCCCATGCTTCTTGACGATCTGGCCGCGCGATTTCCCGGACTCGACATCGTGATGGCTCACCCGTCGGTGCCGTGGCAAGACGAAGCCCTGGCCGTGGCTACGCACAAGTCGAACGTGTGGATTGACTTGAGCGGATGGTCGCCCAAGTACTTCCCCGAGAACCTGGTGCGCCAAGCGAACTCCATTTTGCAGAACAAAGTGCTTTTCGGCTCTGACTTTCCCCTCATCACGCCGGATCGCTGGCTGGGCGACTTCGCCAACCTCGCGATCAAAGACGAGGTGCGACCTAAGATCCTCAAAGACAATGCCGTGAGGCTTCTGGAGCTTAGCTAGTGAGCGACCTCTACCCCACGTGCGACCCGCTCAATCTTGCCGACGTTCTGACGCCGGCTGAACAGGCTGCGATTCGTCGCCTGCGCGCCACGCTCGAGACAAAGGTTCAGCCGCTCCTCAGCGAGTATTGGGCGCGTGACGAGTTTCCCACGCAGATCATTCCCGACCTCGTGGGGCTGGGCATGATGAACCCTGCCGAGGTTGTCGCGGCGGGCGAGAAGCCCGGCCACCTCTTCGCCGGGTTCCGCACCTTCGAGCTCGCGCGCTGCGACACCTCCATGGCCACGTTCTACACGGCTGTGGCGGGACTTTTTCGCACCACCATCAACCTCGGCGGTTCACCAGAGCAAGTAGCGAAGTTGGATCCGCTCGTTCAGTCGTTTGAGATGTTCGGCGTGTTCTGTCTCACCGAGCCCGAACACGGTTCTGACATCGCGCGCGGACTCTCCACCTCTGCAACGCGCACGGGTGACACCTGGACCATCAACGGCGCCAAGCGCTGGATTGGTGGGGCGGGCATGGCCACGACGCTGGCGATTTTTGCGCGCGACACCGCCGACGGCGAGGTCAAGGTGTTCCTGGTGCCTCAGGACGCGCCCGGCGTGACGCTGACAAAAATGGAGGGCAAGATCTCCCTTCGGATCATGCAGAACTTTGACATCGCCCTGAAAGACGTGCAGGTGAGCGACGACACACGACTGGCTAACGTCAACTCATTCGCCGACGTGGCACGGCTGCTGGGCAACACGCGCTCGATTGTTGCATGGATTGCGTGCGGCGCCATGGCTGGCGCCTACGAAGCCGCGGTGCGTTACACCACCCAGCGCGACCAGTTCGGCAAGAAGGTCGCCCACTTCCAACTTGTGCAGGAGAAGTTGTCGACGATGCTCGCAAACCTCACGGCCTCACTGGCCATGACCGTTCGCCTTGCCCAGCAGGAAGCGGCCGGTGCCTACGCCGACGAAAACTCGGCGATGACCAAGATGTTCACGAGCAAGAAACTGCGTGAGACCGTGGCACTGGCCCGCGAGGTTGCCGGCGGTAACGGAATCCTGCTCGAGAACGATGTGGCTCGCTTCTTTGCCGATGCCGAAGCCGTCTACTCCTACGAGGGCACCCACGAGATCAACTCCCTCGTGGTGGGTCGCTCAATCACGGGCAAAGGCGCCTTCGTCTAGATTCAGTTTTTTGCTACACCCCAACACACACAGAAAGAGAACCCATGACCACCTCCGTAACTTTCGCTGAACTTCGCGGCATGGAAGGAGCCGACCTCGGCTTCTCCGACTGGATCACTGTTGACCAGGACCGCATCAACACATTCGCCGATGCCACCGATGACCACCAGTGGATTCACGTTGACGTGGAGCGTGCCAAGACCGGTCCGTTCGGCGCCCCCATTGCGCACGGCTTCCTCACCCTGTCACTCGCCATTCCGATGTGGACCAAGCTGCTCGACGTGACCGACTGCGAGACCAAGGTCAACTATGGCCTCGACAAGGTGCGCTTCGTGACGCCGGTGAAGGCTGGCGCCAAGATCCGCATGGGTGCCAAGATTGCGAGCATCACCGAGGTTGCCGGCGGCGTGCAGTTGGGCGTTGACCAGGTGATTGAGGTTGAGGGCTCGGAGAAGCCTGCCGTCATCACGCAGAGCCTGTACCGCTTCTACGAATAGAGAGTTACGCGACTGGCTCGGAGTTCGCTCTTAGCCAGTCGGTCATCTCTTCGAGCTCGAGGTCTCCGCGCGCGCAGGCGAGCATGAACTCAAGATTCACGGTTGTGTTGGCGCGAACGCGCCGCCCGTTTAGGCGAAGAAAGAGAACCATAGACGCCCAGGCAATTCTTTTGTTTCCGTCGAACAAGGCGTGGTTCCGCGCCAACGAGTGAAGCAGTGCAGCCGCTTTTTCGAGGAGATCGGGGTACGTTTCCATGCCGAAAACCACGGCTCGAGGACGGTGGAGCGAGGATTCGATCAGGCCGACGTCACGAATGGGGCCAATCCCTAAGTGAGCAATGAGCGCTGCAATGTCTTCGATGTCGATGTAGCGGATTCGAGGATCTGAGCTCATCTAGGTGCGCGAGAGTTCGTCGAGAAGATCGCCGTGTTCTTTCAACACTTCTGCGATTGCCTTCTTAACGTCTCCCTTGTGAAGTCGTCGTTCGAGGAACTCATCAATTGCGCGAGTCACGGCTTCTTGCTTGCTGATTCCTTGATCCTGCGCCAAGCGCGTCAGCGTCGCATCCTGTTGTTCGGTGAGTCGAAGTGTCATGGCCATGAGGATACGGTACCACCGTGATACCAGGCTCGTCCAGTAGGCAATCTGTGTATGGCGCGAGGCGCCGATTGGGGTGGAGAAATGGCGGCAGCGAAAAGACGAAACCCCCGCAAACGCGGAGGTTTTTACTTGCTGGGGTACCTGGACTCGAACCAAGAACAACTGAACCAGAATCAGCCGTGTTGCCAATTACACCATACCCCAAGGGCAAAACCGAAGCCTTGTCCAAGAGTCAAGACTACCCCAAGCGCCGGCCGCCGTGCCAACCTGACGGTTTCGATACGCGCCTGCGGCGCTACTCAACCAACAGCGATCAGAGTGTTGACGCCAAACGGGCGAGCCGGGCAAGCGTCTCCGCCTTGCCGAGAATCTCCATCGACTCAAAGAGCGGCGGGCTGATGCGCGCACCCGAGAGTGCCACGCGCAACGGGCCAAACGCCACACGGGGCTTGAGCTCCATCTGTTCGATCAGCGACGCGTTGAGCGCGGCCTGAATGCTCTCGGTGGTCCAGGCGTCGTCGGCCACGGCTTCCAGGGCAGCAGTGCCCGCAGACAGAACCGAGCCGGCGTCGTCGCCCACACTGGCCAGCGCATCCGGGGCGTACTCCAACTGCTCGCTCGTCACAAAGAACGACGCCAACAGCCCGGGGGCTTCGCTCAGCACGTTCATGCGCGTCTGAACCAGAGGTGCCACGGCCTCAAGAACGCGCTGCTGTTCAGCCGTGAGGTTCTCCCCCACCACGTCGGCCGCCCATAGGTAGGGCAACAGGCGGTCGGTGAAGTCGGCCAGTTCGAGCAGTCGGATGTGATCGCCGTTGATGGAATCGGCCTTTTTGAGGTCGAAGCGCGCCGGGTTCGGATTCACGCTCTCCACGTCGAAAGCCGCAATCATCTCTTGCTTGCTAAAGACGTCACGGTCGTGCGTGAGCGACCAGCCGAGCAGAGCCAAGTAGTTGAGCAGACCCTCGGGAATAAAACCGCGGTCGCGGTGGTGGAACAGGTTCGACTCGGGGTCACGCTTAGAGAGCTTCTTGTTGCCCTCTCCCATCACGTAGGGCAGGTGGCCGAAGCGCGGCACGTGCGTGGCCACGCCCGCATCAATGAGCGCGTGATAGAGCGCAATCTGGCGCGGGGTTGAGCTGAGCAGGTCTTCGCCACGCAGCACATGGGTCACGCGCATGATGGCATCGTCCACCGGGTTCACGAGCGTATAGAGCGGATGCCCGTTGGGGCGCACCACCACGAAGTCGGGAAACGATCCGGCGGGAAACGTGATTTCGCCGCGCACGAGGTCGGTGAAGGTGATGTCTTCGTCGGGGACGCGCAGTCGCAAAGCCGGCTCGCGGCCCTCGGCCCGGAAAGCGGCCTTCTGCGCGTCGGTGAGATCGCGATCAAAGTTGTCGTATCCCACCTTGGGGTCGCGACCGGCGGCGAGGTTGCGGGCCTCAATTTCCTCGCCCGTCGAGAAGCTCTCGTACACCTTGCCCGTCTCGACCAGCTTGGCCACGACCTCGGCGTAGATGTCGAAGCGCTGCGACTGTCGATAGGGCTCGTGGGGGCCGCCCACGTCAATGCCCTCGTCCCAGTTCAGTCCCAGCCAGTTGAGGGCATCGATGATCTGTTCGTAGCTCTCTTCGCTGTCGCGCGCCTCATCGGTGTCTTCGATGCGAAAGATGAACGTGCCACCCGTGTGCCGCGCATAGGCCCAGTTGAACAGAGCCGTGCGGATGAGTCCCACGTGAGGCGTACCCGTGGGCGACGGGCAAAAGCGCACGCGCACATCAGCGCCCGAAGCCTGCGTGACCGGGTAATTGGTCATGCGTCGAGCCGAGTGAGCCAGCCGTGACGATCGGGCAGACGGCCGTACTGAATATCGGTGAGCTCTTTGCGCAGACTCATGGTGAGCTCGCCGGCAGGTGCGTCGGCATCACCAATCGTGAAGTCACGGCTCACCAGAGCGCCAATGGGGGTAATCACGGCGGCCGTGCCGCAGGCAAACACCTCGGTGATGTCGCCGCTGGCCACGCCGTCTTTCCACTCGTGAATGCTCACGTTGCGCTCCTCAACCTCAAGACCGCGGTCGCGCGCGAGCGTGAGGATGCTGTCGCGCGTAATTCCCGGAAGAATCGTTCCGGAGAGCGCGGGCGTGATGAGCTTGCCGCTCTTGTGCACGAAGAAAATGTTCATGCCACCGAGTTCATCGATGTGCGTGC
>CAIWRM010000221.1 GCA_903915075.1 uncultured Microbacteriaceae bacterium
CTCGACATGTTGCGCAACGCTCGCACAGGTCGTGGTGAGCGGCGACGCGCGCGCGGCAATAGTGTTGAGGCAGCACCTGAACCCCTACCGGAATAGGAACCCTATGCCACGTCGCGTGATGATCGCCGCGGGCCTGCTCGCGGTCGCGGTCGCGATGACTGGTTGCGCCGGGCTGGCTGCTCCTCTGCCCACACCCACACCGGTGGCCACTCCGGTCGGCGATAAGACCCTGAACATCGTGAATCTGCTTGAGACGTCGGGGGCTCTGGCCGCCTTTGCGCCGGCGCAAGAAGCGGGCACCGAACTTGCCGCCCGTGAGGTCAACGATGCCGGCGGTGTGGGTGGTAACCCGGTCATGATCTGGCACCGCACGGATGCGCTGCCAGCGACACTCACCGCAGCTGCGGGTGCGGTGAAGGCGGATGCGGCCATTGTGGCCGCCAACCCGACGGCCGCCACGAGTCTGCTTGAGCCCGCCACGCTGGCCAAGATCGCCCTCGTAGCCATTGGCACTGAAAAGAACATTGCCGAGCCCACGGTGAAGCCCTTTCCCGATGCCACGAACCCGGGGTCGTCAACAGCCAAGCCCACCGGAAAGGCCACATCGTCGCCGACAACCGGCGCCTCGACACCCAAACCCAGCGGATCGGGCGCGGCCTCGGCTGCGGACCGCAAGGCGGGCGCACCGGCCGTTCCTACCGCCGAGTTTGTGGCGCGCCTCACAACATCAAATCCGTTCCTCACCGAGTTCACCTATGGCGCCGAAAGCTATCAACTGGTCATCGCTCTGGCGCTTGCCGCCACCGTGGCTAACGACGACGCCGGCCCCTCGCTCATTCGCGGGCTGGAGCAGGTGACGACCGGAGACGTGGTGTGCACCGACTATGCGTCGTGCCTCACGGTGCTGAAAGACAACCGGGCCATCAAATACATCGGCCCCGCGGGCCGCATGGCGTATGACGCGCGTGTCGGCGTCGTTACTTTCGGGCCTTAACATTAGATATTGAGGCAAAACGCTCGAGATACGGAGAATCATGGCTGAGGCCGATCCCTTTGGTTTTGTAGGACTCACCTACGACGACGTGCTGCTCCTGCCGGGTCTTACCGACGTCATTCCGTCGGAGGCCGACACCACGTCGCGCGTCACGCGCCGTATCAGCGTGGCCAAGCCCCTCGTTTCGAGTGCCATGGACACCGTGACCGAATCGCGCATGGCCATCGCCATGGCCCGCCAGGGTGGCCTGGGAATTGTGCACCGCAATCTCTCTGTCGAAGACCAGGCCGCGCAGGTCGATAAGGTCAAGCGCTCGGAATCGGGCATGATCACCAACCCGGTCACGACGACGGTCGAGGCCACCGTGGCCGACGTTGATGCGCTGTGCGGCCAGTTCCGCGTGAGCGGCCTCCCGGTCATCGATCCCAACGGTTTGCTCGTGGGTATCGTCACCAATCGCGACATGCGTTTTGTGCCTGATGCCGACAAGGCTCGCTTGACGGTTCGCGAGATCATGACGCACGAGAACCTCGTGACGGCTCGCGTGGGCGTGAGCCGTGAAGAGGCCATGTCGCTGCTGGCCAAGCACAAGATCGAAAAGCTTCCCATCATTGATAAGGCCGGCAAGCTCACGGGTCTGATCACCACCAAAGACTTTGATAAGTCGGAGCAGTATCCGGATGCCACCAAAGACGAGGCCGGGCGACTGCGTGTGGGTGCGGCCATCGGCTTCTTTGGCGATGCGTGGGATCGGGCCACGCTTCTGCTCGACGCGGGCGTCGACGTTCTCGTGGTGGACACAGCCAACGGTGAGAGCGCGGGCGTGCTCGACATCATCAAGCGCATCAAGAAAGACAAGGCTTTTGCCGGCGTCGACGTGATCGGCGGCAACATTGGAACGCAGTCCGGCGCCAAGGCGCTGATTGATGCCGGTGCCGACGCGATCAAGGTGGGTGTGGGCCCCGGGTCCATCTGCACCACGCGCGTGGTTGCCGGCGTGGGCGTGCCCCAGATCACGGCGATTTTCGAGGCGGCGAAGGCGGCCGGGCCCAAGGGCATTCCGGTGATTGCCGACGGCGGTTTGCAGTACTCGGGTGACATCGCCAAGGCCCTCGTGGCGGGGGCTGACTCGGTGATGCTGGGCTCGCTGTTTGCCGGGTGCGACGAGAGTCCCGGAGACCTCGTCTTTGAGGGCGGCAAGCAGTACAAGATGTACCGCGGAATGGGTTCGTTGGGCGCGCTTCAGACGCGCGGTGAGCGCACGTCGTACTCGAAAGACCGCTACTTTCAGGCGGACGTTCCCAGCGACGACAAGCTGATTGCCGAGGGCATTGAGGGCCGGGTTGCCTACCGTGGGCCCCTCGCGGCCATGGCATACCAACTGGTGGGCGGCCTGCGTCAGACCATGTTCTACGTGGGGGCGCGCAGCATCCCCGAGCTCAAGGCAAAGGGCAAGTTTGTGCGCATCACGCCGGCCGGCCTCAAGGAATCCCACCCGCACGACGTGCAGATGATCGTCGAGGCGCCCAACTACCGCCGCTAAACGTTTTGGGCTGTTGGCCTTCGTGTCACAGGTTCGTCGCAGTCGTTCGTGATGTGCGGTCGGTAGGCTGGAGTCGTGGAAACCGAGATTGGGCGCGGAAAACTCGCGCGCCGCGCATACGCCTTTGACGACATTGCCGTTATTCCGTCACGTCGCACGCGTGACCCGCGTGATGTCAGCACAACCTGGAGTA
>CAIWRM010000222.1 GCA_903915075.1 uncultured Microbacteriaceae bacterium
CATCTGCCAGCGGTTGGTCGCCGCGCGGCGATATTCCGAGGCGGGTACGGGATTCTCATGGATGAAGCCCAGGACGCCCGCGACATCCGGGGATTTCGTGACTGCCGACGTTGCGCCGAGGTCGTCCGGAAGGCCCGACAGACCGGTGCCTCGCAAATACGAGATCACCGTTCGAGCTGATTCATACGCGACCACGGTCATGTTGAATTCAGCGGTGAGCTCGAAGTGGTCGACGAGTTCGATTGGCACGAGCGTGACGCCGGCATCACGCAAGGCCGACACTGCCTCGTCGAATCGTGCTCCCACCGTTGATTCCAGATCGGCCAGATAGGCGTCCGAGATTCCGATCCGAATTTGCTTGGGCTGAGGGTTTGCCGAGCTGTCACCCTCACCCGTGATGAGTTCATCGACAAAGCGCAGGTCCGCAACGCTGTTTGTGTGGAGACCTGCTGTGTCTCGCGTCCACGACAGGCCGATGACTCCGTCTGACGGGTAACGCCCGGTGCTGGGCCGCAAACCATAAACTCCGCAGAAAGCTGCTGGTACCGAGACAGACCCACCGGTGTCGGTTCCGATAGCCAGCGGAACAATTCCGCGGGCAACCGCGGCCGCGCTGCCACCGGAAGACCCTCCGGCGCTGAGTGACGGGTCGAAGGGATTGCGCACCGGCCCGTGAGCGCCGTTGTTGCTCGTGAGACCAAAGGCGAGTTCGTGTAAGTTTGCCTTCCCCAAGACAACAGCGCCCTCCGAGCGCAGGGCGGTCACCACATCGGCGTTCACGTCCGGCGAGAACTTGAGGTAGCTGGTACCGCCTGAAGTTGGGAGACCAGCAACGTCGATGTTGTCCTTGACGGCGATGGGAGTTCCCGCAAGAGCACCCGATCCGCCCTCAGAAAGGGCGCCCGCTTCGGCAATGGAGATAAAGGTTCCGGTGCCAGCGGACGCTACTGCCGCCGCATGCGCTTCCTCGAGAGCGACACTTCTCTGCTCGGGCGAGAGTGCCTGCCAGTCTGTGAGAGTGCGTGTAACCATGTCCTTAGAGTCCCTTTCGGTGTTCATACGGCGAGCCGTCGACTGACGGTCTCGTGAGTTTTTGCCGACACTTTTCCCTGATCGATGACAGCGCCGGTTTCCATGACGAGCCAGCGATCTGCCACGGTGAGAGCCATGCCGAGGTGCTGTTCAACGAGCAGCACGCCGACTCCGCGAGCGGCAGCCTCTCGAATCAACTGCGCACAGCGGTCGACGTTCTTTGGTTGTAAACCCTCGCTCGGTTCGTCAAGAATCCAGAGTGCGCCCGGGTTTGCCGCGGTTCGCGCCACGGCGAGCATCTTTTGCTCGCCTCCCGAGAGCGTGCCGGCCCGTTGAGACGCGCGATCGGCGAGGAAGGGGAATCCTTCGGCTGCGGCCTCTTTTGAGGCGCCCACCATTCGAAGGTTTTCTGCGACCGTGAGGTCGCGCAGGATGGGCTGGTCTTGGCGAACCACCCGCATCCCGAGTTGATATCGCCGGGACGGCTGGCTCTTCGTCACGTCCACGCCGCTCATCGCCACTGTGCCGGCCATCGCAGGCAAGGTGCCGGTGATGGCTCCTACAGCTGTGCTTTTTCCGGCTCCATTTCGACCAAGGAGCGCGACGACCTCTCCAGCTTCAATGTCGAGGTCCAAACCTGTGACGATTCGGGCCCCCGCATAGCCGGCAACGAGGCCTTGGACGCTGATCAGTGTCATGACGGGCCCTCACCCACATACGCGCGGGTGACTTCCGCGTTCTTCTCGATCTCTGCGACGGTCCCCGTCGCAAGCACGCGTCCCGCCTGCAGAACTGTCACCGCAGAGGCTGCCGAACGAATCAGAGCCATGTCATGCTCGACAACCACGATGGGGATGTCCAGCGCTGCGGCTTCGCTGCGCAGTATCTCGGCAATGCTCTCCGTCTCCCCCGCCGTCATGCCTGCCGTGGGCTCATCCAGGAGAACCAGGTTGGGCCGACTCGCAAAGGTCATGGCTAGTTCAAGAACTTGGCGCTGCCCGTGGGCGAGGCGCGATGCCGGAGTGTCAAGCAATCTCACGAGGTCGCCGGTCTCGAGAATTCGCCAGGCCGTGGTGGTCAGGTCTGCCCGCCACGGCGCGAAGATGAGTGCGAATGGATGCACGGTCACGCCCAGTCGCGCGACAGCGAGGTTTTGAGCAACGGTGAGTTCGGGAGCAACCGCAGGCGCTTGGAACTTGCGGGCGACACCGGCACGGGCCATCTTCCAGGGGCGCATTTTGGTCAGATCCGTGTTGCCCACGCGCCATCGTCCGCTGGACGGCGGCACCGTGCCAGAGAGCGCGTTAAGCAACGTGGATTTACCGGCACCGTTGGGGCCAATCAGACAGTGGACGCCGCTACGTGCGCTGAAGTCGACGTTGTCCACGGCGGTGAACTTGCCGAAGGTACAGGTGATACCCGTCGCCTCGAGAGCCTGGCCGCCCCCGCCGCCGCCGTGCTCCGTCGTTGTGAGCGTGACGGTGCGCCGTGGACGCCATCGTTCGGGGAGTCGTTTGAGCACCGCCTCGGCAATTCCGTCGGGGATGAGAACCACCACGGCGATGAAGATGATGCCCATGGCTAGTAGCCACAGGGTCAGGAACTTGTCGGCGAGTTCATTGGTGATGAAGCTGATGACGATGGCGGTGAAGAAGGCGCCAATGAGGCTTGTGCGGGAACCGATCATCGCCCAGAGCACAAAGTTCGTAGCCAGGAGCAAGCTGATCTGATCCGGTGCAACGAACTGGGTCTGCGTAGAAAAGAGCGATCCCGCCAGTCCGGTGACAACGCCCGCGAAAGCGAAGGTCCCAATCCGGAATGCCGGAATGTTATAGCCAGACGAAGCCGCGCGAATGGCGTGCGTCTTTGCGAGCACGAGTGCGCCGCCGAAGGGGCTTCGTGCCACGATAATCAGGAGCCACAACAGACCGACCGCGGCGATGGTTACGATCACTCGCTGCGCCACGGGGTCGGCGGTCCACAGGTCGCCCAGGTTGAGCGGCGGTACCCCGGCGAGGCCATTGAAGCCACCGGTGATGGGTGTCAGCTGATTGACCACCTCGACCGCGCCGAAGAGTAAAACGAAGGTGAGTAGGGCGAACGTGATCACGTTGACCCGGCCTCGTAATCCCACGAGACCAACGAGCAGCGAGACGGCGCCCGCGGCGAGCCCACCGAAGAGGATGCCCAGGAGGGTTCCGCCGTCCGGGATGTTGATGCCGCACCACGCGGCAACGTAAGCCCCGATCCCAAAGGAGACAGCGTGGCCCAGACTCAAGATTCCGGCGAATCCCCAACACAGCGCGAGGGCGGCCGTGGCAACGCCATACAGTGCGAATTGGGCGAAGAGGCTGCCCTGAAAGCCGCCA
>CAIWRM010000223.1 GCA_903915075.1 uncultured Microbacteriaceae bacterium
CTCGCCTTCTCACCTCTGATCTTGGTGCAGCCCATCGGCGCGGTTGCCCTGGTAATCACCACTTTCCTCAATGCTCGTGTGAGCAGGGTTCGCCTCAACCGACCCTCCATTTGGGCCGTCGTGATGTGCGTGGGTGGTATCGGTCTGTTTGTCACCATCGCCTCGATGAGCGCTCGGAACACGCGGGTCACCCAAGACGACCTTGTTCAGATCCTTGTCCTGCTGGGCTTTGTCATGCTCGCGCTCAGCGTGTTGTTCGCGGTCTTCCGCAAACATGCTTCGGCCCTCTACTACATCATTGGAACAGGAGTCCTCTACGGATTCGTGGCCACACTGGCAAAGGTGGTGCTCACGCGCATCATTCAGAACGATATGGATGTGCTCACCTGGGTGTGTCTCGTCGCTCTGCTCGGAGCGGCGACCGTTGGTGGGTTCTTTGTTCAGAATGCCTATTCGTCAGGTCCTCCGGATCTGGTCATTGCGGGACTCACCGTCATCGATCCGCTCGTGGCTGTTGCCATCGGTATTCTCGTCCTCGATGAGGCCGCACAGGCGCAGTGGTATGACATGGCCGCCTATGGACTCGCCGGGTTGATTGCCGTCGTGGGCGTCTTTCTGCTAGCCCGTTTCCACCCGCAAACGCACAAGGACATTGACGCCGCGATACGTGCGCCCGCCTAGCGACGCCTTGCGGGACCCACGAATAGACTGTACCTAGGCAATTGCCACCTTGGTTTGGCGTGAGGCCGCCGAGGGGAAGAGGACTTTTTCGTGTCAGCACGACGTTCACCACAGAGCAGTCGAACTCCGCTCACGATCGTCATCGGCTGTGACACTTTTGGGCCGAACGTCAATGGCGCCGCCAAGTTTGCCGAACGACTTGCCGCCGGCTTAGTGGGGCGCGGTCACAACGTGCACGTGGTTGCCCCGGGCTTTGTTGGCGGTCCCGGCATCACCGCGACCGAGACACACGAGGGTGCCTCCATGACCGTTCATCGCCTGCGGTCGTGGCGTTGGTATCCGCACGACTGGTTGCGGTTTGCCCTGCCCTGGCGCATCATTCGGAACAGCGAACGAATCGTTGACGAGATCAAGCCGGACGTCGTCCACTTTCAGTCGCACATCATCGTGGGGCGAGGTCTCTCCATCGCCGCCGCCAAGCGGGGCATTCGAATCATCGGCACGAACCACTTCATGCCCGAGAACTTGCTTGATTTCACTCTGCTCCCCAAGTTTCTCCAGCGGTGGGCGATCTCGGCCGCATGGACTGCCGCGGGGCGAACGTTCGGGCGCGCCGAGGCGGTCACCACCCCCACCCGCAGAGCGGCCAACTTTCTTGAGGAGTTCACCAGCCTCACCGATGTGCACGCCATTTCGTGTGGCATCGATGCGCATCGCTACGACCCCGACTTCGCACAACAGGGAAATCATATTGTTTTTGTGGGCCGCGTCACGGGCGAGAAGAAGCTTGACGTTCTCCTTCGCGCCGTGGCCGCTCTTCCCGCCGACCTCCAGGCGACGCTGGAAATCGTGGGCGGGGGTGACCTCTTTCAGCAACTGACAACACTCTCCCGCACGTTGGGTCTCGAAGATCGCGTGACATTCACCGGATATGTCAGCGACGACGAACTCAAGGCGAGCCTTCGACGCGCGCGCGTTTTTGCCATGCCGTCGATTGCCGAGCTGCAGTCAATCGCCACAATGGAGGCCATGGCAACGGGTCTGCCCATTGTGGCCGCAAACGCTATGGCCTTGCCACACCTCGTTCACGACGGCGAAAACGGTTTCCTGTTCGAACCCAACAACGTCGACGATCTTCGCGACAAGCTCGAACGTGTGCTTCGCATGAAGCCCGCGGAGCTTGACGCCATGAAGCGCAGCAGCCTGCGATTCATTCGGGGGCACGACATTACACGAACCCTCGACACGTTCGAGGCGCTCTACCGGGGCGAGAAAGTTGTCGACCCCGACCCCGAGCTCACCGACGAGTGAGCCGGCCACTTTTTTCGCTACACATGAGGTCGCGGAACACCATCACGAGGGAGAAATCATGAAGAACACTATCACGAGGTCATTCGCCGCCGCCGCGCTCACCATGGCCCTCGGGGTGTCGCTCGCGGGATGTTCGGTGGCCGCCACACCCGCGTCCACGCCGTCGCCGGTGGCGACGATTTCGGCAAGCCCACTGCTCACGGCATCCGAAACCACGATTCTGGATCAGTTGATTTCCTATCCCAACGCGGGTCCAGCTCAGGTGAGCTCGACTATCCTCACTATTCCGCCGGGTGTGGCAACCGGGTGGCACTTCCACGATGCGCCCATGTACGCCTACATTCTCGAAGGCACCTTGACGGTCACCTACGACACGGAGTCGGGCGAGGTGGAGAAGGTGTATCGAGCGGGTGAAGCCATCGTCGAGGCGGTCGGCACTCACCACAACGGAGTCAACAACTCCACGTCGCCCGTGCGGGTGCTGGTTGTCAACATGGGCGCCGAGGGCGTGGCGAACAGCACGCTTGTTCCTTAGTCGAGCATTTCCACACCGCACCACGCTCCCTGAGGGGCGCACAGCGGTGGCACTTATTCTCGCGCTGATATCCTGAGACAGATGCGGGCCCGGCTCGCGTCCTGGGGCGGTAGCTCAGCTGGTTAGAGCAGCGGACTCATAATCCGTCGGTCACGGGTTCAAGTCCCGTCCGCCCTACAGTGACGCAACGGCTCTCTCTTGGGTCTGAACATTCCACGCTGGCTTCGCGAGCTTCTTTCAGGTTCGCTGGGTAGATTTTCTAGCGGTGTCTGCCTTCCAGCCACTTGCGAAATCACCAAGGAGAAGCGTGGACGTCTCAATTTTAACGTGGGCGCTCATCATCGGGATTATTCTTGCCCTACTGGCCCTGGACCTGCTCACCTTTAGCCGCAAGCCTCACGAAGTCAGTTTTGGCGAAGCCGCCGGGTGGTCGGTGTTTTATATCGCGGTTGCCGTCGCATTTGGAATCTGGGTGTGGTGGAGCGCCGGCAGCGTTTACGGAACAGAGTATTTTGCCGCGTACTTGGTGGAAAAGTCGCTGTCGGTCGACAACGTATTCGTTTTCGCCATCATCCTGACCCAGTTCGCCGTCCCCAGCATTTACCAGCAAAGAGTCTTGCTCATTGGTGTCATCTTGGCGTTGGTATTCCGGCCTGTTTTCATTGCTGTTGGTGCGGCAGCTTTGGCTTACTTTGCCTTCACCTTCGTGATCTTCGGTGCCATCCTGATCTGGACCGGCATTGGCCTCATGCGCCACTGGAAGGAAGACCCCGACCCGTCAGACAACTTCTTGGTGAAGATTGTGAAGCGCCGGTTGCCTTATACCGACAGTTACCACGGAACAAAGCTCTTCGTAAAGGAGAACGGAGTTCGGCTCATCACGCCGATGTTCATCGTGATGATCGCGATTGCCTCGACCGACCTGCTTTTTGCGTTGGACTCGATCCCCGCCACTTTCGGGGTGACTCAGGAACCATTCCTGGTCTTTAGCGTCAACGCCTTTGCCCTTCTTGGCCTGCGCGCCCTGTACTTCCTCATGAAGGGGCTTCTCGACCGGCTCATTTTCTTGTCGCTCGGGTTGGCCTTCATCCTGATTTTCATCGGCATCAAACTCATGCTGCTGTTTGGTTATGAGACCTTTGGGAGCGTTGTTCCCAAGATTGAGACCGGTGTGAGCCTTATCGTCATCGCCGGCATTCTCGTTGTGGCTATTGTGGCCAGTTTGATTGTGTCCAAAAAAGACCCAACGGCTAAGGCCCATGCGGGGCGCGTGACAGCGAAGAAGAAGGACAAGAAAACTCCATCGACAGGCGAGTGATTTTGTCCGTCGTGAACCTTTGGCGCCCACCACTGAACTCCTCAGCACGCCACTAGCGTCGCGGCAATGCCTGAGAGCTTACGAGGCTGCCGTGCTAAAGGTTTCGCCGCCGTCGGTTGAGAGGTGAACGCCTTGGTCATCCAGGACAATGACGGCGTCGGACGAAGCCCCGATGGCCGCGATGTTTCTAAACTTCTGGGAAACAGCTACATACTGTCCGTTGTAGAGCTCAGATTTGTACAAAGTCGAGTTTGAGGCAAGGAAAACGCCGGTATTGCTCCAGTCGACAAAGAGGACCTCAGTTGGGGCAGAAATCTGCGAAAATGAATTCGCCGCATCGGTTGAAATGGAGAGCATCCCGTCTGAGACGAGGAGCATTTGGCTCGCCACAGCGGGGTTCATGTCGAGATCCGTAAAGACGGGGGTCACGAGAGTCAGCCAGTTCGTTCCGCCATCCGTGGACACCAATACGGACTTGAAGTTTGCCGCAATTCCCACCATGGTGTCCCCGGAGACTCTCAAGAGGTGGAAATCCACGTGACCGCTCAGTGCGTGTGACGTCCACGTTTCGCCTTGGTTGTCTGAGAGCAACAGGCCCAGGGGATCGGGGAGATCTTGTAATAGCCCCGGATGACCGCTCGCGTAGAAAACTCCGTCTTCTATCGCCAGCCCCATGACATCAAAGACTTCACCCCGCAATTCCCACGATGTGCCCGACCATGAATACAAGCCTTCTTCGCTCGCGAGAAAAAAGCCCTGACCATCGGTTGCCACGCTATGAATGTGTTCCGGCTTCCCGGGTGAGCTGCCGCTCTGAGTGAAGCTACAAGCGGTGACAGTCGCCACTGCAAAAGTGGCGGCAAGAAGAGCGCCAAAAGCCAGCCGCGTTCGTCGAAAACTGATCACGTTCGTAGTATACGAGAAGTAGGTTATTTACCCTCGGGTCGTAATCTCACTCCACAATTCGTAGGATGTCAGCCGAGTTCGCGTCCCGGAGACCCAATGTGCATGGCCTTAGACTCTGACTAATGATCGAAATTGCGCGGTCGCGCGAGAAATGAGTGACATGAGCTTTGTGACTGTTTTCGCCATCGAGCTGCCCAACACAGGAGCCAGTGAGGGCACCATTATTGGCATTAGTGTGACGGCAGCCGTGTTGCTGGTTCTCGGCGTGGGAGCTGCACTCCTCGCGCGTGCACGGCGCAAAGCGCACGAGGACGAATAGGCTGCGCCGTCTCGCCATGCGTGCCAGTCACGGGGCCTTCGCCCCCAACGCCTGCGTGTAACTGTGGTTCTCGAGGCTACCTATTTTTCCTTATTGTCGTGGTGACGGTGTACCCACCCGACGCAGGAGCGCTCGAACCGAATTGCGACTGGGCGATCACACGAATTTGGTACATTGACCGCGGAGCAAGTCCGGTGATGTTTACCGTGGTTGCTGGTGTTGCACCGGAGACCGAACTGACGGTTCTGCTCTGCCATGCCGACGAGGGAGTTTTGCGATACTCCACCCGGTACGCAGTGAGCGGCGCACCGTTCGTGCTCGATGGCGCGGTCCACGAAACAGTGGCCGTGGTGCCCACCGATGAGACAAACACGTTTCGTGGGGCTGTCGGGATGCCGGTTAGGGTTCGTGCACTCGTGGTGGCCGAGGCGAGTGAACTACCTAAGCTGTTGCGGGCCGTCACCCGGTAGGTATACGTCGTATTCCTCGACAGAGCCGTGACGGTCGCGCTCGTTGTCGGAGCGGTCACGGTTACGGATTGCCAGGTGGTGGCCGTGGCTGCGCGGTACTGCACGAGGTAGCTGGTGATGGCCGAACCGCCGTCAGTGCTCGGCGTCGTCCAGGAGACGGTCGTGCTCGTGGCGGTCACGTTTGACAGGGTCGGTGCACCCGGTGTGCCGGGAACGCTCGTGAGGGTTTGCGCGTTCGCGGTGCTCGAGGCGGGTGAACTACCGACACTGTTGCGGGCCGTTACCCGGTAGGTGTAGTTCGTGTTTGGCAACAAGGACGCAACGGTCGTAGTCCGTGTCGGAGCGGTCACTGTTACTGATTGCCAGGTTGTGGCCGTGGCTGCACGGTACTCCACGAGGTAGCTGGTGATGGCTGAACCGCCGTCAGTGCTCGGCGCTGTCCATGAGACGGTGGAGCTCGTAGCGGTCACGTTTGACAGGGTCGGTGCGCCCGGTGCGCCCGGAACGACAGGCGCGGGTGGCGTCACGGGTGGCTGGGTCGGGTTGAGCGCGAGGTTCTGAATGTTGAGCGTCTTATTGGGACTGCATGCCCCACAGTTGACCTTGCTGGCTGCGAAGATCGCGGCCGTGACCTGGGCAGCAGTCTGTGTGGGGTTCGCAGCGATGTACAGGGCTGCTACGCCGGCAGCGTGAGGGCTCGCCATCGATGTGCCCGAAATTGTGGCGGTTGACGTTCCGAGCCAGAGCGACGTGATTCCAGCGCCGGGGGCATACACATCGACGCACGATCCGTAGTTGCTGAAGCCAGCCGGGCTCAGGTTGTTCGAGAGGGCGCCCACCGTGAGTGCCTTGGGCGCGGAAGCCGGCGACGATCCACACGCGTCCACGGAACTGTTACCCGCGGCGACAACCGAAACAATGCCAGCGTCAACGGCCGCGTCAACGGCGGCATTCAGGTAGGCGGCATAGCCACCGCCAAGACTCATGTTGAGAACGGCGGTCTTGCCGGGGGTCTTGGCGGACATCGCGTAGTTGACACCGGCGAGTACGTTGGACATGCTTCCTGAACCGTTGCAGTCGAGAACGCGAATGGGAATGATGGTGGCCTTGCTGGCAACCCCATAAACGTTGGACGCCACGGTGCCGGCCACGTGCGTGCCGTGCCCGTTGCAGTCCACCCACGTTCCGAGACCGGTAAAGTCACGCGCCCGCGTGGTGTCGAGCGTGCCACCAAAATCAGCGGGCCGGTTTGCGACACCAGTGTCGATAACAAAGACATCGACACCCGTACCCGCAGAGTCAGGGTAGGTGTACGAAGAGTCGGCGGGTGCCGTTGCCTGGTCGAGTGCGGAGAGACCCCACGTAGACCCAGAGCGTGTTGCAGAAATAGTCACAATCGAGTCAGGAACAATCTGTGCCTGCGGGTTCTCAGCCTGAATCGCGGAGACCTCGGCAGGTGTCAGGGAGACGGCCACGCCGTCAATCGCACTGGTATAAACGTGGTCGGGAGATTCGCCCAACTGACTCAAGTCGGTCACGAGTGGCGCAACCTGGCCGTCCGGAACGCTGATGATGTACTCAGCTTCTTCGGCGGCGACTGCGGGAAGGGCAGATCCACCAATGAGCAGGGCTGCGGTGGCAATGGCACATGCGGCGGAGCGCGTCAGCGTTCGAATTGTCATGGCCACAGTTAATCATGGCACGTGGCCACCAATTGCCAAGAAACGTCCAACAAACGTTGAGTGTTCTCCCCGAGTTCAGCGGGCGTTTTCGTGCCGGTCTGTCTCTTGCGCGTGTGTCACCGGGGGAGCAGAGCCAGGCTTCGCTAGGTTTTAGTCCGTGACCGAGAACCCACCAACCCCCGAGCAGTCGTATGCAATCTTTCGCGAGCGTCGGAATCAAGCTGTCACGATGCCGCAGGGCAACCTCGCCCTCACGACCACGGCATGGTTTTATGGCGAGCCCGGAGTTGAAGAGCAGGTGTGGGGGGTCCCCGGCTGGTGGTCAACCCGAGAAGGGGGCGAGACCGGTATCACGCTTCGGGCGGAGGCATCCGAGGGAATCGTTGTCGACGACCGCGTGGTCGACGGACCCGTCGTTGTTCGCGCCAAGAACGATGAGAATCCTTCGTCGATCGTCTTTGGCGAGGGCGTGACCGGTTTTGTCATCGCCAACGAAGAGGGGCGCTACGCGTTGCGCGTCTGGAACGCACAGTCGGAGGACATCACAAACTTCGGCGGCATCGATGCCTTTCCCTACAATCCCGAGTGGGTGATTCAGGCCACCTTTACTCCGATCGAGGGCGGTCGAGCCGTGGGCGTCGATCACCTGAAAGACGAGGGGAAGACGCGGGAGAAGATTATCCCCGCGGATATTTCATTTACGCACGACGGGGTTGATTACTCCGTGGCGGCTTTTCAGGAGGGGCGTGCTCTGCTGCTGGTCTTCTCAGATGCGACGAGCGGCGAGTCGACATACAGCGTGGGACGTTTTCTCATGTGCGCGCCAAACGCGGACGGAACCATCACCTTGGATTTCAATCTGGCCTATCTGCCCCCGTGCGCGTTCAGCTACAACTTCAATTGCCCCATGCCCCCGGAAGCCAATCGGTTCAGCTTTGCTATTGAGGCGGGAGAGAAAAACGTGCTCAACAAAGAGGGCGGGCTCTTGCACTGACCCTCCAGGGGTCGAGGCTAACTCGTTGGTTTGAGGGGGCGACGCCCGCGCTTGGGGCGAACGGCAGAGAGGCCCCATCCGTGTTCGGCGGTTCCCACCTCGCTTCGCGAACGTTCGACGATGGCGCGGACAGTGCGGGCCAAATCTTCTTCTGCAAGGGCGAGGAGCCATGTGGTGCGAGCCCTGGCATCCTCGCCAGCGGTTGGTTCGGGCAGTTCGCCAAACGAAAATGTGATGGCGTCGAAGGCGGGAACCGGATTCACGTGTGGCAATGACCTCACCATGAAGACGAGGTCAAGAAGATCTGCCCACGCGGTATCGCGACTCACTCCTTCGGGCTCCAACCAGGCCATAATCTCCTGTGAGCCAGAAGCGGTGAGTTGGTAGAGGGGGAGTCCATCGGGGGTCTGGCCGCCGGTCTCCACCTTCGCGTCGCGCACCAGACGATCAAGTGTGCTGTAGATCTGACCAACGTTCGTCGCTGCTCGATGGGGAGCACGTGATGTCAGCTCGGCGTGCAACTGAAGCCCGTACTGGGGGCCCAGAGACATGATGGACAATAGGCAGTCGCGAACCGACACTGCGCGCCTCCTTGCCCACCAATTGAATGTGACTCCCCACAATACTCTACTCGGTGAGACTTTAGGCAACACGGTCAGGGTAAATTCTACTGAGTAGACAGAAAAAAACCATACTCAGTGAGTATATAAATATAACTACTGAGTATCCTGTTTTTTTATAGATACCGAGTAGTTATTTCTTTATACCTACCCAGTATGTCTTTATATAAAGCCATACTCAGTAGGTTATAAACTCGATGTTAACGCGGCCATCATCCCCACTGAGCGGTGGCTGAGAGGATCCCCGTCGCGCGTTGCAGTTTTTCATTTCGCGTGTGACACTGAGGTTGCTGTATTTCGTTTCGTGTGGTCGTTGGGGAAGACGAACCAAACGAGAAACGGAAATGAGCATGAACAACGTGAGTAGCGGACTGATCCAGATTCACTCCGCGCCTAAAGCCCTCACCTCACACGTTGAGTGGGCAATTTCTGGTGTGCTCGGTGAGCCGCTCCACTTTCGGTGGGACCGCCAGCCGATTGCGTCACAAACCTTGTGTTCCGAACACGTGTGGGTGGGGCCGGTCGGTTCGGCGGCCAAGATTGCTTCCGCACTCTTCGGCTGGCGAGATCTGAGATTCGAGGTGTCGGAGTATGCGTCGGCGGACAACGACGGGACCCACTTCATGCACACGCCCTCACGGGGAATTCATCGTGTGCACGTCGACGCAACCGGTTCGGCGTACATTACGCAGGCGCGTCTCATGCATCTGTTCGAAGAGTCTGCCGGCAGCATCGCTGAACTTCGAGACGCCGTGGCGAGAGAACTCGGCAGCGAGTGGGACGCGGAGCTCGACGTGTTTCGTGCTCGTGTTTCCGATCACAGTGTGACGTGGCTCCATCGCGTGGGTTAGGGGTAAGACCTAAACGCCGCCACGGCATTGTGGCCACCAAAGCCAAACGAGTTGCTGATTGCCACGAGGGGACCCTCGGGCAGGGTGCGGGGTGACGTGACAACGTCGAGAATGATCTCGGGGTCTTGATTGTCGAGGTTGATGGTGGGCGGCACGGTTCGGGTGTGAAGCGCCATCACGGTGAACAGGGCCTCAATTGCTCCGGCTCCGCCGAGAAGGTGTCCCGTTGCGCCCTTCGTTGCCGTGACAGCAATGTTCTTGAGGTGATCACCGAAGACGCGCTTGAGTGCGTTGTATTCGGCGATGTCGCCGACCGGTGTGCTCGTGGCGTGGGCGTTGACATGAACAACATCCGTGAGGGCTGCGCCACCCTTCTCAAGAGCTGTCGTCATGGCGCGCGCCGCCGCAGAGCCCTCGGGGTCGGGTGCGGTGATGTGATACGCGTCACTCGTTATCGCTCCGCCAATGACCTCGGCGTAGATTCGGGCACCGCGAGCGAGCGCGTGCTCCTCGGTCTCCAATACAAGTGCGGCAGCTCCCTCTCCCAGCACAAAACCGTCACGATCTGCGTCGTACGGCCGCGAGGCGCGTGCAGGGTCGTCGTTGCGCTTGCTCAGGGCCTGCATTGCCGCAAATGACGCCAGGGGCAGGGGGTGAACGGCTGCTTCAGATCCACCGGCAATGACAACGTCGGCGAGACCCGCGCGAAGGTGCTCGACGGCGTTCACGATTGATTCCGTACTCGAGGCACAAGCGGAAACGACCGTGCGAATTCCGGCGCGCGCGTGAAGATCCATGCCCACCGCAGCGCCCGGACCATTGGGCATCAGCATGGGAACAGTCATGGGCATGACGCGACGCGGGCCCTTCTGGCGAAGGTCCTCCCAAGCGCTCACGAGGGTCCAGATTCCGCCGATGCCCGTGGCCCAGTCGACCGCCAAACGCTCGGGGTCAACTGTGGGACTTCCCGCGTCGGCGAAGGCCTCGCGCCCCGCGATGAGTGCGTACTGGCTGGAGGGATCGAGCCGCTTGACCTCAACCCTTTCAAGGATCTCATCGGGGCTCTGCACGACCTGAGCCGCGAATGTCACGGGAAGCTCCAGTTCGGCGATGTAGTCAGCTTCAATCGGCCGGGCACCCGACTTTCCCGCCAGGAGGTTGTTCCACGTGTCGGTGGCGTTCGCCCCCAGCGGGGTGAACGCGCCAATTCCCGTAACCACAATCTTCTGAACTGTCATGTGAGAAAGGTTTCCTTCGTGACGGCCTCGGCGGCGACGCTGAGGGGAGATAAGAAAAAATCGGGGGTCGGCGCGTCGACTGTTGTCGCGGCGACGACCCCCGTCTCTTCAGAAGTTAGGCCGCAGCCTTGACGATGTAGTTGACCGCGTCTCCCACGGTCTTCAGGTTCGCGACATCCTCGTCGGGAATCTTGACGTTGAACTTCTCTTCGGCGTTGACCACGATCGTCATCATCGAGATGCTGTCGATGTCGAGGTCGTCCGTGAAGGACTTGTCGAGCACGATGGTGTCGGTCGCGATGCCGGTCTCGTCGTTGACGAGCTCAGCAAGACCGCTCAAAACTTCTTCGGTGGACAGTGCCATGAGGTTTTCTCCTTGATTTCTGGTTCTTGGGAATACTCCACAAGTTTACTTTGCGTGCGCACGTGTGGCGCACATTTCGGTTGCTAGGGCAGGACCACCACTTGTGCCCCAAAGACGAGCCCAGCGCCGAAGCCAATTTCGAGGGCCAGGCCACCACTGAGCTCAGGATGTTCCTCGAGCAGCCGATGTGTGGCGAGGGGGATGGACGCCGCCGAGGTGTTACCCGTGGTCTCGATATCCCGGGCAATAGCAACGCTGTCGGGAAGTGCGAGCTGTTTGGCAAACTCGTCAATGATGCGCATGTTTGCCTGGTGAGGGATGAAGGCCGCGAGTTGGTCACTCGTAACGCCCGCTTCATCGAGAGCACGCTTTGCCACCTTCGCCATTTCCCAGACGGCCCAGCGAAAGACGGTTTGTCCTTCTTGCCGAAGGGTTGGCCAGTCAACGTCGCCGCCGCCGTCCCGATACTCCGCCCAGCTGTGGTCCATGCCCACGGCATCCCACTTTGAGCCGTCGGATCCCCACACGGTCTTTGAGATTCCCGGAAAGTCCGAGGGGCCGATGACGGCTGCGCCGGCGCCATCGCCGAGGAGAAATGAGATTGTCCGATCGTTGGGCTTGGCAAAGTCGCTGAGTTTCTCGGCGCCGATGACCAGCACGTAGTGTGCCAATCCCGAGCGGATGAACGAATCGGCTTGCGCGATTCCGTAGGTGTATCCCGCGCACGCTGCCGAGATGTCGTAGGCGGGGGCGGGGTTTGCGCCCACACGCTCAGCAACGAGCGCGGCCAGAGACGGAGTAGCGACCGGGTTGCTGATGGTCGACACCAAGACGGCATCAATTTGGTCCGGAGTGATGCCCGCTTTGGCGATGGCCTCATTCGCCGCTTCGACGGCCATGTCGACAACGGTGAGCCCAGCCGAAGCGCGTTTGCGCGTGATCACACCCGTTCGCTGACGAATCCACTCATCGCTCGATTCAATGGGCCCGGCAATATCGTCGTTTGTGACGGTGAGGTCGCCCCGCGAAGCCCCGAGGGCGTAGATGCGCGAATGCTTGGCTCCGGTGGACTCGTTGAGAGAGGGGCGCGTCATGGTGTTCCTTACTTCCCTGCAGAGAGCAACTCGCGGGCCGCCCCGAGGTCATCGGGAGACGAGATACCCACGGTGGGTACACCCTTGAGGCCACGCTTGGCCAGTCCGACCAGTGCTCCGGCGGGGCACAGTTCGATGATGCCAGTCACTCCCGCCTGTTCGAATGACGACATGCACTTGTCCCAGCGAACGGGAGAAGATACCTGCCCCACCAGGAGGTCGCGGAACGCCGTGCCTTGGGTGACCACGGAACCATCCCGGTTTGTCCAGAGTGTCCGGGCGGGATCGTTGGTGGTGACGGATGCCGCAGCTTCGCGCAGTGTGTCGACGGCGGATTCCATGAATGAGGTGTGGAATGCGCCGGCCACCTGCAGAGGAATGACCCGCGAACCGGCGGGAGAATTCTCAGCAAATGCGGCCAACGACGAGAGCTCACCGGCAACAACAATCTGACCGCCACCGTTGTAGTTGGCGGCAACGAGGCCGTGCGCGTTTACCGCTGCCAAGACCTCGGCCTCATCTCCACCCACGACAGCACTCATTCCGGTGGCCACGTGAGCGGCTGCCTCGGCCATAGCTCGCCCTCGGATGCCCACGAGAGCAACGGCATCGGTGGCGTCGAGAACTCCGGCGCCAGCGGCGGCGGTAAACTCACCCACGGAGTGACCGGCGATGCCGAAGTCACCACCCAAAACTTCTTCCGCGCCAAGTGCGGCGAGAGTCACGATTCCGGCGGCCACAATCAGTGGCTGCGCGATCGCCGTATCCCGAATCGTGTCGGCATCACTCGTGGTGCCGTGGGCGATGAGATCAACGTTGCAGGCGTCGCCGAGAGAGCCCAAAAGATCCCGG
Source organism: uncultured Microbacteriaceae bacterium (assembly GCA_903915075.1). Taxonomy (GTDB): domain Bacteria; phylum Actinomycetota; class Actinomycetes; order Actinomycetales; family Microbacteriaceae; genus UBA963. Next base: position 13,236 of record CAIWRM010000223.1, read on the forward strand.
GCACCGGGACGTTCCAGCCACGGCTCAAGGAAGCCGGGCTTTTGTGACCCCTGACCGGGGCAAACGATAACAATCACGGAGATGAGTCTAGGTGAGCAGAGCGTTCGGCGTCGCGCTAGCTCTCGCCGCCCGCAGACCCCGTTGTTCCGGCATTCACATCGTGAATTCGGTACTTGTCGATTGCGGCACGAACAGTGGAGCGATCAATCTCGCCCTCGTGTGCGAGCTGCTCGAGCGTGCGAACCACGAGAGAGGGACCGTCGATCACGAAGTAGCGGCGAGCCGCGGCGCGCGTGTCGGAGAATCCAAAGTCATCGGCGCCGAGAGTGGCGTAACGCCGAGGCACGAACGTGCGAATCATGTCGGGGACCATGTGGTTGTAGTCGGTCACCGCCACGATCGGTCCTTCGGTGACGCTCAGTCGCGAGGTGACGAACGGCGTGCGTTCGTCGGCCTCGGGATTGAGGAGGTTGTGCTCCTCGCATGCCATGCCATCGCGGCGCAGCTCACCCCACGAGGTAACCGACCACACGTCTGCAGAGATGCCCCAGTCCTCGGCGAGAAGTTGCCGCGCTTCGAGGGCCCACGGAACGGCGACTCCCGAAGCCAGAAGCTGTGCCTTCGGTCCAGGGTGAGTCGACGGGGCGAGCAGATACATGCCCTTGAGGAGTCCGGCAACGTCCAAGTCTTCTGGCTCGGCCGGGTGCACGATGGGCTCGTTGTAGACCGTCAGGTAGTACATCACGTTGGGGTCGTCGTGGTTTCCGCCGTACATGCGATCGAGACCGTCGCGCACGATGTGTCCAATTTCGTAGCCGTACGCGGGGTCATACGCAATGACTGCGGGGTTTGTCGCCGCGAGGATGGGGGAGTGGCCGTCGGCGTGCTGCAGCCCCTCACCCGTGAGGGTGGTGCGACCAGCCGTGGCGCCGATGACAAATCCGCGCGCCATTGAGTCGCCCGCGGCCCACAGGGCGTCTCCCGTGCGCTGGAAACCAAACATGGAGTAGAAGACATAAACCGGGATAAGTACTTCGCCCTGAATTGAGTAGGAGGTTCCCACCGCGGTGAAGGCGGCGAGAGCTCCGGCCTCATTGATGCCCACGTGAAGGATGGTTCCCGCCGGGTCTTCTTTGTAGGCCAAGAGAAGATCGCGGTCGACCGAAATGTAGTGCTGGCCGTTGGGGTTGTAGATCTTTGCATTCGGAAAGAATGTGTCCATTCCGAAGGTGCGGGCTTCGTCCGGAATGATCGGCACGAACCGGTGACCAAACTCCTTGTCGCGTATGAGGTCTTTGAGCAGGCGAACGAAGGCCATAGTCGTGGCGATTTCCTGCGTTCCGGATCCCTTGCGCGCACTCTGGTAGGCGTCGTGATCCGGCAGAGCGGGCGGTGCGAACCGCGTTCGGCGCTCGGGAATGTAGCCGCCGAGCTCGCGACGGCGCTCGTGCATGTACTGGAGTCGTGGGTCGTTTGCCTCGGGCCGGTAGTAGGGCGGGAGATACGGGTTCTCTTCGAGCTGAGCATCCGAAATCGGAATGTTCAGGGTGTCGCGCAGCGACTTGAGGTCGTCGAGGTTGATCTTCTTCATCTGGTGAGTCGCGTTGCGGCCCTCGAAGGAGCGGCCCAGGCCGTAGCCCTTAATGGTGTGCGCCAGGATGACGGTGGGTTGCCCCTTGTGCTCCACGGCGGCCTTGAAGGCCGCATAAACCTTGCGATAGTCGTGACCGCCGCGCTTGAGGTTCCAAATCTGATCGTCGGTGTAGTTCTCCACGAGCTGTAGGGCACGCGGGTCGCGAGCAAAGAAGTTCTCGCGAACGAACGCGCCGTTCTCCGTCTTGTAGGTCTGGAAATCGCCATCGGGAGTGACGTTCATGAGCGTGCGGAGAGCACCATCCGTGTCGCGGGCGAGGAGATCGTCCCACTCGCGACCCCAGATGACCTTGATAACGTTCCACCCTGCGCCTCTGAAGAAGCTCTCGAGCTCCTGGATAATCTTGCCGTTGCCGCGAACCGGTCCGTCGAGGCGCTGCAGGTTGCAGTTGATGACGAATTTGAGGTTGTCGAGTCCCTCGTTGGCCGCTACCTGCAGTTGACCGCGGCTCTCGACCTCGTCCATCTCGCCGTCGCCCAAAAAGGCCCAGACGTTCTGATCCGAGGCGTTCTTGATGCCGCGGTTCGTGAGGTAGCGGTTGAGCTGCGCCTGGTAGATGGCGTTGATGGGGCCGAGGCCCATTGAGACGGTGGGGAACTGCCAGAAGTCGGGCATGAGGCGCGGGTGCGGGTATGACGACAGGCCGCCAGCAGCGTGGGATTTCTCTTGGCGGAAACCGTCGAGCTGATCGGCGGTCAGGCGCCCCTCGATGAACGCACGGGCATAGGGTCCGGGCGAGGCGTGGCCCTGAATATAGATTTGGTCGCCGCCACCGGGGTGGTCTTGTCCGCGGAAAAAGTGGTTGAAGCCCACCTCGTAAAGCGAAGCAGAAGACGCGTAGGTCGAAATGTGTCCGCCAACGCCAACGCCGGGTCGCTGAGCGCGGTGCACCAGCATGGCGGCGTTCCAGCGGATCCACGCACGGTACTCGCGCTCGATGGTTTCGTCGCCGGGGAAGGCGGGCTCGTCTTCGACCGCGATGGTGTTGAGGTAGTCAGTGGTGGGCACCATGGGTACGCCCAGGTGCAGCTCCTTCGACCTCCGCAGCAGGCTCAACATGATGTCGCGTCCGCGATCGTGACCCCGCGCCCCAACGACGGCGTCGAGGGACTCAATCCACTCGGACGTCTCTTGCGGGTCGGCGTCGAAATTAGTGACGGAGTAGGGGTCCTGGTCGTTGACGGTCATGCCGCGTCCTTCCACATCAGGCCGGCAGGTCATGCCGAGTCCATGTCTTAGCAGGGAGGTTCCTCAGTGCTGGTGGCACATAGAAGAGGAGTCTCCACTCTATCGCTCGCCCTAGACTGATTTGCACCCAGTCGACTTCTTCGGGAGTCATTATCAGTGGAGGATCCATGACAATCAGTGCCGGAGATATCGCGCCCGACTTCAGCGTGAAGAACCAGTTCGGTGAGACGGTAACGCTCAGCCATTATTTGGAGAAGGGTGCCGTGGCACTTGTTTTCTTCCCCCTTGCGTTCAGCGGCATTTGCACCGGTGAACTGTGCGAACTCCGTGACAACATCACAGACTTCATCGACGACAACGTTCAACTCATCGGCATCTCGGTGGATTCGCACTTCGCTCAGCGCGCGTTTGCCGAAAGCGAGGGTTACGAGTTCCCCCTGCTGGCTGACTTCTGGCCGCACGGCGCTGTTGCCCGCTCTTACGGGGTGTTCCTCGACGAGGCCGGAATTGCGAATCGGGCCACGTTCCTGATTGGCAAGGATGGTCGTGTGGCCTCCACGTTTGTGACCGAGCCGGGGCAGGCGCGCGACCTGTCGGCTTACCGCGACGCACTCGCTTCTCTGTAAGTCTGAACTGCAGGCAAGTCGGTTAGACTTGTCTGCGCAGGGCCTTTAGCTCAGTTGGTAGAGCGCCACGTTTACACCGTGGATGTCATCGGTTCGAGCCCGGTAGGGCCCACTCGACCTCAGCAGTTCACCTCGTGAGTGTCGCCACGTCACCACGAGACAAGCACAGAGACGGAGTCAATGTGAGTGATTTATACCCCCCGACTCCCGGTGGCGGCAACAACAGCACCGACGATCTCTACGCATCGCTGTTGGGCGAAATCGGAATTGCTGGCCGTGTCCCGTCATCGGTTTCTGCCTCACCCGCGGAATCGGATGAGTCGCCTGTCGCTCAGGACGCCGAGCCGGTCGAAGCGCTGGGTTTGGATGACTCTGGGCGTGACCCGGAACTCGGCGGTGCTGAGTACCCTCTCGCGCCGGAGGTATCCCGCTCGTCCTTTGTGGCGCCGACGACTGACGAGGCTCGGGCGTACGCGGCTTCGAGCGAGAACGGCGATCCCTTTGGCGCAAACCCGACTGTGCCGGACCCCGCCACCGCGGCCGCACCGTTTTCGACCACACCTGCGATGGATGCACAGCGCATCGACCCGCCCACAGGCGCGTTTACATCACCGGCCGCGCAGAACGCTTCGGACGCTGTGCTCGGCGTGAACGGTCGCCCGCGGCCAACGTTTGATGAAGTGCTTTACGGCACAGCCCCTGGTTTCTCATCCCATGGGCGCTGACCCCACGGGCAGCCCTGCGAGCAGTACGCCTCCCGCAACAAAAACGCTGTCGCACGTCGTCACTGCGCTTGGCCAACTGTGGCCCGTCTCCGGCGCCGAAGAGTGGGACACCCCCGGCCTCGTGACGGGCAACCCGGATCAACCGGTTCGATCGATTCTTTTAGCGGTTGACGCCGTTGACGCCACGGTCGGGCAGGCTGTTGAGGAGAAGATCGACCTGTTGGTGACGCATCATCCACTGTTGATGCGGGGGGTCTCGTCGGTTGCCGAGGAACGCTACAAGGGCTCTCTTGTTGCCCGCCTGATCCGCAACAACACGGCGCTTCTGGCGGCCCACACCAACGCCGACGTTGTCGCAACGGGAACGTCTGCTGTCATGGCCGACCTCTTAGGGGTCATGAGCGCGATTCCGCTCACCGCTTCGCTCCAGAACGTCAACGGCACCGACACCGGACTCGGTCGTGTGGGTGACTTAGCTGACAGCATGACACTGGGTGATTTTGCTCGCCGGGTGGCCGAAACGCTTCCGGCGACAGCACAGGGGATCCGGGTTTCGGGAGACTACGGGCAGCAGGTTCGACGCATTGCCCTGTGCGCCGGGGCGGGAGACTCGCTCCTTGCGCATCCTCTCGTGACATCTGCCGACGTGTACATCACGAGCGACCTCCGCCATCATGCGGCCCAAGAGTCCCGAGAACAAAGTGCGCTGGGCGGGGGACCGGCACTCATCGACGTGTCACACTGGGCGGCGGAGTGGTTGTGGCTGGAGTATGCGGCGCGCGAAATCCGCGCAGTGCTTCCCGGCGTCGACGTGAGCGTGAGCGATCTTCGAACCGATCCCTGGGATTTTGTCATCGTGCAGTAGCACGTGGCGCCATCACAAGAAAGCAGAAGAATACGCGTGAAGGCATCACCGCACGACCAGCTCGCCCTGATTGCCCTGCAGGACTGCGACAGCGGCATCGCTCAGCGCGTTCACGACCGCGCTCACATGGCGCAAGCCTCGCAGTTGGCTGATCTCTCCCAGCAGATGTCCATTCTGGCCGCCCGTCTCGCGGAGGCCACGGGCATCACCGAGGATGTGGAAACTGAGATTGCGCGGCTTGAATCGGACGCGCGCGTTGCTGCCGAGCGGTTAGCCCGGGATGCCGGTCTGCTGAAGGGGTCGTCGAACGCTTCGGAGATCACGGCCCTCGAGAACGAGATCGAAATCCTGACACGGCGCACGTCGGAGCTGCACGACGCGGAAGCCCGGGCCAAGCAAGAGGCGGAGCAGGCCCAGAAGAACCTTGCCCTGGTCACCGAAGATTTGGCACAGGTGACCGCCCAGCGCCGAGAGGCCGAGGAAAGCCTGCGACTGGGTGAGGAAACCCTCGATACGGAGCTGGTGAACCTGCGACGGCTGCGTGATGACATCGCGGGCGGTCTTCCGGCCGAACTGCTGGCACTCTATGAAAAGCAGCGTGAACGCTACGGCATTGGAGCAGGGTTGTATGTCAATGGTGTCTCTATGGCCACGGGAATGTTGCTGAGCGAAAGAGACGCTGACACAATCCGGCACGCCGAATCCGACGATGTGTTGTTATGCCCCGATTCGAACTGCATTCTGGTTCGACCGAGAGACGAAGAGGACGGCGCATGAAGCTGATTGTGGAAGCCGACGGAGGTTCGCGTGGCAACCCCGGAACGGCGGCCGGCGGCGCCGTCGTCATCGACATCGACTCGGGCGAAGTCCTGGTTGAAGTCGGCGTGTTTGTGGGAGTCGCCACAAACAATGTTGCGGAGTATCGGGGCATGATTGCCGGCCTGCAGGTTGCCTTTGACATCAGTCCCGAAGCTCACGTTCACGTTCGCATGGACTCAAAGCTTGTCGTCGAACAGATGAGTGGCAACTGGAAGATCAAGCACCCCGACATGGCCGTTCTGGCCAGTGAAGCCCGGGCGCTCATTGGGCCTCGTCCGGTGACCTTCGAGTGGATACCGCGAGCAGAAAATGCCCGTGCGGATGCGGTGGCAAATCGCGCGATGGATGCCCAGGCATCGTTTCGCGCCTAAACTTGGCACTCACAAGTGAATGGGTCGACCAGACGGTCGCGTCGCCTTAGGGTGCCGAGGAACGTCCGGGCTCCGCAGAGCAGAACGGTGGATAACGTCCACTCGGGGTAACCCGCGAGAAAGTGCAACAGAAAGTAGACCGCCCCTTTTTAGGGGTAAGGGTGAAACGGTGGTGTAAAAGACCACCAGCAGTTCGTGTGAGCGAGCTGGCTAGGTAAACCTCGTTCGGAGCAAGGTCAAACAGAGAACGCTATGGCTGCTCGTCTAGTTCTCGGGTAGGCCGCTAGAGGATCGTGGTAACGCGATTGACGAGAGAGATGACCGTCTCGGACCTTCGGGTCTAGACAGAACCCGGCGTATCGGTCGGCCCATCCACTTGTGA